>CBFDBC010000059.1:0-16693 GCA_965602945.1 uncultured bacterium | reverse complement strand
TCCTGCAGACGCTTCCCCTGAGCGGGCAAAAGATCATAGGGGCTAAGTTCGTGCTGGTTTACGTGAACACCGCTGTGTTCGTCATTTACCAGAGTTTTATGCTCCGGATCTTGACGGGCAACGCGGTGCTGGCCGCTGCCAGCTGGGCCTACATGGCGGTGCTGAGCAGCCTGTGCCTGGTCGTGGCCGGGCTCGCCTACGTCGGCATCTACCGCTTCGGTTTCCTCAGGTTCGGGAAGGTGCTGTTGGGCCTCTGGCTGCTCCTTTTCCTTTCACCGATAGCTATTCGCGAGTTCATCTTCCCTCCCCTGGGGCTTTCGATCGACGATGTCCTGCGTTTTGTCATCGGGTTGAACTGGATCGTGGTCTGCCTGATCGGCACGGCCGTATTCTGGGGTCTTCTCCCTCTGGCCGCCCGCATGAAACTCCGGGGAACGGACTTGAGGTGAAACATGCTGCGCCTGATACAAAAAAACTCCTTTATGTTCCTTTTATACCAGGGCCTGTACTACGCCATTTTCTTCCCCCTGATCAATCGCGACAGGATGTTCAGCGAGAATCCCCTGGACCTCAGCTTCGTGTTCTTCCTCAATACCTACATGATCTGGCTCATCCTGGGTTCCGTATGGGCCCAGGAACAGCTAGAGAACAAATCCAACGCAAACGCCTTCCTCAGCACACTTCCGATACGGAGCCGGCAGATCGTAGGCGCCAAGTTCGCCCTGGTATTCCTGTCGGTTGCGGTCTACGTGGCCGCACACCTGATCTGGTATGCCTTGAGTTTCGATGACCCTGAATTCATCGCCGCGGGCCGCGCGAGCCTCATTCACATCTCAAGCGTGTGCCTGGTCCTGGCCGGGCTGTACTATCTGGGATTTTTCCGTTTCGGTTATCAGCGCTTCGTAAGGTTCGCGGTGGCCCTATGGTTCCTCATGGTCGTCTCTCCCCTATTGGTCCAGATCATTCTCAGGGAGCGCTTCGGCAGGAACAGCGGCGAGATCATCCTGTCCATCACCCGGTTCAACCCGGCGATCACATTGGGTGTGTGCGTGCTGCTATTCCTGGGCACGCTGGCACTGGCCATCCGGTGCAGGGAAAACCGGAAAATCTGGGAATAGGTTAAATTCATGAGACACAAAAATACACGGAAAATGAAAACACACAAGGAGAACCGGCATGAGCAAAGCCGTCGAGATAGTTGACCTGAATAAATCCTATAAGAAGTTCCATCTGGACACCGTATCGATGGAGCTCCCGCAGGGCTACATCCTGGGCCTCATCGGGCCCAACGGAGCCGGCAAGACGACCACGTTGAGAATCATGATGGATATGATCCAAGCCGACAGCGGCCGGATACGGATCTTCGATCTGGATCACCGCAAACACGCGAAAGAGATCAAGCGCCGGGTCGGCTATGTGGGGGAAGAACCGTATTTGTACGGGGACAAGACCGTCTCCTGGATGGGGAAATGGATATCCGGCTTCTACCGGAACTGGGACCTCAACCACTTCGAGAAGCTGCTGACGGATTTCGGCATCAGCCGCACCAAAAAGACCGGTCAGTTGTCCAAGGGCATGAAAGTCAAGCTCTCGCTCGCCCTGGCGCTGTCCCACCGGCCGGAGCTCCTTATACTGGACGAACCCACCGCGGGCCTCGATCCCGTGGTCCGGCGGGACGTGCTGGAAAGGCTCCGCCAACTCAGTAAAAGTCAGGGGCGATCCGTCATCATCTCATCCCACATCACGGACGACATCACGCGCATCGCCGACCTTATCGTGTTCCTGATCGACGGGAAAGTGGCGCTGGCTGAGGGCAAGGATGACCTCCTCGCCAAATGGAAGCGGATCCACTATCAAGCGGGCGAGCTGAAAGAAGGCATCGCCCATTCCCTCAGGGACCGCAAAGAACAGGTTTTCGGCACCTCGGGGATCACGGACGATTTCCCGTCCCTGAAACCGAAATTGACCCCGGGGCTGGAACGCCAGACCATCAAGGTCGAAAACCTCAACCTGGACGACATCCTGATCTCTTGTGTCAAAGGAGACGACGCATGACACACATCCTGAAACGAAGCTATCCGACATTTCTCGTGTACTATATATTCGTGATCGTGCTCCTGACAGGGATCCGCTTCCTGCTCGGCGGCGAACTCAACGTCTTATTCACGCTGATGGGCGGGTTCGTGCTCTTCATGTATCCCTTCGGTACCCTGATGATGTCAGAGCAGTATGAGGAGAAGCACCGGGGTTATGCCATCCTGTCCGCGCTGCCGGTCAGCAGCCTCGAGATCACCGCGGCCAAGTTCCTGCTTCCCGCAGCCGCGAACGCCGCACTCCTCATCTCCCTCCTGCTTCTGTTTTCCACCTTTTCCGCCCCGGCACAGGACATGCTGCTGGTGCGCTCCTATTTCCTCTTGATGGCCTCGGCCGCGCTGCTGATGGCCGGAGTGCTTTACATCGGGATATTCGGCATCGGCTATACCAAATTCATGGTCATCGTCCTGAGCTTCATCACGGCCCTGGGCCTTGTGCCCATGCTGTTCCTGAAAACCAACCGGGGCCGCATGGATGTCGTGATCGAGAACCTCCTGGGCTGGATACGCGGCCTCAACTGGTTCGTGCTCATTCCTCTCCTCCTGCTGGTGTACCTGGGGCTCATGGGCTTTGCCCACCATGTCCGCGCCAGCCGGGAGGTATGAGGGAAGGACCGGAGCCCGGAAATCCGGATCAGAAGCCGAAGCGGAAGCCTACGCGGTATGATCTGGGGAAGCGGATCCCCAACACCTGTCCGAATCCATACTCGGTCCAGGGATTGATCTGTGTCTGTACCCAGGTGGGGACGCCGGAGTTGAACACATTGAATATGTCCACCATGAACCCCAGCCTGAACCGGGATCTGCTGAAGAATTTTTCCAGCCTGAGATCCAGGTTGTGCTGGGAAGGATAACGGAATGCCCCCCGTTCTTCACCCAGGATATAGACGAATTCGTGAAAATTCGACACGGGATCGGGATCGATGCCATCCGGGACCCAGATGTGGCGGCTGTACGTCTCTCCACTGGCAAAAGAATAGAATAGTCCCAGGACAACATCGACACCGGGGATCTGATAAGATCCGCTGATTTTCAGGGCATGCGTAGGATCGATGGTCAGGCGGCCGGCCGCATTGATCTGGTAATTCGGGTTGCTGAAGAGGAGGGAGGCACCCAGGCCGCTCGTCCGGGCCTCGGAATACTCCCCCCATATGTTGTCATCCGAGCCCCATGAGCGGCTGTACACATAGGAGGCGTGCAGCTGCCAGCCCCGGGAGAATCTCTTATTCAGGGATAAAGCCAGCCCCCTGTACCTGCGAATGGGCGTAAAGGACACGATCCCGGGGTAAGCTGCTCCCCATTCGCCGGAATAATCCTCATCCACGCTGGGATTTGTCTGGAGGAACCGATTCTCTCCCGGATTCAGCCGTTCGAAGACGGGAAAGGTCTCTCCAGTCACTTCATCGGTAAACCGGGTCTCGATCCAGTCCCCACTCAGGTTCACACGATCGATGAAATCCCTATGTGTCCGTTCGATGTACGCAACCTCAGCCGTCAAGTCAGGGGATAATTCTCGCTTCAGGCCGAGGACGTACTGCCGCATGAACGGCATGCGCAGGTTTGGATCTATGATGTATTCTTCCCAGGGGTCTTCGAAATAGAGGACCCATTCCCCGTCGTCCCAGAAATACTCCTGGTAAAGTTCCTCCGCCTCCAGGTTCATGTATAAGGCCGCTCTGGCCCCGTGAAAGTATTTCCCGTAATGTCCCTTGAGGAGTGTGCGGTGGTCACCCCCCAGGTCCCAGACAAAGCCAAGACGGGGAGCAATGCCGGTCCGGGGTGCGAATGCGGCTCCTTCGAAGCTCTCCAGGTAGCCCCGCACATGACTGAGCCGGATGCCCGCATCGAGCACGATCCGGTTTCCCGGCAGCGTCCAGGACTCCTGCAGGAAGAGGGAAAGCCTCCGGGTCTCAGGCCTCCGGTCATAGCCGCCCCAGGCGATCAAAATATTGGGGTCCCCAAAAATGTCCAAAAACAGATGGTCACCCGGGATGCCCCGATAGTCACGCAGGGGCGCTATTTCCCCCTCCAGTCCCGCTTTCAGCCCGTGTCGTCCCAAGGCCCGGCTTTCGATCCAATGGTTCAGGGAGGCGTTCAGGGAATAGCGCTCCTGCGGATATTCCCAGAATTCCAGGGAATTGCCGGAAAGGATTCCGGTCCCCAGATCGAGGTGGGGAGGATCTTCGGACTGGGGATCCAGCCGGCCACGCTGGAAGTACGCCCCCAACCTGAGCTCAAGCTGGGTTCGCGGGGACAAACGGCCTTCCCAGGTCACGCCGAACAGACCATGGTTGACCCACTGAAAGGGGACGGCTTCCGGGGCCGTGAAAGGGCCGGCCTCGACATTGTCCACCTGGTCACGGTCCCACTCCACCAAAGCCGACAATCTGTGGCTAGAGCTCACCGCCCACGTGACTTTCCCCAAGAAGTTCCACGCATTTCCCCATTCTGAATACTCCGGAGGCCAATCATCGATGAACTCTTTCCAATAACCGGCCCGCCCCGCCGTGAAAAACCAGAGCCGGTCCGTGACCAGCGGCCCGCCCAGGCTGAAATGCGCCCCATACGCCTCTTCGAACCGATTTTGTACGACCTCTGGGTCCACGCTGTTGGGGTTGTGCCACTCCGGCAGCTGCATGAACAGAGTGAACAGGCCCCCGATTTCTCGAGCTCCGGATCGTGTCCTCACATCCACCACCGCTCCGCTGAACTCCCCTGACTCGGCCGGCACTCCCGGGCCGGAAACCGTGATCTCTTCAAGGGCATCATAGTCCAGGTTGACGGCCAGCGCTCCCGTCTCCGGACTGTCCAGTGAAAATCCCTCCAGTCGGAAGCTCTGGGCCAGGATTTCCGATGCTCCGAACGCGGATTCTGAGCGGATACCGACTGCTTGCGACAGCTGCCCCGCGAGATGCCGCCCCGAAGGAACGAAACTCAGGTATTCGTGCGGCATCACCGTAAGCATCGATCCGGTTCCCCCCAGATCGATTATCTCAGACTCCGTGGGAACCAGCCCTTCTTCCACGCCACCCTGTGAAAGGAATATATCCACCTCAAAGGGAGCATTTCCGGAAACACGGCATCCCTGACGGATCTGCGCCACATAGCCGCCCTTTTTTGCCCCCAGCGCGTAGGTTCCCGGTTCCAGGCGGATGAAACGGTAGCGCCCCAGTTCATCCGTGGCCGCGCAGCGTTCCCCGCCATCGGGGCCGGGCCCGACCAGGACCATCTCCACATCCGCCAGGGGTGCCCTGTGGATGGTCCTTACGACTCCGTGCATCACACCTGAATCCAGGCTTGCTGCGGATAGCAGCCGGGCTCCCTGGGAAAGGACCAGGATGATCGCTAGCAGTGAGACAAGCGTTTTCCTCGCTGCGTTCTTGAACCCCCTCCCTCCTGTCAGCCGGGATACCGGGAGGAAAAACATGCCGAAATTATAATCCACACGGGGCACAATTGCCAATCTCATAGTGGGACCAGATGAATTCACACCGCCATGCTGACATTGATACTCCCGGAATCATGTCATGAATGGGGGAGTTTCTTACGGGGCGCGTTGCGCATGGGGTAGGCATCCTTCCAACCCACCTTGCGCTTCAGCCATCCGAGGATCTCTTCCCACTTGTCATAGCCACTGTGCGCCGCGTCCTTGATCTCGAGATACCGGTGGTCGATCCCGGTTTCTTCCATCTTCTGCACGGCCCGCCGGGCGTGGACAACAGGAACGGCGTTGTCCTTGGCCCCATGCAGCACGAAATAGCTGTTGTGGATACCGGGCCGCATCAGCTCTGTGATGTTATCCCCTCTGAGCATGGGAGGAGCGGAAACGGCCCCGGAGCGTACCACCACGGCCTTGAAGACCTCGGGGAACTTCAGGCCCAGCCGCCATGCCCCGTACCCGCCCATGGAAAAGCCGTCCAGCATGATACGCGTTTCATCGACGTTGTAAAGGGCCTTCACATGTTCGATGCATTCCATAACATCTTCCCCGGAATCGCCCAGGTACCAGTCAGACAGCCCCCGACCCCGTGGAGCCAGGATGATGAAGCGGCCGGCCTTGCCGCGCATGCGATAATCGAGCAGGGACTGGGCGACATACTGCATGGTCTGCGTTTCGTCCACGCCGCTGCCGTGCAGCGTGACATACAGGGGTAAGGCCTCCTCCCCGTTATAAAATTCAGGGACATAGACCGAAAACGGCTGCAGGGAGCCGTCTATCCCAGACCTGTGCGCCAGGCGGCCGATCCGGCCTGGGAGGAAAAGGGCGGGTTCTCCCTCAGATATTTTGTCCACCAGGAACTCGAAGTCCACATACTCCTGCTGGATCCGGGTCATGTCCACGTATGGATAGGCGTCGTTTAAAAATTACTCGATCCGGTCCAGGCGGTGCTCTACGCTGGGGAAGCTGCTCCTGAACCGCTCGTCTTCCGAGAAACGCTCTCCGTCCCGGGCCTGATCGAACCTTCGGGCCAGCTCATCCAGCTCCAAGCGGTTCAGTACAAAAAAAGGATTGTCCTGGGTGAAGCGCAGGGAACCTTGAGCATCGATAACACCCACGCTCAGAACGTAGGCCGCGGAGGGGAACCCTCCCTCCTCCTCCAACTCCCACTCGATGCGACTCCGGCCCGGCGCAACCCGGAGCTTCGCGATGCCTTCCCGATTGGCCCGCGCTGAGCTGAGGTTGTAGCGCAGGGTCCACTCGCCTTCGCTTCCCGGGTTCCGGACACCCAGGATCAGGATCTTGGATGCATCATCTGTGTAATGGGAGGCGCTCATAACCGCCTGTATCTCGGGGCGCTGGGATGAGCCGCTTAGAATAAAGTCAAAAATCTCACCCCGGCGCTGTTTGGACTGCTCGGTGTCATAGTCGCGGTCCTGGTAAAGCTGGAGAATCTCACTCTCCTCCCCGTCCCTGTCCGCATAAACCAGGTTAATTCCCCAGCTGCCCTGGATGAACGGCCGGAATGGTGTCAGCAGATCGAAAGGAATGGCGAGCTCGTAGCTCAGCAGCCCGCGTTTTTCATCCTCTATGATCTCAATATCCACATCCGTAAGTGATGCAGGTGGGAAATAGGTCCCATCCCGGTTGAGGAGCACGGTGGTGGGCTTGTTTTTGATCTGGGCGAAACCGAAGGTGACGAAGCGGTCGCTGACGTTGCCGCCGCCAGGATCGATGAAGGTCAGCAGGAACCCGTCCCCGTACCGCCAGCTGCGGCTGGGGAATTCGAAGCTGTCGTCAATTACCTCCACGGCGGCATAGAAACGCTTGGCATCGAAGGTGAAGCGAACGGCCACCGATATGTCTTCCGAAGGCGGGGCCTCCTCGCTGGAGGGGCGGAGTGACACCGGGAAGGAGGGGATCCCCTCCCACTCGCCCAGGCTCCCGTCAACGACGATCTTCCGTCCGGCCTGCGGGACCTTCCGGTTCTCGGCCCGGGATTCCGGGCACAGCCAGAAAAGGACCAGAGGCACCGTACAGATTAGGATGAACCGTTTAAACCATCCTGCTGCGTTCATTCGTTTCCTCCAGCAAAAGCTTGCGCATATCCCTAACATATAATGATAGGGGAAATCCCAAAAAATGCCAATGGCGGCCCGGTGCGCACAGTTGAGGACCGAGCCTTGAGTTTCAGTATGAAGTCGGATATCCTATGGAATCTCAATGGCAAAATCGCGAGCGCGAGCGGTCGAGCGGGTCCTCAAATGGGCGGCAATTCTGACCCTGATCCTGGGCTATGCCTTCGGCTACGTGAGCAGGGGCAGGGAGGATCTGCCCGTTCTGGTCGAACAGATCCCCGAGGCGGCCTCCATGGCCATGATCAGCGAACATCCCTTGATACTCGCATCTGAATCCCGCGGCTACCTCACGGTCAGCCATGCGCAGGGATGGGGCGGCCCCCTATCCCTGGCCCTTCAGGTCGATGGCGAAGGCCGCATCCAGCGGGTCATGGTCCTGGATCACAATGAGACCCTGCCCTTTTTCTACCGGCTGGAAAAAAAGGATTTTTTTCAACAGTTCGAGTCACGGCATGTGGGCGATCCCCTGTGGCCGGGGGAAGACGTGGACACGATTACTCAGGCGACCGTCTCTTCCGAGGCCTTCGCCGAAGCGGTCCGGAAGGGGGGCCATACGCTGGGGCGTGATGTCCTCGGGCTGACGATCGGGGAGCGACCTCTTCGATGGCGCATCGGATGGGAGGAAGGTTTCCTGGTGCTGCTGTTCATCGCCGCATATCTCAGCACGAATCTTAAGGGCCTCAGAGTGCTGCGTTACCTGGTCATGGCCGCCGCCTTCTTCTTCCTCGGCTTCCACCTCAACGCCTCGCTCTCCATCGCTCATTACGGAGGGCTGCTGCTGGGATTCGTGCCGCGGGTGATCACACATCCCTTTTGGTGGATCCTGGTCTGTGGGTCCCTGTTGACAGCATTTCTCCTTAGAAGAAACCTGTACTGCCATGCCCTCTGCCCGTTCGGTACCCTCCAGGAGCTCAACTCCCGGATCAGCGGGACAAACCTCCCTGTCGCCAAAAGCCTTGTGCATGTAGTCCGGGCCCTCCCCTATGTCCTGACCTGGCTGGCGCTCATGTGTGTGTTTATGACCAGCAATCCAACCTCCGGTGCCTACGAACCCTTCCCCACCTTTTTCGGCTTCGAGGGGATGGAGATCCAGTGGCTGATCCTGGCCGCGGTCATCCTGGGCTCCCTGTTCATGAAGCGGTTCTTCTGCCGGTTCTTCTGCCCTGTGGGGACAGCGCTCGGACTGGTGGTCAGGGCCGGCTGGCTCTTGGGGGGGCTCGGAAAGGAAAAATCCGGATGTCCCGAATGAAAGACCGGCTGACGCGAACCCTGGGAGTGATCCTGATCCTGGCGACCCTGGCTCTGATCCTGGTTTATTTTTACGGGATTCTGTGATATAAGCAGAATCCGCAGGAAGACAATCGCTGCAGGGGAGGATGCCTGTGGAGTCAATAACCTACAGAGAATACGCCGACGCCGTACTGGACCGGGCGGTGGTTGCCGCCCAGCAGTTCAAGAGACTTGACCAGGCCGCCATCGACCGCATCGTCAAAGCCACGTTCGAAGCCGCCTACGATGCACGCCTGGATCTGGCCCGGCTGGCCATCCGGGAAACGGGGATCGGAGTCTTCGAGCACAAGGTCCTGAAGAACATCTGGGCCAGCCTGATGGTCTACGAGAACATAAAAGATCAGACTACCGTCGGTGAAATAGCCCGCTACCCGCATCGTGGGATCACGGAGATCGCCGAGCCGCGCGGGCCGCTTCTGGCCTTAACCCCGTTGACCAATCCTACTTCGACCATCATCTTCAAGGTCCTCATCGCGTTGAAGACGAGAAACCCGCTTATCTTCAGCCCCCACGGAGCGGCCCGGAAATGCTCCCGGGCCACGGTGGAGCTGCTGCATGCGGCGGCCGTCGCGGCAGGCGCCCCGGAGAACTGCCTCCAATTCATACGTAAGAAGCACAAGGACTATCTGAATCACATCATGCGGCACCCCGAGCTGGCGCTCATCATCGCCACCGGCACCCGCCAGATCGTGAAGGAGGCTTATGCCTCGGGCAAGCCGGTGATCGGGATCGGGCCGGGGAACGTGCCGGTTTTCGTGGACCGCACCGCCGACTTCGAGCTGGCGGCGGACTCCATCGTGGCCTCCAAGACCTTCGACAACGGTACGGTCTGTGCCTCGGAGCAGGCACTGGTGGTCGAGAAGGATGTTGCGGCCGGTTTCCGGCCCCTGCTCGAGGAAAGGGGATGCTACTTCTGCTCGAGTTCCCAGGCGGAAAAGCTGGGCGAGGCCGCATTTGACCACGAGAACCGGCTGATGCGGGCGGACATCGTGGGCCAGCCGGCACACATACTCGCGGATCGGGCCGGCTTTTCGGTCCCGCAGTCCACCCGGATGCTGATCGCACCCTGCACGGGGGTGGGAGCCGGATTCCCCCTGTCCTACGAGATACTCACACCCCTCCTGGCATACTACGTCGTCGACGACTACAGCGACGCGCTTATGGTCTGCGCACGGCTGAACGCCCTCGGCGGCCAGGGGCATACCGTGAGTATCTTCACCAATTCGGAGGATGTCATCCAGGATTTCACGGCCCGCCTTTCGGCCGGCCGCCTCCTGGTCAACACCCCGGCCACGCAGGGCGCCATCGGTGGGACCTACAACTCCCTCAATCCCTCTTTCACCCTGAGCTGCGGGACCGAGGCAGGAAACATCTTCACGGACAACATCACCACCACACATCTGCTCAACATCCACCGGATCGCAAGGCTGCGACCGAACCAGCGCTGGCACTCCGTGCAGCAGGCGACCTGGCTCGATCCCGAGGTCGACAGCTCCGCCATCCAGCGCCTCTTCAACCGCAACTTCTAGTCCTGATTGAGAACTGTACTGCATTTCCAAAACCGTTTGGCTTTCTGGATCAGTCTGGTAAGCTGATAAGGAAGCCGTCCGGAGGCGAGCGGGCATGGTTCCTCGAACCTGATTGTTTCTATGTCTCGGTTTTGGATATGCTTCCAACTGCACTGCAAATATTGCATTCGCCCCATGGAAAGGCTAAACTGACCCACTATGTCCGAGCACAGTGACGAACTGACCTACCGGAAGATCCTCGTTTTCTGGATCCCCCTGGCGGCAACCTGGCTGATGATGGCCACGGAAGGCCCCATCCTGGCAGCGATCATCGCCCGCATGCCGGCTCCCAAATTCAACCTGGCCGCCTACGGTGTGGCCTTTTCCTTCGCCGTGCTTATCGAAGCCCCCATCATCATGATCATGAGCGCCTCCACCGCCCTGGTCAAAGACAGGGATTCCTATCTCAAGCTGCGCAATTTCACCTTTGCCTTGAACGCGGCCATCACCGCGGTCATGGTCCTGTTCCTCCTCCCATCGGTCTTCGGTTTTGTCATGAAGAGTCTCGTAGGCCTTCCCGACGAGGTGGCCCGGCTCACATACCGTGCCTGCCTGGCACTGCTTCCCTGGCCGGCCGCCATCGGCTACCGCCGCTTCTATCAGGGAATCCTCATCGCCGACGCCAAGACCCGGCGAGTCGCCTACGGCACGGCGGTGAGGCTGACCTCCATCCTTTTCACTTCTTTCACGCTCTACTTCTTTTTCGACCTTGACGGGGCCCTGATCGGCGGCCTGGCCCTGGGGATCTCGGTCTCGGCCGAGGCCCTGGCGACACGGGCCATGGCCGATTCTTCGGTAAAAAAATTCAGGGGGCTGAACCGCAATCCCCTCCCCTCCGAAATCCTCACCTACCGCTTTATCTCCAGTTTCTATTACCCGCTGGCCCTGACATCCATCCTCGCGCTCGGTGTCCACCCCATGGTGACATTTTTCCTCGGAAAGAGCCGGATGTCGCTTGAATCCCTGGCGGTCATGCCCGTTATCCTCTCTCTGGTGTTTATCTTCCGGTCCCTCGGCCTCTCTTACCAGGAGGTGGCCATCGCCCTCCTGGGAGACCATGGCCGGAACCTCGAACGCCTGCGCCGCTTCGCAGGCCTGCTGGCACTCTGTGTGAGCGGAGGATTGGCCCTGATCGCCTTTACCCCCGCCTCTCTAATCTGGTTCCAGAAGATCTCAGGACTTCCCCCTTCTCTGGCCGAGTTTGCCATCCTCCCGACCCGGATCCTGGTCCTGATCCCCGCGCTTTCGGTGATCCTCTCGATGCAGAGAGGGATTCTGGTGGCCTCTCAGAAAACGAAACCCATCACAATCGCCACTCTGATCGAGGTGATCTGCATTTTCGGGATGCTCGCGGTCACGCTCCGCGGCCTGGACCTCGTGGGAGTCGTGGGTGCGGCAACGGCACTCATATGCGGCCGTTCGATGGCCAATCTGTATCTTTTCAACGCCTGCCGGGGCGTCAGGAGGGGGAGTAAGGCATGAGCCCTTCTCACAGCATTATCAGGGTCAAGATCCGCTTCGCCTCACTCCTGCAGAGGCACACGGGGGTCCTGAACGCCGAGATGCAGGTCCCTCGTGAACCCGAAACAGCCCTGACCCGCATCATCGAAGCTTACGGGCTCCCCTGGGAGGGCAAGCTGGAAAAAACCACCGGCGTGTTTATCAACCGGATCCCGGCTTCACGGTTCATCCGGGAGAAAAGGCTGCTGTCGGAAGGAGACGCGATCTCCTTCATCCCCATGGCAGGGGGTGGTTGAGGAGCTCCTCGGCTTCCAGGGATGCCTTCTCCGGGTCCATGAAAAGGCTGACCACCAGGTTGGCCTGGTGGTGGGCGGCAATCCCCACTCGGGGAGCCATCAGCCCGCGGCCGGATTCCGCCGCGCTGACCAGGTCTCCCACCAGGAAGATCCTCTCCCCGATCCGGAAGGTGTGTATGCGGTTGCTGTCGCCGTACCCGGCCAGGCCTGAAGCCGCGATCAGATAGGCCTCGGGGAGGCTGTCCGACACGGTTTCCATGAGCATGACCTTTTCCTCCGCCCGGTCGAAGCACTCCACGATCACCCCGGCGGCCCGGAAGATGTCCGGGATGTTGGATGGGACCAGCCTCGCCTGATGGGACACGATCCGAGTATAGGGATTGATGGCGGAGAGAAGGTCCGTAATGGCTTCGGTCTTGGGCTTCCCCAGGTGTTCGACAAGATACTGCTGCCGGTTAAGGTTGCTGGGTTCGACCACATCAAAATCAGCCAGGATCAGTGTCCCCACCCCTGTCCGGGCTAGAGCCGTCGCCACCACTGAACCAAGCCCGCCCAAGCCGGCCACGCCCACCACTGCCTTTTTGAGGCGCGCGTGGACACCGGGCGAATGGCGGGACGCCATCAGAGACTCCAGTTCATCCCTAGACGGCACCTCCCCCCGTTCGATCAAAGCCGCATTGTCTCCGTTATTCAGGATATACGAGTCGTCCACGGGAAATCCGTTCACCACCAGCACATCAGCGCCAGGTTTCACTCGTTCCTTCAGCTCCCCCAAGGTTGTCCCTGAAGGCAGGGTGAGCATGCGCTCATTGACGTGGATTGAAATCTCGGTTCCGGTCATTTCAGCCGTCCTAGACAAGCAGCCGGGCCGGCCGCGGGATTTCCCCCGGCCTCAGGATCAGCCGGCGAAACGTCCCAGTATCCAGAGGAGTGCGACTCCGGCCATGGTGCCTGCGTACAGCCAACGGGGCCGCTTGGCCTGGAGGCTCAAGCTGCCCGCACCCAGGTAGTATCCGACCGGGACCACCGCGGCTGCCACCAGCGCGGCGATGCTTCCGCTGACAAAGATATGATGCGCGACTTTGGGCCATCCCCCCTGGGCCCAGATATCGTAGCGGATGACATAGGTTATGCTCAGGGCGAAAAGCGCATACCCTCCATAGGCGCTCACGATCCCCGTAAGCATATTGCGGAATGAGAAGCGCCGCTCGCTGCGCCCCAGGAGGGTCGCGGCGATGTCGAAGGCCAGGCCCAGCATGAAGATTCCCAGCAGGTGACAGATGAACGGGGAGGCATTGACCAGCTTGAAAAGCATGGCCACGGCTCCGATCACGGTCGAAGAACCCGGTTTATTCACCAATCCCCGTGCGACCGCCAGGATAAACAGGGCCCAGGCAGCCAGGAAAATAGAGGCCGATGGGACCTCAACGGCGTAGAGGATGCCGCCGCCGGCCACTTCGCTCAGACCCCAGAGGGAGCCAAATAGCAAAAACCATGCCCAGTTTTTAATGTCTCGCATCCATGAACTCCTTCCTATGACTCGACTCCTTCAAGTTTTCTTTATATCAGAAATCCGTTCGGCTTCGCAACGCTTATTTTAAAATATTACTCAGGTAAAACTGGCGGAGAGGGTGGGATTCGAACCCACGATACTGCGTACACAGTATAGCGATTTTCGAGACCGCCGCCTTCAACCACTCGGCCACCTCTCCGCACGCTCAGCGCATCGGCTGCTTTCGTTTCAGCTTGAAAAAATCTTTCAAGATTTTACCGCATTCCGCGCCCAAAACGCCACCCTTAATTTGCATCCGGTGGTTCGTCTTGTCCACAGGAAAGACCATGATGGACTCGACTGCGCCTGATTTTGGATCCAGGGCCCCGAACACCAGCCGGCGGACGCGTGCCTGTACCATGGCACCCAGGCACATGGCGCAGGGCTCCAGCGTGACATAGAGGTCACAATCCGGAAGACGATGATTCTGGCGCAGCGTGCTCGTCCGGCGCAGGGCCACAACCTCTGCGTGGGCCGTGGGATCATGGCCCGTCACGTTGGTGTTGTGGCCGGAGCTCAGGACCTCGTCCCCGCACACCACCACGGCCCCAACCGGAACTTCGCCCTTGAGCCGGGCTGACTCGGCTTCGTTCAGGGCCAGCCGCATGTAATACGTATCGTCTCTTTCCATGGCAGTATATCCTCATTCTACCCGGGATCATCCCCATTGACAACGCCTCCCTGGCGTGGAAAGCCGATGATTCCTTCAGAAAGAATGGCACGGGAGAGCTTTACAGTGGGACAGAGAACTGCTATACAGGGGGAGCGCCATGCTTCAGTTCAAATGTGTGTTTTGTGACCAAAAACACCCGGCAGACCCCATGGAGCAGTTCTGTACGGACTGCGGCGAGTCCATGCTGGTAGACCTCCCCTCCGCCCGCCGTAGCATCCGGCATGGGGATACGGCCCTCGCCCGGTATCTTGAGTTTCTACCAATCCCCGAGGTGGACAGGGCCCTTCACCTGGGGGAAGGCGGCACTCCCCTCCTCCCCCTGAATCGTTTGACGGAAAGGTTCCGTCTGCCCCCCGTCCTGGTCAAAAACGAGATGCTCAACCCAACATCCAGCTTCAAGGACCGCGGCACGGTCGTGTCCGTCCATATTGCGAAGTCCCGGAGCCTGAACCGCATCGGGACCGTGTCCACGGGCAATATGGCCGCCTCCACGGCCGCCTATGGCGCACGGGCCGGGATCGAGACATTCGTTCTCGTCAAGGAAGACACGACCGAAGAAAAGCTCCTCTCCACAGCGGTGCACGGGGCAAGGCTGATAAAGGTCACGGGAGACTATGGAAAGCTGGGCAGACTGAGCTTCGGCCTGGGGAAAAAGCACGGCATCTATTTCATGAACTCCGTCGATCCCTTCCGCGTGGAGGGGTACAAGGCAACCGCGTTCGAGATCTTCGAGGAAACCCAACCCCGAAATCCCGGGTGCATTGTCGTACCGGTCAGCTCCGGTGGTCACCTCATAGGCCTGATGAAGGCCTTTGTCGAACTCAAAGAACAGGGCCTCTGTTCAGAGCTCCCCACCTTTATCGGTGTCCAGGCCGAAGGCTGCGCTCCGATTGCCCGGGCCTTTACGGAAGGCAGCTCCCGCTGCAGGAACTGGGAGGCCCCCGCTTCCGTGGCACAGTCCATCGTCAATCCCGCACCGCCTGGTGGAAACATAGTACTCAAGATGATAAGAGAGCTGAGGGGCGAGATACTCGCCGTGACGGATGAGGAGATCCTTTCCGCGCAGAGGCTCCTGGCTGAGGTAGAGGGCCTTTTCTGCCTGCCGGCCTCGGCCGCGACCATGGCGGGGCTACTCAAGCTTGAAGCCCGGGGTCGACTGCCATCGGAAAAGGCCGCCGTGCTGGTGCTGACAGGGTCGGGACTGAAGAACATCCGGGCCCTGCCTGCACAGCCATCGCGCGTTTTCACATCTACGTTACCGGATCTCGACCGGTTGATCGCTTCTCTGGCCGGTTAACTTCTGCCTCGCCGGCCTCATGGGATCGAATAGAATCCCATACATCCGAGTATATTGAGTATGTTAACGGTTTTTTATCACACCTATCTGTGATAGGATTGTCTTTTACCAATTCAGGTGTCAGGAGGTTTAAATGGCAAATGATTTTCCACAAGTGGAATTCAAGATGCCCAAGATCAACCCCTTGCTTCTCAAGATCGGAATCCCCGGGGTCCTGCTGATCGTTGTGCTGGCCACGGCATTCTACCAGATCGCCCCCGAGGAGATGGGAGTCATCCTGCGTTTCGGTAAGTTCGTGCGCACCAGCGAACCTCAGGCTGCCCCTGGGGATCGAGCAGTTGCGCAAGGTCCCAGTCCAGCGCCAGCTCAAGATGGAGTTCGGCTTCAGGACCACGGATCCGGGCGTCCGCACCGAGTACCGCGTAACCCCGGATTCGCGGGGTGAAGCCCGCATGCTGACAGGGGATCTGAACGTCGTCGATGCCGAGTGGATCGTGCAGTACAAGATCAAAGACGCCTACAATTACCTGTTCAAGATCCGGGATGTGAACAGCACCTTCCGCTACATGAACGAGGCGGTTGTACGTAAGATCATCGGCGACAGCTCGGTGGACGAAGTCATCACCGTCGGCCGCGTCCGCATCGCCCTGGAGGCCAAGGAGGAGCTCCAGACGCTCTGTGACCTGTACGAGATCGGCATCGAGGTCAATCAGCTGATCTTCCAGAATGTGGATCCCCCGGATCCTGTCAAGCCTTCGTTCAACGAGGTCAACGAATCCCAGCAGCAGAAGGAGCGCAAGATCAACGAAGCCTGGTCGGAGTATAACCAGGAAATTCCCAAGGCGGAGGGTGAGGCGGAGCAGGCGATCCGTGCGGCCGAAGGATA
>CBFDBC010000058.1:0-16765 GCA_965602945.1 uncultured bacterium | reverse complement strand
AAAAACAGCCCGTGTATCCGGGTGCGCCGCGAGCTGTTCGGCCAGTCTCTCCTTGGGGATTTCGGCGCCCCAGGGAACCTCGATCTCCTCGACCTCGACGGAGTAGGCGCGGCAGATCTTTCCCCACCTGTCCCCGAATTTGCCTGCGTTCATAACCAGGACCTTGTCCCCCCGATCGAGCAGGTTCACGACCGCCGCCTCCATGGCACCGGAGCCAGATGACGTCAGGGTGATCACATCCTGTTCAGTCTGGAAGATGTACTTCAATCCCTCTGTGACTTCGGTGAACAAGGCCGAGAACTCGGGCCCGCGATGATGGATAAGCGGAAGGGAAGCAGCCAGGCGCACCTCGGGAGGGACGGGCGTTGGCCCGGGTGACAGGAGATAAGGTTTCTTGATCATCGGCACGGCATCCTGGTTGAAGCTGATATTATAGTACGAATCCTGTTTCCAAGAAAGCGAAAAAGGGAGAAGACCACTGTTTCACAGCTCGAGGAGGAGACGTGTAAGCAGTGCTGTGCGCTCAATGAGCGAAGGGAGCAGGACATGCTCGTCTTTTGCGTGGATACCACCTCCCTCAGGGCCGAGGCCGTCGATGGTGGGAATCCCCAGGTGTGCGGCCAGGGAGGCGTCTGAACCACCGCCTGTCCTGCCCGCCGGCAGGCTCATCCCCATGCTTCCGGCGATCTTGCGTATACGAGTCAGGAGGCGTGCCGAGGCGGGTGTGTGTTCCATGGGCGGAGCCTGACGTTCCTCCCGCCAGCATAAACGGGCACTCGGGTGCACCGCCTCCGCTGTGCGTATATAGTCCCTGATCCTGTGTTCCTGGGCCGGTGTCCAGAAGCGGATGTCCAGGAGGGCCCATGCATGTTCAGCGACGGCGTTCACCGCATGCCCGCCCTGGATGAGTCCGGTATTTATGGTGAGACTGCGTGACCTCAACCGGTGGATCGCTCGCAGCTGTGCTGTCAGCTCGTCGACGGCGCTCACACCCAGCTCCGGATTCCCAGCGTGAGCCGTGCTCCCCGCCGCTTCGAGCCGTACGACCAGCCGTCCCTTGCGCCTCAGTTTGAGCGCCCCGCCGGCCAGGGCAGGCTCCAGACACAAGACCCTGGCCGAGTCCAGGGCCGCCTCCCGGATCGCCTTATCGGCGGCGGTGCTGCCCACCTCTTCGCTCGAGTTGATGAAAATGGCGGCAGGACGTGCCGGCTCGAGCTCGAGCTCCCGTAGGGCCTTCCATGCGTAGAGGACCATCACCAGCCCGGATTTCATGTCCAGTACTCCGGGCCCGTTGGCCGTGTCTCTCTTGACGGAGAAAGGCATACGTCCCAGTGTGCCGACGGGCCAGACCGTATCCGCGTGGACCAGGATGAGCGTGCGGTCCCCTGTGTGCGAGGGCTGCCTGCAGGGATACTCAGCCAGGAAAAGGTCGCCGATTTCCTCCTGGGGGAGTGTGGTGACTCGAGTCCCCAGCTTTTTGAGGCCCTCGATCAGGAAACCCGAGCAGGCATCGACAGCCCTTTTATCCGGCGAGGGAGATTCAAGGCTTACGAGCTCCCGCAGTGTGGCGATCATTTGGGCCCGATGCGATCTGAAGTAGGGTATGAGGTCCATCTCCTTACTATAGCTCCTTCCTACCGCCCCCACAAGGATACTCCCCACGGGTTCCACAGAAAGCTGCATTCAGCGGCCTCCCCCTCACAGTTCATGCCGCCCGTAATCCGAGGTTCATGGCTGCCGATACGATTGACAAAACAGGAGTGATGAGGGAAGATTATTCCCGAGGTCGGACATGAGCCTATTCGGTTTGCTTTTTCTTCTCCTCATCGCCTCCATCAGTGGAGCCCTGGGTGCGCGGATCGCCGGCCGCAGGGGGATGGGCTGCCTGACCTCCATCGTGCTGGGCTTTATCGGAGCCCTGATCGGCACCTTCATCGCCCGCCAGCTGGAGCTCCCGCTTTTCCCCTGGATCCGTTTCGGAGACAATCCCTTCCCGGTCCTGTGGGCCATATTGGGGGCGGCCCTGTTTGTAGCGCTCCTGAATCTTATCTCCCGGTCCGGCAAGTGACATGGCGGTTTGGGCCCTCCTCGGCATCATTGCCTTATCCCTGCTGATCCTGTCTTTCCTTTTTTTCGCATTGGTGAGTCTCAGAGAGAGGGAGCGCCGCGCCGCGGGTCGAGCCGGGCTGGTTTCCTCCGCGCTCGGACTCTGGCTGGCGGCCCTGTTGGTTGTCCCTCCGGGCATAAAAGGTCCGATCCTGATCGTCCTACTTGGATCCATAATCCTGGCCTTACTCTGGCTGGCGGCTCCCCCCCGCCCCCACGGCCGGCTGATCGTCCGTGATCCTCCGGAAAGGGTCGACGAGCGGGACATCATTTTCGCCCGCTTCGACCTGAAGGAGGGGACCCCGCGGTTTGACGAATACTATGCCCGGCGCCCGCAGTACAGGGAGGCGGATGACGAGACCCGCAAGCTGCCGGACATTCTGTCTCCGTCCCATATGCCCAAAGCGCCTGCTCTGTTCGCCCTGGCGGATGCGGAGTTCGACTGGCTGGAACACCAGCTTGTGACTGTGGACGGACCGGTCCTTCCCGGTGGAGGATCCAGCAGCGCGGAGATGAACAGCAGGGTCGTAAAAGAAACCGTACGCTACCTGGGCGCGGATCTGTGTGGTGTTTGTGAGATGGAACCGGCCTTCATCTACTCCCACGTGGGAAGGGGACCTGAGCCCTATGGCAAACCGATCGAGCTGGATCATTCCTACGCCATTGTTTTTGCAGTTGAGATGGATTTTTCCATGATCGCGGCGGCGCCCCTGGCCCCAGTGATCGTTGAGACCGCCAAACAGTACCTGGCTGCCGCCCGCATCGCATCGGTAACTGCCGGGATGATACGTCGCTTAGGCTTCCCGGCACGCGCCCACATGGCCGGCAGCAACTATGCCGCCCTGGTCCCCCCCCTGGCATGGAAAGCCGGCCTGGGCGAGGTGGGGCGGATCGGCTTCTTGCTCACAGAAAAGTACGGACCGCGTGTCCGGTTGGGGCTGGTTACCACCGATATGCCGCTGATCCCGGATCAACCCCGAGCTTTCGGAGTCCAGGATTTCTGCGTTCGCTGCAGGAAATGCGCTCTGAACTGTCCCTCCCACGCCATCCCGGAAGGGAAGCGGGACTATGACAACGGGGTGCTGCGCTGGGTGATCGACCGGGAGTCCTGCTATCGCTACTGGCGGAAAGTGGGCACAGACTGTGCGCGCTGTATCTTCGTCTGTCCTTACAGCAAACCGGACACCTTGCTCCACGAGGCTGTGCGGTGGGCCGCGGCCCGCTCCACAAGCGCCCAAATTCTGGCCGCGAAGGCCGACGATTTTTTCTACGGGCGGCGTCCCAGACCGCATGCCCCTCCCTTCTCCGAATAGGTTTTAGGTTTCCCGGGAAATTGTGATATGTTAAAATCATGCACGGATTTCCTACAATAACAGAGACGAGGAGAGAAATGGGTACGAGCCGAAGAGAATTCATGAAGGGTCTGGGCCTGGGGATTTCCGGCCTGGGAGTTTTCGGACTGTCAGGCAAGGAGGTCGAGGCTGAACTGAGAGGAAAGATCGAAAGCATTTCCGGAGTAGCGCCCGAAGCCGCGGCTCGGGATGAGAGCTTCTGGTTCTATGTCCAGCAGGCCTTCAGCATCGACCGGAGTGTGATAAATCTCAACAACGGGGGTGTCCACCCGGCTCCCAAGGTGGTCATGGATGCCGTGAAGCGCTACATGGACACCTCAAACGGCGCTCCTGTGTTGAATTCATGGCGGTACCTGCGTCCCCGGAAGGAACTGATCCGGAAGAAGCTCGCCGACACATTCGGCTGCTCATCGGACGAGATCGCCATAACCCGCAATGTGACCGAATCCATGCAGATCCCTCTGTTGGGACTCGACCTGAAGCCAGGGGATGAGGTGCTTACGACGACCCATGACTACCCCTCCATGAAAAACGCGCTTTATCAGAGGGAACAGAGGGAGGGAGTCAAGGTCAAGGCATTCTCCTTTCCCTATCCTCCCAAGAACCTCAAGATACTCGCGGATCTGTTCGAGAAGAACGTGACCTCCCGGACCAGACTCATCCTGTTGTGCCACATGACAAACCTGACCGGGCAGATCTTTCCGCTCAGGGAAATCTGCCGTATGGCCCAGGAACGGGGGATCGAAGTCGTCATAGACGGGGCGCATGCCTTCGGGCATTTTGTCTTCGAGCAGAAGGACCTGGACTGTGACATCTACGGCGCCAACCTGCACAAGTGGATGATGGGTCCCATGGGAACAGGATTCCTGTATGTGAGGAAGGAAAAGATCAAGCAGATCTGGCCGCTCTTCCCGTCGTCCGATCCTCAGGGAGATGATATCCGCAAATTTGAACATGTGGGGACCCAGCCGGAAGCCCTCAAACTGGCCCTGGGGGAGGCTCTGGCTTTCCACCATGGGATCGGAGGGGAGCGAAAGGAGGCACGTCTGCGCTACCTGCGGGATTACTGGGCCAAGTCCATCGCCAAGCTTCCCCGGGTCAGGATACTGACTCCCTTCGACCCGAAGCAATCTTGCGGCATAGGCACATTCACGGTCGATGGGATGGACATGGGGAAGCTGAGCGCCTACCTTTTCGATACCTATAAGATCGTCACCACAAGTATGGGAGTACCGGCACCGGACGGCACGCCGGATGCGGGGGTGGTCGGCATCCGAGTCACTCCCAGCA
Source organism: uncultured bacterium (assembly GCA_965602945.1). Classification (GTDB taxonomy): domain Bacteria; phylum Acidobacteriota; class Aminicenantia; order Aminicenantales; family Aminicenantaceae; genus JAUXEH01. The sequence goes on along the minus strand of CBFDBC010000058.1, from coordinate 12,017 downwards.
TCTACACACTGCCGCGGGAACTGGACATCTTCATCGAGGCCGTGACAGGCTATGTCAAGGAAGGCCTTCCCGGCTGATTCGAGGAGGAGATGGACGTGAGTAGGGCCACCCGGACCTGGGACCTGGAGAAGGATCTTGATCGCATCCGATCGCAGTTTCCCATTCTGGGGCGGTGTACATACCTGATCAGCAATTCGCTGGGTGCCGTCCCCAGAGGGGTCCGGCAGGCTCTGGAACGGTATTATACTCTGTGGGCGGAGGAGGGGGTAAGCGCCTGGTCGAGTGAGTGGTGGGACCTGGCGCGCCGGGTCGGGGACTTGGCGGCATCCCTGATCGGGGCCGGACCGGATGAGGTCACCATGCTGACCAGCGCCACCAACGCTCACTGGGCTGCCCTGTCCACGGCTTTCAATAAAAATGATCCGCGCAGGAACAGGGTCATTATGACCGATCTCGATTTCCCTTCGACCATCTACGCGGTCTCCCGGATCGCCAAGTTCATGGGTTGGGACATCGATATGATCGAGAGTCAGGGCCGGCCCGGAATCGAGTGGGAGGAGGTGGCAAAACGGATCGATGACCGGACTCTGTGTGTGGCGGTCTCCCATGTTTTTTTTAAATCCGCGTTTATCCTGGATGTCCGGCCCATAGCCAGGGAGGCGAGACTCAGAGGCGCCTTCACGCTGATAGACGGATACCATGGCCCGGGAACGATCCCGGTCGATGTGAAGAGCCTGGAGGTAGATTTTTACGTGGGGGGATGCCTGAAATGGCTGTGCGGGGGGCCGGGTAATGAATTCCTGGACGCGAATCCCGATCCGGCGGGTCAGGATCCACCCCTCCTGACCGGCTGGTTGGGACATCGTTCCCCCTTCCGGTTCGAAAAGGACATGGAATACACACAAGGGGCATACCGGTTCATGTCGGGCACCCCTCCCATTCCCTCTCTGTACACGGCTGTTCCCGGAATGGAGATTATTCAAGGGATAGGGATCGCCGCCATTCGGGAAAAATCTTTGAGACAGACCGGAGCGATCCTCCGGGAGGCGCAGACACGTGGATTTCAGGCCTTCACTCCCAACCAGGCGGACCGGCGTGGGGGAGCAGTGTCCCTGGGGCTGCCCCATGCCTACCAGGTCAAGCAGGCGCTGGAGAAGCGAGGTGTCAAGGTGGATTTCAGGAAAGGCGGGAAGGCCGGCTCGGATGTGATCCGCATCGGGCCCCATTTCTATACTCGGGACGAAGAGATTCACACCATGTTTCAGGCTGCGGACGATATCCTGGCAACCGGAGAATATCAGGATTTTCCGGAAAACATCGATCATGTCACGTGATGTTGATTAAAAGCCGGAATTTCTTTACATTAAAATAGAGACCCGAGAAATGGTAGAGATGAAGATCAGAATCACAGCCATGCTGGTCATCCTTCTCCTGGGAGCGGGGGGGCTCATGCATGCCGAGATCGCCTACCCGTGGAAAGACGTGTATATCGGGGCCCTGGATGCTTCCTGTTGGGCGGGTCTGGTCCTGGCTCCCCACCAGGATACCGGCTTCGCTTTCAAGATCCGCGTTATCAAAGGAGAGGAGGCGGCCGAAGGCGTCGATTTTTATTATCTCGTTTCAGAAGTGGGTCCTCATTCTCCGGACGGACGTTATGCCCGGATCAGATTCGACTTGAGCCTCCCATTCGGTAAAGGCGACGACACGCCTATCCTGAAAAAACCTTCGGCCAAGTCAGAGACCTTAACGGTGGAATGGTCGCGCCAGAACGAGGATACGGTGATCGGCCGGATACAGGCACCCAAACACGTCCAGGTTCAGCTTATCCATTACTTTCCCTGGGAGACCAGGGGGCGATACCGCTCCCGGGAGGATGGCCAACTGGAGGGCGAAGGCCTGGCGCTCCAGAAATATCACTATCTGTTCTGGTCGGATCTCCCCGGGACTCCGGAGGAAGGAGGGGAAGGGAACAGGGCTGTGCGTACCTATTCGATGGATCAGAAGCGCTGGATCTGTTTTGTAGCCGGAGTTGGAGAGGACCAGGAGGTTTTGAGCAACCGGATATACCGTTACAAGAACGAAAAAACCATCCAGTCTTTCCTGGCGGAAGAGGCCCGGATCTACGAACAGAACCGCGTGCGGGGTCTGGGAGCACACAGGGGAATGGCCGCCGCGGTGACCAACAATCTTTTCTGGACTTCGGTCTACCAGCCGGGCAGGCACAGATTCTTCACACCCTCCGGGCGGAACAGGCTTCCGGAGCGGCCCGACGGGACAATCCCTTCCTGGTCGACATTGTCAGGAGATTCGTTTTTCAACGCGCTGGCACTTTCCCTGGAAAGTCCCAAGCATGCCAAGGACATGCTCAAGGCTGTGCTGGAAACCCAGTATCCCAACGGAAACATACCCCAGTGGAGGGCGGGACCGGATGGCAGCCCGGACCGTTCTCAACCTCCGGTGGGAGCATACGTCGTCCTCAAGCTGTTTCAGAAGACCGGGGATGAGGAGCTGCTGCGTTTCGCCTACCCTTACCTCACGCGCTGGCATGCCTTCTGGACCGAGAAAAAGTCCAATGGCCTCACACGCAGAGACGGGAATGGAGACGGTCTCCTGGAGTGGGGCTCGGACAGTGAGCTGGTCCTGGGAAATGATCCTCCTTGGATGGACAGCGATACGGGAAAGGATCGGGCCCGGATGGAATCCGGCATGCCGGACCTGCCCAGTTGGGAGGAGGCCGGGTTCGACAGGTTGACGGGGACCATGACCATGAACTGCCTTGATCTCAACTGCCTTTTTGCCCTGGATGCGTGGTGCCTGGCCCAGATGGCAAGCGTCTTGAATTATCCCAGGGATAACAGTGAATATCTGGAAGAGTATGAAGCTGTGAAGCAGTTGATCAACGATAATTTTTGGAACAGCCAGCTGGGCTTCTATTTTGACCGCCACTGGGACGGCCGCTGGTCTTCCCAGATGTCGGTGTCCAGCTTCTACCCCCTGTTGGCACGCATCCCGGATGCAGAAAGGGCACGGCAGATGAGGGCTCACCTCCTCGACAGGTCGAAATTCTGGGGAGATTATGTCATCCCCACGGCACCGCGTGATTCCGAAGGATATCAGGACCAGCTGGAGTGGCGCGGGGCTGTGTGGCCGAATGCCAACTACCTGGTTTACCAGGGCTTGAAGGCGTTCGGCATGGATGTGGAGGCCCAGGAGTTTGCCAGGAAAAGCGCCGATCTCTTCCTGCTGACATGGACCAATTTTCAGATCTGTCCCCAGAACTACGACTCACGGACCGGCGAGGCCACAGGCCACAGGTACCAAAGCTGGGGGCCGCTCATGGCCTTGATAGCCATAGAGGAGCTGATCGATATCACTCCCTGGGATGGATTCCGATTCGGGGTTCTGCAGCCGGACCGGACGGGTGAGGTGAGACGCATATCCATCCAGGGGCGGCACTATGATGTGAAGGTATCTTCCGGAGAGGTCAGATTGAGGGAAGAAGGACGGGAAATATTCAGGAGCAAGGGGGGGCTGGTCATTCGGCGTTTCCTCTACAACGAGCAGCTCGTGTCCTTCGATGTGATGGCCCTGGCGAAGCGGAAGATCCGCATCCGGTTTTTAACGGAAGGAAAGTACCAATATTTCCTGGATGATCAGCTCAAAGAGGTCTTCGATGGGGATTCCGTGGATATCGAGGTGCCGGAAGGCGGTCACGATGTCCTCATTATGCTCGTGGAAAAAGCCCATTAGCACGAACCACGGAGATCAGCAGATACTTAGGGAAACCGAGTCATGGATACCCTGATTGCCGGCAAGCGGTTCGAAACCATCCGTCAGCTGCAGCAGGAACTGACCGCTCTGGGTTACGGCACTAAGGTGGCCGGCGCGGTGGCCGAGGTGCTGGACCGGTTGAAAGACAATCCCGGGATTCAGCTGGTCATCATGGAGGGCGAAGCGGATCTTTCGGGCAGCCTGGAGCTCTGCCGCCTTATCAAAACCTCCGATTGGGGAAGGTACGTTTATGTGATCCTGATCCTCGATGTCCGGCCGGATGACGAAGCTTTGAGCATATCCGAAAACGGGGTCGACGACTGCCTGGTCAGGCCCTTCGGCAGGCGGGAACTCAGGGGACGGATCCTGACCGGTCTCCGGATCATCCGTTTGAATGAGAAGCTCCGTGATGCGAAGGAGATCCGACAGATCGATCTGAGGTCGGGACGGGAGGCGCAGGAGCGCATGCTCCCCGTGCATTTCCCGGATATCCCTCAGCTGGAGATCGCCGCGCGCTTCATACCCAGCGCCTATGTGTCTGGTGATCTGTACGACATCTTTCGCCTGGATGAGTCCACGCTGGGTCTGTACAGCCTCGATGTGTCCGGGCACGGTGTGGCCGCCGCACTGTTCAGTGTCGGGCTCAGCCAGAGGCTCACCAGCCATCTTCAGCCGGGCTCCCTCCTGAAGCTTCCCAGCGATGAGCCGCCCTTCTACCGGATCAATGCCCCGGAGGCTGTCCTTGAGACCCTGGATGAGGATGATATGCTGGGGAAATACGGGCGTTTCTTCACCATGGTCTACGCCCTTGTACATCTGGATTCCGGTAAGATCTCCTTCTGCCGCGCCGGGCACAATCTCCCCCTAGTCATCCATGCGGATGGATCGGCGGAGTACATCAGAGGCGGGGGGCCGCCCCTTGGGTTGGGGGTTGTGATCGAATCCAGAGTGAGCCAGGAGGTCGTATTGAATCCGGGAGACGCGTTCATCCTGTTTTCCGACGGGATCAACGAAACGTTCTCACACAGCGGAAAAAACGGATATGGCCTCAACAGGGTCAAGGAGATCCTGAGGAGCCATAATGACAGGCCGCTGGAGGAATCCTTCGACAGCCTGCTCGTCGATGCCAAGGAGTATCAGGGCCGCCCCGAGTTCTCCGACGATATCTCCATCATCGGATTCCGATGGAAGGAGGGCTGAACCGTGGAAGAGTTTTATCTTTCTTTCCCTGCCAGGATCGCGTACCTCCATCTGGCCACGTCGCTGTGCCGGGAGCTGTGCGCCAGCGTCCCCAGGAGGCGGAAGGTTAAGGATTTTGTCGAGGATATCGAGCTGTGCATCAGTGAGGCCTGTACCAATGCCATCAAGTACGGGAGCGCCCGGGATTCGGGTGTCGCCATATCCGTGTGCTTTCAATTGTTCCCGGACCATGTGACTATTCGGATCGGCGACCAGGGAGAGGGCTTCGACCTGGACGATATCCCGGCCCCCGATCTCGAGAAGCATCCGGAGCGGGGCTATGGATTGTACATCATAAAAGCCAAGATGGATGAAGTCTGTTATGTTCGTGCACGAGATGGGAATTATCTGGAGATGACCCGGTTTTTCAATTTGTGAATTAACCTAGAGAACAACAGGAGTACATGATGGAGATCACACAGAAGAAGGTTGGGAGGGCGTGTGTCGTGACGCCTCAGGTAAAAAAAATCGATGCCAGCGTAGCTGTGGAATTCAGGAAGCAGCTGCTCGACCTGGTAGCAACAGGAGAACATCGACTGGTCTTGAATCTGGGGGGTGTCGACTTCATCGACAGCTCTGGATTGGGTGCTCTGGTATCCGTACTCAAAAACATCGGACCCGGGGGGCGGATCAAGCTTTTTGCGGTCAAGGATGGGGTCCGTTCGATATTTGAACTCACGCGGCTGGACCGCATGTTCGATATCCATATATCCGAAAAGGGAGCAGTGGAGGATCTGAAATGAAACGCATCGTCGACAATCCGGACAAGGTGCGCCGTGCGGAGATCGTGGTTGGGATCCCTTCCTACAAGGAGGCGGACTCCATAGGTTTTGTGACCGGAGTGGTGGATGCGGGACTGGAAAAGTATTTCGGGACCAAGGACTGCGCTATAATCAACGTGGACAACTGTTCGCCCGACGATACACGAGGGGCGTTTCTCGGGACCGAAACACGGACGCCCAAGCTATACATTTCCACGCCGGAAGGCGTCAAAGGCAAAGGGCTCAACATCCGGAATCTGTTCGAGGCCGGCGTGGAGCTCGGAGCCAAGGCCATAGCCATGGTGGACGCGGATCTGACCAGCATCACACCGCAGTGGATGCAGTATCTGGTGGAGCCTGTTTACATGGGCCACGACTATGTGATTCCGATATATGTGCGTCATAAATACGACGGGACCATCACCAACAATATCGCCTACCCTTTGACGCGCGTGCTGTACGGGCTGCGAACGCGCCAGCCCATCGCCGGTGATTTCGGGCTTTCGGGCAAGCTGGCCCGCGCCTACCTCACGGAAAAGACCTGGGATGAGAACGTGTCCGAGTTCGGTATTGACATCTGGATGACCACCATCGCCATTTCCCGCGGGTTCAAGGTGTGCCAGACCTTCATGGGAGCCCCCAAGTCTCACCGTGCCAAGGACCCGGGTGCTCACCTGGGTCCCATGTTCTTCCAGGTGGTGGGAACCGTTTTCGGCCTGGCCGTAGATTTCGAATATCTCTGGAAGTATTCCTCTGAAAGCCTCCCCACGAACATCTTCGGATTCGGCCTGGGCGTGACGGAAGAGCCCCAGCCGGTTGTGGTGGACACCGGGAGGCTGCTCAAGAGCTTTGTCGATGGTCTGATCAAATACTGGAAGATCTGGACCAAGGTGATCGCCCCCCTGAACCTGGACGATCTCAATCACCTGCAGAAGATGTCGGCGGAAAATATCCGGGTACCTGCCGATCTCTGGGCCAGGATCTTGTTCGATTATGTGGTCGCGTATCGGGACCGGCTGGCAGATCGAACCCAGCTACTCAACTCGCTGGTTCCCATCTACTACATTCGCACCCTGGCTTTTGTTAACGACACGAAAGACATGAACACCAAGGAAGCCGAGGATTTCCTGGAGGATGAGTGCCGCGTGATGGAGCGCGAGATCTACTATCTGATCGCCAAGTGGAACCAGACACCCCGCAAGGATGGGATCCCGTCCATCGCCCAGTATCTGGCGGAATAGCCGGCCGTCCGCGTCAGCCGGTCCAATCCTTGTTAGCCAGATAGGCTTGCTTCAAGGTGTCGCCCCGAACGCCTTGGCGCAGGGCTTCGAGGGCCAGGAGCTCATCGGGTGGGATATTCCCCAGGTTGACATTGATCCCGCAGCGCATGATCAGTGTCTGCTGCTGGTTTTTGATCGGCGCTTCCCACATGATGCGATCCAGATCGTCGACTCCGCCGATTATGTCTTCCATTTCGTCCTGCTTGATCTTTCCATCCTTGTCAAAGATCCCGACACCTTTGCCCGCTTCCCGGGCCTCTATGATCACCTTGAAAGCGCCTGAAGCCGCATCTTCCCGAATGAGGCGGTGCGTCTCTTCCAGGGAGATCGCTTCTTTGGGATCTTTCTTCCCGACTTCCGTGTAGACCTTGAACCCTTCTTCCAGTGCCCTCCCGATGGTCGCCTTTCGTGTATCCAGGTCCATCTCGATGGTGCCGTCAGAGATCTCAACCGCCGAAAACTCCAGTTCCCTGGCGCGGGCCAGGTAGGCCTCGAGCTTACCCTGCCAGACGGCCACCTCGCAGAAAGTCCCCCCGGGCATGACGTCGATACCGGCTTCGTTCAGCAGCCGGTTTTTCTCTCTGAGCAGGTCCCCTGAATAAAACGCGGAGGTGCCGAAAGTCAGTTTGACAACATCGATGTATTCGCCTGCGATCTGGATAAGGTCTTGCAGGCGGAAAAGTCCCATGTGTTTATCGATCACCATGGTGAGCCCCTTATCGCGGGGCTTGGTGGATCGTCCCTTCACCGGCATGGTGACGACGTTTTCCCAGGCTTTGCTCATGTTTGGTCTCCTTGTGTGGTTTGCTGCAGGATATTACCCCAACAGTGCTGCGGATCGGCGAGGATCGATGCGATCATCCGTATGCGAGGATTATTAACGAACTGCCGCATGGCATCCAGCCGGCGTTGGGCGGCGGCCGGATTGTCGAAGCCGGGTACGGCGATCGTATCATAGAGGACAAAAGATTCCGCCAGTTTTTCCGAGGCGTTGTCGAAAAGCTGCCTGGCCGCCCGTTCCTTATCCCCGATCCGGTTCAGAGTAAATTCCTTCCGTCCCATTTCTATGTGAGGGAACAGGAGAAGGATGGAGGTCGGGGCTCGGATGGTCTCATCCTGCGTGCGGTAGCGCGTGAGGTCGATGGCAGCTTTTTCCTGCCAGATCCTGTCCGGAGGCGGCAGAGGGGTTTCCGGCAGAAACTCGGGGAAATCATGCTTAAGGGTTCCGAGACGGATGTTGTCGACCAGGGATCCCATATGCCATACCGATTCCTCTCCCCGGAGTTCCAGATGCACGGTTTCCGTGGAGAAGAGCCGCAGGCCCTGCGATAGCCCGCTGAGCAGGTACACCGTCTTGCCGCTCCCGGCGCCTCCGGCCACAACGAAAAGCGCGCGTTCATCCGGGGCATACAGGGCGCAGGCGTGAAAGTTGTAGAATTGGTGGCGGGTTTCCATCAGGAACAGAGTGTAACGGTAGAGAAGTCCCTGATTTCCCCAGAGGGAATATCTCGCGTCGGAGGCTTTTTCTGCCAGTTCGAGGATGGGGCCTCTCAAAGTGATCCGGCCATCCGAAAAACGGCATCTCGGCAGTTCCTCAGCTTCTTCAATATGGATGTATCCATCCAATCCTTCCGAGAAGGGTATGTCTTCGACTCGAAGAAAATCCGTGAGCAGGGATTTAACCTCGATCTTGCCCGGGAAATGGGGGATGTGATCCGGATGGCTGCTGGTGATCCCTACCCGGACAGGGCCGATTTGCAGGGCTGATGTGTAGGTCATCTTTTCCATTTTTTAAGAGCCATTCATCATACACCTTTGGCGCCGAAACGTAAAATATTCAGGCTCTTTTGGCCTCAAGAGATTTGTGGGCAGTGTGAAGAGCAGCTATGTGAAAGAGGAAGGGGCGGCAGTCTACGCGTGGGAATCCGGCTCGGATGAGGAGAGAGGTCAGCTCTTCAGACGGATAGAAGCGCGGGATCGTGTGCGCCAGGTACTTGTACCCGGCTGCGGAACCGGACAGACGGCTGCCCAGGGGTCGCACCAGCATTCTCACGTAGACATGAAAAAGAGATCGCAACACGCGTCCGCGCGGCTGGCTCGTCTCCAGGTGGATGAAAACGCCCCCCGGTTTGAGTACCCGGTGAAATTCCCGAAAAAAATCCACAAGGACCTCTGGCCCCGAATCGAGGTTGCGCGTGGCGAATGAGATCGCCAGCAGGTCGAATGTGTCCGCGGGGAAGGGGAGGCACCCGACATCCGAGAGCACGAAAGCCGCTTGGGAGGAATAGGATTTTCTTTCTGCCAGGTGGATCATGGGCAGGCTGAAGTCGACGCCTGTGACCAGCGCGCCGGACGGAGCTTTGCGGGAGATCGCGACCGACATGTCTCCGGTTCCGCAGCATACATCCAGGATCCGGAGCGGTGAAGACGACCCGGCCACTCTGGCCGCGCTTTTGCGCCAGAGGATATCCAGGCCCAGTGTCATGACATGATTGACCAGGTCGTACCTGTGCGCGACCTCGGTATAGATCTTCTGGACGCCTTTTTTCATTTCAATCCCGTGGATTTTGTCGAACCGGCAAGTGTAAAACAACCCAGTTCAAAGCTCAAGGGGCCGTTTACTGTTCTTCCAGGACCATGACCAAATATCCCTCAGCCTGGAGCTTGCGGGCCGTAGCTCTGGCTTCCTCCATGCTGAGAGCCTTGATCCGGACGCGATAGTAGGTCTGTCGAGAGGTGCGGAATGTCGAGACATAGACCCCCGCATATCGTTCCTTGAGGCTGTCCTGGAGGGCAGCGGCGTTGGATTTGACCGTGAAGGATCCCACCTGGACGGAAAATATTTGTGAGCCGGGATCCGGAGAGATATCGGGCAGGACCTCGACCCTCACCTTGACGGTCCCGGGGCCGACCATGTCCAGCTGCAGGGCAGCGGCAAAGGAAAGATCGATGATGCGGTCCTTGACGAAAGGTCCGCGATCATTGATGCGGACAATGACCGTGCGGCCGTTTTCCAGGTTGGTGACCATGACATGCGTATCAAAGGGCAGTGTCCGGTGAGCGGCGGTCATGTCGTGCATGTCATAGACCTCCTTGTTGGAGGTGGTCTTGCCGTGGAAGCCGGGCCCGTACCAGGACGCCATGCCCTGCTCCTGATAGGACGGCTCACGCGGCTGCAGGGTTGTGCACCCTGTGAGGGCGAGGATAAAGATGATAAGTGCAGCGAATGCCCGTCCGAGATCCCTTTTCCTCAGCCGTCTCCCAGCCATGGATCATTCCCTGGACTTGAGATGGGGGAAAAGTTGGGACTTCAGGAATGAGAAGGCTTCCTGAGGATCCGAGCTGTATCTGAAAAGGCCCAGGTCTTCGGGATCGATAGCCCGGTGCTTAGCCAGGGCCTCCAGGTTGATGATCTCGCGCCAGTAGTCTTCGCCGTAGAGCAGGACACTGAAGTCGCGCCGGTCGATCTTCTTTGTCTGTGTCAGTGTGAGCACTTCGAATATCTCGTCCAGGGTGCCGTATCCTCCGGGAAAAGCCACGATGGCGCGCGCCATGTAAACCAGCCAGAATTTGCGCATGAAAAAGTAATGGAATTCGAAAGCCAATTCCTTTGAGATGTAGGGATTGGGATCTTGTTCATGGGGGAGGGAGATGTTCATCCCGATGGTTTTTCCACCGGCCCGGTCCGCGCCCCGGTTCGCGGCTTCCATGATTCCTCCTCCGCCTCCGGTGCAGATGACGAAATTTTTCCCCCGGGCCTCGAGCTTGATCGCCCAGCGTGCCAGCAGAAAGGCCAGTTCTTCGGCTTCACCATAGTATCGGGTCAGCACCGAATCGCCGTTTTCAGGGGCGGCCCGGGCGGATCCGAAAAAGAGGACCGTGTTGTTGACCTTGTATTTCTTAAGCCTGGTCAAAGGCTCCTGGTACTCGCTGAGGATGCGGATGGTGCGGGCATCGTCGGACTTGAGAAACTCGAGGTTTTCATACGCCTTGGATGGGTTGGGGGGCTTTCTCATGATATTTTCATTTTACCCGGATTGGGGTAGATTATACAGAGGTATTTTACCCGCAGGATTTTTTTGACTCACCCTGCCGGGTGTGCTATCAATAGACCGAATCAGGCATCTCTAAATACAGGATCGAACATGCAAGCAAGCACTCGCAACGATGGGCTGGAAGCGCTGGGCCGTATGGTCTACCCCGGTCGCGTGATCATCATCGGCAAGACCCTCTCGGGGGACATCCCATTCGTGGCCTACTGCATCACGGGGAGGTCGCCTTCCAGCCAGGCCCGCAGGATCGTCTTTGAGGAGACCCGGGCCATGGTCAGGCCGACGGAAGAGGACGTGCTGAGGGAAGGAGACCCTGAGCTGCTGCTCTATCCGGCCATAATGATATTACAGGGGATCGCCGTCAGCAACGGCCGCCAGACTTCGTCCATCCGGCCGAGTGCCGGTCCCATGGGACCGGTCGAGGTCCTGGCGCAGGCCATGGAGGATTGGGACTATGAGCCGGACAGCCCCAATTTTACGCCGAGGATCAGCGGATGCGTCATGTCATCGGACCGCGCGGCATTGAGTATCATCAAACGGGGAAGCGGCGGCCACAGCGTCAAGAGTTACTTCGAGTTTCACCTTCAGCCCGGCCGGGCAAAAATGATCAGCACTTACTCGGGTGACAATGTGAACCCGCTCCCTTCATTTCAGGGCGAACCCCGGGACCTCCGGCTGGGGGAGACGACGGCCGGCAAAACCGCGGAGGCGGTCTACGAAGCCATGGCCCCGGCTGATCTCAAGGAAGATTTCCGGGTCGCTACCGTGTGTGTCTACCTGCACGAACTACGGACCGACGTATTTGAAAAGGCCGTTATCAACCGGCATGAGAGGAAAGACGATGAATGACAGGATCGATAAGCGTACACGGGCCCAGTACAGGACTCAGGTGGAGGAGGACTTCCCGGAAAACC
>CBFDBC010000057.1:0-17269 GCA_965602945.1 uncultured bacterium | reverse complement strand
TTCCGGGATGTCCTGGTACAGGTCCTCGATGTCCGAGACACCGATCTCAGCCAGCATCTGCGCTTTGACGCCGGGAACGGAATTCGGGATGTAGGGATGGACAAAGTCTTGTTTTTCTTCTTTCATTACTACATTTCCTAAAAATAAATTCTGATTACTCGTTGAATAATCTTTTTCTAGCTGAGTGTACTGGAGGTCAAGCCAGACCTCCCCCATCGACCACCAGGTGGGCACCCGTTATCCAGGAGGACAGATCGCCGGCAAAAAACAGCACGGCCCGTGCCACATCCTCCGGCATACCGAAGCGGCCGAGCGGCCGGTCTGCGGCCTCCCGGGCGAACTCCTCCCAGGGTTGGCCGAGCTGAACGGCCTCATTCCGCAGCAGCGGCGTGTCGATGTCTCCCGGACATACGCAGTTGACTCGGATATTCTGCGGCCCCTGGTCGATGGCCATGGCTCGGGTCAGGTTCAGTACACCTCCCTTGGCCGCACAGTAAGAAACCGCCTCAGGCCCGCCCTTGAGCGACCAGCCTGATCCGGTGTTGATGATGCTGCCCCCCCCGCCTTTGACCATGTGAGGGATGACAAAACGAGACATCAAGTATACGCCCTTGAGTGTAACGTCCAGGGCATGGTCCCACTCCGCCTCAGCGAGGTTGACCGCATCCTTCCGCACGATGACTCCCGCGTTGTTGAACAGGATGTCAATGCGGCCGAATGCCTCGACCACGGTCTTTACGGCCTTGCGGCAATCCGATTCTTTCGAGACATCGCACCTGAAAAAAGCAGCCTCAGAGCCGCCATCCCTTATGTTTCCGGCTGCTTCTTCCCCTCTTTCCGGATCCACGTCCAGCAGGGCCAGGGACGCCCCCGCCTCCGCCAGGAGTTCAGCTGAAGCGCGCCCGATCCCGGAGGCAGCACCCGTGACGACGGCAACCTTTCCCTTCAATGCCACCAGATCGGTGATTGGTTTATTGTGTGCCATGGCCCACTCCTCCTCCGGTGATCAGCCTGATTTCTTGTAAGGTCCTGCCGTCTCTCCCCCGTCGATGGGTATGGCCTGACCGTTGATATAGCCGGCCTCCTTCGAAGCCAGGAACGCGAACAAGGCGGCCACCTCCTCGGGAGCGGCGTGCCGGTTGAGGGGAAGCCCCGCATTCACTTCCTCGAGCATCTCGGGAGTGTATTCCGCCTCCTGCATGGGTGTCAGGACATAGCCCGGGCACACGGCGTTGACGCGCAGCCAGGGCGCGAACTCCAACGCCAGACTCTTGGTCAGCAGGATGACACCGGCCTTGGAGGCATTGTAATCCGAGTACAGGGGATGCCCCTCCATGCCGTTGGTCGAGGCGGTCAGAAGGACAACACCGTTTCCCTGGGCCTGCATGCGGCGGATGGCCTCCTGCGTGCAAAGGAACATCCCGTCCAGGTTGACCCGCAGGACCTGGGACCACTCCTCGTAAGGGATGTCCAGGAAAGGGCGGCGGAAGCTTATCCCCGCATTGGAGATGAGGATGTCGATCCCACCCAGGAGATCGTCCATCCGAAGAAACGCCTGCTGAACGGCTTCCGGGTTACTGACATCGGCGGCCGCGCCGCCAATGAGCGCATGGTTGTCCCGGAGCGCAGCCGCGAGGGCCTCCTCGTCCCAATCCAAGATAAATACCTGGGCCTGTTCTTCGATGAATCTCAGGGCCGTGGCCAGGCCGATCCCGCTGGCCCCGCCTGTGATCATCACCCTCTTGTCCGCGAGATCCGAATACAAGCTCATGCGCTCTTCTCCTTTCCTGCCCCTAACATACATGGGCCGTATTATTCCTGTCAATCCGAAAGAACAGGGAGGTTTTGGCAGACCGAACTCGTTCCCACGTGGGCTCCTTTTCGGCTTTGACAATGGCAAGAGGCGGGGATATTATTGGTGGATATTCGATAAGGAGAGAGCGATGGCAGCTGCATTCATGGACCTCGTGGGAGAGCGCGTGGTACTCCTGGATGGGGGCCTCGGTACCGAACTCATCAAAAGAGGCTTCAAACCCGGGGCCTGCCCGGAATCATGGAACCTGGTTCAGGCCGAAGTCGTCAAAGAGATAACCAAGAATTATTTCGCTGCCGGGTCGGATGCGGTCTCCACCAACAGCTTCGGTGGGAGCACTATAAAACTGGCGGCCTACGGCCAGGAAGACCGCTGCTATGAATTCAACCGGGCCGGGGCCGAGCTGGCTTGCGCTGTCCGTCCCCCGGGAAAATTCGTGCTGGGGAGCATTGGGCCGACGGGCAAATTCCTGCAGCCGCAGGGAGAGTATACTCCTGAGCAGTTCGCGGACAGCTTCTATGAGCAGGCACGCGGCCTGGCGGACGGAGGTGTGGATTTCTTCCTTCTCGAGACCCACTATGACCTGCAGGAGGCCCTCAGCGCGCTGCGGGGCGTGCGCCGGGCTTCTGATCGCCCGGTCTTCATCACTCTGACGTTCAACCAGACGCCCCGGGGCTACTTCACCATGATGGGCAACAGCATCGCCCAATTCGTGGAAGAGATGGAAAAAAACCATGTCCAGGGCGTGGGCGCCAACTGTACCCTGGACAGCCGGCAGATGGTAGAGCTGGTCAAGGAACTCCGCGCGGCCACTTCCCTGCCCCTCGTCATCCAGGCCAATGCCGGCCAACCCGAGATCGTCGAGGATGGAAGCGTTCAGTATTCCCAGCCGCTGGAAGACTACGTCAAGCACATCCCGGATATTGTCGCCAATGGAGCCAACATCATTGGCGGCTGCTGCGGCACCGATCCCGACTACATCCATCGTATGGCGGAGATCCTTCACAGCCTGCCTCTATAGCCCTCCGATATAGATCTCCTAGAAGGAACCGGCATGAAGGAAAAAGTAATCAAAGCAAACCTATTCTTGTGTGGCGCGGTCCTTAGCGGAGCTGTGCTGCTGCTCGTTTCCGGTAATGTCTTCATGCGCACCTGGTTCTACCTCTTTGCCTGGTGGCCGTTCATCCTCATTGTGGACAGCATCAACTTCCGGAGAGGGGGAACATCCCTGTTCACACGGCAGGAGCGAGATGTCCTTTTCATGGCGTTTGTCTCGGTTTCCGTGTGGCTGATCTTCGAGCTCTTCAACCTGCGGCTGCAGAACTGGAGCTACCACGAACTGCCTGATCCACTCTGGCAGAGATGGCTGGGATATTTCACGGCCTTTGCCTCTGTTGTTCCGGCACTTGTGGTTCTGGCCGAGTTTTTCCAGCAGGGAACGGTCCTGCAGAAACTGCCGTTTCCCCAGATCAAACCATCTCCTCCCCTCCTCCGTCTCGGCACCTTGACCGGAGTCATGCTGCTGGCCTTGACCCTCCTCTGGCCCTCCCTCTTTTTCCCCTGTGTCTGGTTGTGCTTTATTTTTCTTCTCGAGCCCCTCCATTTCCGTCTGGGTAACCCATCGCTCTTATCTGATCTCAATAACAAAGACGGAATCCGTTTCTGGAGCTGGGTGGCGGCGGGGGCGACTGCAGGATTTGTCTGGGAGTTCTTCAACTTCTGGGCCGGCTCGCATTGGGAATACTCGATCCCCTACTTCGAATTCGGCCACATCTTCCAGATGCCGGTCCTGGGATATCTGGGATTTCTTCCATTCGCGCTGGAGGTTATGGTGATATACGGCCTGCTGTGTTATGTGAGACGCCGCTTTTTAGCTCGCAGGCGGCTTACAACCGTGCTGGCTGCGGCTTCTTTGCTGGCATTCGATGCCTTGGTGTTTTTATGTATCGATAAACTCACTTGGCGGCCATGAATTCCTCTATCGGATGATCGTCCCTTGGTGTAGAATAGTGAGATGTTCTTTCTGATCGGAGGTGTGCAGCCGCGTACGGTCAAGCTGGACACATATCCCCGGGCCTGCCAGAGCTGCGGACATCCCGCACTGCAGTTCAAAAGGACAGACCACTACCTGAGCCTGTTCTTTATCCCGCTTTTTCCCGTTAAGAAGGGACTCCCCTATCTGGAATGCGAAAGGTGCGGGGCTGTCTATCCCGAGGATGGATCTCCTTCGGGGCCGGGGATTCTGTCCCCTTCGTCAGAATGCCCGAAGTGCGGGCGGCCGGTCCAGCCGGACTTCAATCTCTGTCCCTACTGCGGTCAATCCTTGAAATCCTCTTAGCGCCGGTAGGCGTAGATATCGTGCAGGCCGCCGTCCTCGCCCTTGATCTCGGCTTCTTCCACCAGCTTGAGCTCCCATCCGGGTATACGGTAGTTGTGGGTGACCACATACACGCCGGGCTTGAGCTGTTTTTCCAGAGACGGCCGCATCAGCTCGTTGGATTCTGTGAGGAGGTACATGGTCACGACCGTGGCCTTGGATATGTCGGATTTGGTGACATCTTCCAAACGGAATCGGACGAGCTTATCCACGCCGGCGCCCTTGGCATTCGCGTTGGACTCCTCGATCCGCTTGGGATCGAGGTCGATCCCTACCCCGCGGGCCCCGAACTTGACCGCCGCCATGATCACGATGCGGCCGTCTCCGCAGCCCAGGTCATAGATCGTGTCATCCTTGTCGACCCGGGCCATATCCAGCATCTTCTCCACCACGGCCGGTGGGGTGGGCACATAAGGCGCCAGATCCACGGCGTCGTTCCGCCCATGGGAGCCTTCGTACAGCTCCAGGTCGCCGTTTTCATCGTAGCGGAAGGAGTATGGCATCCCGGGATCCAATACATACGACTGGGTCCCATCCGAGCGTTCAAAATATACAGTCAAGGGCTCCTCCCCGGGATATCGGTCGATGGTATCGACCTTGATCGAGTGTTTTGTCGGCTCGTCCGTGGACCGGACGCCCTTTAGTTTATACGGCACCGTCTTGTCGGTGACGTTGCGGATGGTGATCTCCTTCTTCTGCGCGAGCAGTAAAGTTCCAAACAGGACCAGCAGAGCGGCGATACACAGGCTGCTTCTCTTGGCTAATATCCGTATCGACATCATGTTTCTCCTCTTCCGTTCCAGACCTGCATTATATGACGAACCTTCCATCGTAGCAACTGAGGCGACGTTTCTTCCTATAAGCCGTTGAGTCATTCTCCTGTAATATAACTATAACTCTGCTCTACTGCCCAAGCCCATGGGGAGGTTGGGTGGATGATATGGCGGTCCCAGACTTCCTGTATCCCAGAGGCTCTGCCATTCTGTCCGAGCCCATGGGGTGGTTGGGCGGGTCTTCGGCGAGGACAGAAATGGCAAGCCTCACATTTGACGGTGTCGTGAGCCTTTGACATAATGACAAACTCGGTTCTAGGAGTAAAAAAATGGAATACCGCTTTCTGGGATCATCAGGCTTGAAGGTTTCGACTCTTTCATACGGAGCCTGGGTTACCTTCGGCGAACAGATCGACGAAGACAACGCGTCCGACTGCATGCGGACTGCCTACGATGCCGGCGTCAACTTCTTCGACAACGCCGAAGTTTATGCCGGGGGCCGCGCAGAGACCATGATGGGCAATATCATAAAAAAAATAGGCTGGAAGCGCTCCGACCTGGTCCTATCCACGAAGATCTACTGGGGAGGAAGCGGCCCCAACGACAAGGGGCTCTCGCGCAAACACATCATCGAAGGGACGGACGCCTCCCTGAAGAGGCTGCAGGTGGACTATGTGGACCTCCTGTTCTGTCACAGACCCGACCTTGACACACCCATCGATGAGACCGTTCGGGCCATGTCGCATGTCGTAAATCAGGGCCGGGCCTTCTACTGGGGAACGAGCGAATGGAGCAGCGAACAGATCCGGGCCGCCCATGACATCGCAGTTCGTGAACGTCTCATCCCACCAACCATGGAGCAGCCCCAGTACAACATGTTCCACCGCGAGCGGGTTGAGAAGGAATACGCCTCCCTCTTCGCCGAGTTGGGCCTGGGTACCACCATCTGGAGCCCACTGGCCAGCGGCCTGCTTACAGGGAAATACAACGAGGGAATACCTCCGGAGACCCGGGCCGCCCTCCCCGCGTATCGCTGGATACGCCGCCGTTTCGAGAGCCCGGAGGGGCGGATTCAGATCGAAAAGGTAAAAAAGCTCGGGGCGCTGGCATCGGAATTGGGACTGTCTCTCCCAAGTATGGCGATCGCGTGGTGTCTGAAGAATCCCAATGTGAGCACGGTCATCACCGGCGCCTCGAAGCCGGAGCAGGTCACAGAGAACATGCAGGCACTGGAAGCCCTGCCCCTGTTCACTCCAGAGGTCATTGAGAAGATCGAAGATATCCTGGACAACGCCCCTGTACTCGAACAGAACTTTAGATAATCCCTAACATATTCATCACACGGACCACGGCAGGAATCAGGCATGAGCTTCATCCTGGCCTGGATCTGTCCGGAAATGAACAGTCGCTGGTTCCACAGCGGACGTTTTGGACCTTTCTTCCAGCCTCCGCAACTGCCTCTCCCCTGGTAGTGAAACTGGCATGAATCTCGCATACATAGCGATGTTATGTATCTAGCGTTGAGAGGTAAAAGATGATATCCAAAGCATTGATCGCGGCCTCCACCAAGCCCATGATCCTCTCCATCCTGCAGGAGGGAGAAAACTACGGCTATCAGATCATCCAGAGCGTCAAGCGTGTGACCGGAGGAAAGCTGGAGTGGTCCGACGGGATGCTGTACCCCGTCCTGCACCGCCTGGAAAAAGACGGATTGATCCGGGCCCATTGGCGGGTCTCGGATGAGGGGCGCAGGCGCAAGTATTACCGGATCACCGAGCAGGGCCGGGCCGAGCTGGAAGCGGAGATGGAACAGTGGATGAGCGTACACCTGGCCCTGTCGTCACTCTGGAAGCCTGTTGCGGCATGAGAAACCTGGACGAGATCCAGCAAATCCAGGCAGAAAGGATGGAAAAATGAGCTTTGACATTGAAAAAGCCCTGCGTAAGTGGAAAAAATCCCTGTTTAAGAGTGAAAACATGGAGGATGGCTATGCCGAAGAGCTCGAGTCCCACCTGAGGGAGGAGATCCAACGCCTCCGGGCAGAGGGGATGAGAGACGAGACCGCGTTCAAACAGGCCGTCCGGAGCTTGGGCACGGCCCAGGAGATCGGCGGGGAGTACGAAAAGGCCCGGACCCGGGATATAGACGGGCGCTTCCTTTCCATTCCCAGGAGATGGATGCCCGAACTTTTCTGGAGCTACGGGAAGCTCGCCCTCCGCAAGATCCGGAAACAGAAAGGCTACTCGCTGATCAACATCGCCGGCCTGGCCGTTGGCATGGCCTGCTGCATCCTCATCCTGACCTGGGTCTGGGACGAGCTGAGCTATGACCGTTTCCATAAAAACTCGGACAGGATCTTCCGTGTCATCACCGAGAACCATGCCGGCGGAACGGTCACTGTTTCCGCCGGGTCCCCGGCCCCCCTCGGCCGCGCCCTGGTCGACCAATACCCTGAAGTGACGGACGCCGCTCTGGTTCAGTGCGGCTGGAGCAACTATTTTCTTCATTACGGAGACAAGATCTTCACGCAGGAGAAGCTGGCCGCCGTGGGCCCCTCTTTCTTCCGGATCTTCAAGTTCCCGTTTTTAAAGGGCGATCCGGAGACCGCGCTGCAGGACCCGGCCTCCATCGTCCTCACGGAGAGCCTGGCCCGCAAGTGCTTCGGCGACGGGGAGCCCATGGGGCAGGTCCTGCAGATGGATGAAGAAGACCTTAGAGTCACGGGCGTTATCTCCGACATCCCCCGCAACTCCCACCTGCAGTTCGACTATGCGTTCCCGGCCGAGAACATGCGGCGGTGGCGGGAATCCCAGCTGGACAGCTGGATATACATGCAGTTCGCCACCTACGTACAACTCGCCCCAAGGGCCGACGTAGAGGCGACCAACCTGAGACTGATGGAGCTGATTCGGAAGAACCTCCCGAAAATCAAAGGAAAAGCCTATCTCCAGCCTCTCACAGATATCCACCTTCGTTCCACACACATGAACACCTGGATGGTCGTCTATCCCAATCCGGGGAACACTACACATGTCACCATTTTTGCACTGACAGCGGCCTGCGTGCTGCTTCTCGCATGCATCAATTTCATGAACCTGGCCACCGCCCGTTATGGGACTCAGGCAAAGGAGGTCGGGATGCGCAAAGTCGTGGGGGCACGGAGGAAGGACCTGGTGAAGCAGTTCATCGGCGAATCCTGTCTCACGGCCTTCATCGCGCTCCTTTTCGCCGTCCTGCTGGTCGAGCTCTTCCTCCCCGCGTTCAGCACGCTGGCCGGGAAAGAGCTGGATCTGGATTATTCTGGGAATCCCGGCCTTTGGGCAGCACTGTTGCTCAGCGTGCTCCTGACCGGCTTCGTATCCGGCAGCTATCCGGCCTTCTTCCTCTCGTCTTTCCAGCCGACTCAGGTCATCAAATCCGCTGCAGGCTTGGGAGTCCGCCGGGCCGGCCGTCTGCGCAGGGTGCTGGTCGTGATCCAGTTTTCCTTCACCGTTACTCTCCTCATCGGTACCATCGTGATCTACAGCCAGCTCCACTTCATCCAGAATAAGGACCTGGGATACGATGCCGAGAACATCATCACCTTCGCCGGCTACGGAGAATACGGAGAGAATTACGAAGCGGTGCGGAGCGAGCTCCTTCAGGATCCCGACGTGCTGCATGTCTGCCGTGCCTTTCCCCCCAGGGGCGGACTCGGGATGACCACCGAGGTCGACTGGGAAGGAAAAGACCCTTCAACAGATATCCGATTCTTCGCGGACATGGGCGATTATGATTTCCTGGACACCTTTGGAATGACGATGGTCCAGGGCCGCTTCTATTCGCGCGAATTCCCATCGGACAAAGATAACTATGTCGTCAACGAGACGGCGATCAGGGCGATGGGAATGAAGGACCCGATCGGAAGACGATTTTCACACCAGGGCCGGGAGGGAACCATCATAGGTGTGGTCAGGGATTACCATGGGGGCTCCCTGCACGAACCGATCCTGCCCAAAGTGATCTCGCTCCAGGGGGGATTCTTCGTGTGCGTCAAGTTCCGGCCGGGCCAGGTCTCTCGGATGGTCGCTTTCCTGGAGCAAAAGTGGGAAAAATTCGTTCCGGGACAACCCTTCCGTTACGATTTCGTGGATGAATCCATCGCCGGCCGCTACATGTCGGAAAGGCGGATCGGCAAGATCTTCCGCACATTCACCGTGCTGGCGGTGCTAATCGCCTGCCTGGGCCTTTTCGGTATGGCCTCGTTCACTGCCGAGCGCCGCACCAAGGAGATCGGGATCCGTAAGGTGCTGGGGGCCCGAGTCTGGTCGATCGTACTCCTGCTGTCCAAGGATTTCACCAGGTGGGTGTTGATGGCCAACGTGATCGCCTGGCCGCTGGCCTATTTCATAGCCCGGAAATGGCTGGGGAACTTCGCTTACCGGGCCCGGCTGGGGTGGGAACTCTTCGCCCTGGCCCTGGTTCTGGCCCTGGGGATCGCCCTGGCGACGGTCAGCTACCAGGCTATCCGGGCCGCCACCTCAGATCCGGTGGATTCGCTGCGCTACGAGTGATAGCCGTCTCGGACCGCCTCAATCATGGCGCAGCGCCACGACCGGGTCCACCCTAGCAGCCCGGACTGCGGGATAGATCCCGGAGGCCAGGCTCACCGCGATGGCGAATCCGATGGAGCCCAGGCATACCCACCAGGGGAAGTTGAAATACTCGATGAACGGCACGCCCTGCCGGGCAAGGAAGTAGTTGGCGACCTGGTTGATGACACGGCTGACCACCCAACCCAGGACCAAACCGAACAGCCCACCAAAAAAACCTATGACGCAGGACTCGAAGACAAAGATCTTCCGGATGTCGCCGTCGCCGGCGCCCACGGCCTTCATGATCCCGATCTCTGAGTACCGTTCCATGATGGACATGATCATGGTGTTCATGATCCCGAGAGAAGCCACCACGATGGCGATCATGCCCACGGCCAGCAGGAACATGTCCATGAACACGAAGCCGCTTTTGATCTCCTCCAGCTGATCGATCAAGGCAAAGGTCTGGAAACCCATGTCCTCGATCCGGGCCTTGACCGCATCCACATGCCGGGGAGAAGAGAGCTTGACATTAACTATGGCATAACCTCCGGTGATCCGATCCGATCCCCTGAACAGGTCGCTCAGGTTGGTGACCGCCAGTTTATCCATCTTTTCTGCCCGCCCGGAAGGGATGATGACATCGCTGCGCAGGAGCGAGGGGCCCCCGAACCCCATTCGTTCCGATACCCCCGAGATCGTGAATGTATAGGGCCGCTGCTTGAAGGGAAGCCGGCCTCCGGTCAAGACCGCGGCCAGGTCGGCGAGCGGGAAATCCGACAGGTCCAGGACCAGAGTAGAGACCGTGATCTCTTGGCCAACGGCCCCGGTATAGTCCCTGGTTCCGAGCCGCCTGAGCAGGGAATCGCTGATGATGAGGGCGCCCTCTTCGCCCTCGTCAAGCGGCCGGCCTGACCTGAGCTGCACCAGTTCGGTGGTGGCAAATTCCGCCGGGAGAGCCTGGACAAAGGTGAATTCCTCCTCTTCCCCCAACCGGACCTGAGCCGGGAAACGGATGTCCGGAAAGACCGACTCCACTCCCGGCAAAGTACGTATCTCGGCGAGGGCCGAATCATTTAGCATGGTCGGATCGGCATTTGCCTTCCCGGCAGTCCTCCCTGCATTGGATTCGGATCTGTTTCCCCTGAATCCGTCGAAGGCTCCGGAGAAGACCGTGATGTAGTTGAAGAGCTCCAGGGTTTCGAAGCTCATCGTGACATTGCGCTGGATGCCTTTGCCGAAGGAAACCATGGCGACCAGGGCGCCGATCCCGATGACCACGCCAAAGGTCGTGAGAAAGGTGCGGAGCTTACGCTTCCAGAGGTTAGAGAGGGAAAGCTCGACATAATCCTGCAGCTTCATCGGATGCTCTCCCGGCTCACGACTTCCCCATCCTTCAGCCGCACAAGACCTTGCGCGAATTCCTTGAGGAGGTCCTCTTCATGAGAGACCATGACAACGGCTAGACCCTGCGCGGCATTGAGGTCGGCCAGGAGTTGGACGATGTCCCGTGAGGTCCGGCTGTCCAGGTTGCCCGTGGGTTCGTCAGCCAGCAGGACCTCGGGCCGGTTGACCAAGGCCCGGGCAATGGCCACCCTCTGCTGCTCCCCACCTGAGAGTTCGGAGGGCCTGTGCTGCATCCGCTCCTCCAGGCCCACCTCCTGCAGTATGGCAGCGGCCCTTTCCCTGCGCTCTCGTTTCGAAACCCCGGCGAAGATGAGCGGCAGGCCCACATTCTCGCAGGCCGAGAAGGCCGGGATCAGGCTAAAAGATTGGAATATCATGCCCACGCTGTGCCGGCGGTACCGGGCCAGTTCCTCGGAGCCCATATCCGAGATCATCCTTCCACGGGCCTCGATGCATCCCGAGGTCGGCGTGTCCAATCCCCCCAGGAGGTTCATGAGCGTGGATTTCCCAGAGCCGGAAGCCCCGGTCACTCCCCGGAATGCCCCCTCCTCCACAGAAAAATCGACATCGTGCAGGGCGGTAACCCGTATCTTTCCCATATCGTAGGTTTTGCACAAGCCGTGCGCAGCCAGCAGTATCTTCCGGTCATCCATGGTCATCGGTCATAAAAGCATCTCCAAAACCATGTTGATTCTTAAATCAGTCGGGTAAGCTGGAAATGCGTTCATTATTGTATCATGTTTGACCACGGACTTGGGAGTGTGATATACACAATCCTTAAACCATCCCGAGAGGTCATCATGTCGAGAAATCCGCGTTATGCACTGATCGTTTTACTCTGCCTGGCTGTGACAGCCGTGCTGGTATTACCAGGGAACGCCCAGCTGAGGGGCAAGGCCCTGTATGAAAAGCTGTCCAGAGACAGGACCCTGGTGAAATCCGAAGGGCTGTCCCGGGTCATTTGGACCCCCTGCGGCAGCGCCTATTATTTTTATGACACAGAGGCTAAATCATTTTTCGAGGTCGACGCCTCCGCCGGCGAAAAGAACCCCCTGTTCGACGAAGACGCCCTGCTCAAAGCCTACAACGCCGAGGCGGGAGAGTCTGCCACGTCCCTCCCCTTCCGCAGCTTCACCTTCATGGAGGGATGCCGGAAGATCCATTTCCGATCCGGGAACCGGGCGTTCATCTATGACCGGACCGCACAGTCGATCACCTCCACCTACGTCCCGGAGCGGGAGACCGTCGGTGTTCGCGGCCGGAGGTATCAGGCCACCTTTTCCCCGGATCTCCAGTACCGGGCCTATGCGCGTGACTTCGATCTGTACGTGAAAGACCGGGACGGAGACGAGACGGCGCTGACAACCGGAGGGAGCGCGGACCTCCGCAACGGCTTTCCAGACTGGGTTTACCCGGAGGAACTGGGCCAATATGAGGTCTTCTGGTGGTCCCCCGACTCCCGCAGGATCGCCTACATGCAGTTCGATGAATACCCCGTGACCAAATATCCCATCGTGCACGACGTCAGCCCGGAACCCGAACTGGAGCTGCAGAGCTATCCCAAGGCCGGGGCCAACAATCCCATTGTCCGGCTGTTCATAGTGGATGTGGAGGACGGAGAAACCACCCGGATCGAAACAGGGATGGACACCAACGTCTACCTCTATCGCGGGGACTGGACACCGGATGGGAAGTTCTTCACCTGGCGCCGTCTCAACCGCTGGCAGAACCAAGTGGAGGTTTTCGCCACCGATCCGGAGACCGGTGAGTCCCGGCTGCTGATCAAGGATTCCGATCCCTGCTACATCGACGAGGGCGGCCAGTTGATCTGGCTCGAAGCCGGCCGGTTCCTCTGGACTTCGGAACGAAGCGGCTGGAAAGAGATCTATCTCTATGACATGGATGGGGAGCTGGTCAGCCAGCTCACCGACGCCAAACTGCCTATCGGCCGTATCCTGGGCGTAGACGAGGAGGACGGCTGGGTTTATTTCTCGGGATACGAGACGCGGGGCCTCGAAAGCCACCTGTACCGGGTCAAGCTGGACGGCTCAGGCTTTGCCCGCTTGACCAGAGAGGCCGGCTCACACTCCGTCAGCCTCTCCCCCAACGCCAAGTTCTACACGAACTCCTTCTCCTCCTTTGAGACCGTGCGGCGGTTCACGCTGCACAGGGCCGACGGAACCCGGATCCGCGATTTGGGGGAGTCGATCCTGACGCAGCAGTTCAAGGATCTCAAACTGATAGAACCGGAACACTTCACCTTTAAATCCGCCGACGGCAAACACGACCTGGACGGCATCCTGTACTTCCCCGCTCATTTCGATGCCAAGGCGAAGTATCCCCTGATCATGTCTGTGTATGGAGGGCCCGGATCCAGGCAGGCCGTGAACCGTCATGTCATGAGCAGCCGCAACCAGGCGCTGGCCCAACTGGGATTCCTGGTGGCCAATGTGGACCACCGAGGTGTCTCCCGCCGCGGCAAGGCCTTCCAGAACCTGATGTACCTCAACCTGGGCGAGATCGAGCTGGAAGACCATGTGGCCGCAGTCAAACACATAACCGGCCGTCCCTACGCCGATGCCGCACGCGTGGGGATCAACGGCCATTCCTACGGGGGCTACCTGACGTGCATCGCACTTGTCAAGGCGCCGGATGTCTTCCATGTGGGTGTGGCGGGAGCACCGGTCACGGACTGGCGCAACTATGACACCATCTACACGGAAAGATACATGCGGCGCCCGCAGGACAATCCCGAGGGGTACAGGAAGGGTTCATGCATGACCTATGCCAAGGACCTCAAGGGGCATCTGTTCATCCATCACGGAGCCGTGGATGACAACGTCCACCCGGGCAATTCGATCCAGCTGCTTCAGGAACTGCTCAAGCACAACAAGAAGTTCGACTTCATGTTCTATCCCGAGCAGCGGCATGGGATCCGGTTCCAGCGTTATGGACTATCGCGCGTTGAATATTTTATCCAGCACCTCAAGCCCGAAGTGAAGTGAGACACACCCATCCTTCGTGACGAAGTCGATGTGGTGAGATTGGTTCGCCCGTTCAGAGTTGGTTCATTCACGGAGCAAGATTGCCGCAGCGACAAGGAAGTGGCTCATGAGGTGTAGTGTACTACACCGATTGGGCCAGGACGAAGTCGATGTGGTGAGATTGGTTCGCCCAGAGGGTAAAAAACGCTGATTATAAAATTCTTTGGATTTTGATTTCAATATCAGCGTTTTTTATGAATGAAGTAACTCATTGGAGGTCGTGGACGAGGATATAGTCGTTACTAGCCTTAACCGCATGGCAGCCGATGCATCCCTGCACCTTGCCCATGGGGCCGGCTTTGCCATCCAGCGTGTAGCGGGCCCAGTACCAGTCCCCTCCCTCCGGGTTGAAGCCCTCGAGCTTGTACATAACCGTCAATGCGGTCGGATTCTTGTTGCTGTCGAAGCTCTCTTTGACTTGTATGGACCCATAGGGCACCGGGGCGCCTTCGGCTTTGAGAAGGGTCTCATTCACGAAGACACGATGGAATGGGCCGTGGGGTGAGTTTCCGGACTGGATATCCTTATGGTCGCCCCAGAATCCCCATTCCTTGTAGGGTGATTCCTTGGTGATATACTCCCAGAGTGCAGCGGCATCGGGGCCGGGCATTTCCGAGGTCGGGCCGAAGCCCATGAACAGGACTGCCGCAAAGGCCAGTGTCAAAATCGCCGTCAATCGTTTTTTCAACTTATCCTCCTTACATGTTATCCGAGTCTCTGCATATGATTAACCCAAGCTCAATGTTTGAATTTGAATCATACATGGAAAAAACATACTTGTCAATTCCTATAGGAATTCTATGTTATTGTGCCCGGTCTTCAATGCCTCCGTTCCTTATATGGAGGCCGGCCGGCGGCTCCAGATGCCATCATCATTCCTATCGTAACTCAAACATCCTCAAAATGGAAATTGAACTGCGGCCCGATTCTCTCTAAAATACTTGAAGAGGGATCATCATGAAGCGACGCACTTTGTATCACATGTTTTTATCACTCGTGCTGTTAGGGGCTGTCTGGGCCACCGGCTGCGGCCGCGAGCCCGCCCTGCCCCGGGAAGCCGGCACCGCCTCTTTTGCCGGTTCCGGCTGGGTCCAGGGCTATGCGGCGACTGTCACGGGCGGCATCATCGAGTATCCTTCTCCGCATCCGGATGTCACATCAGCCCTGCTGGTCAGGTCGCTGGACAACCGGGATTTCATAGAGTGGGAATCCGCCCCCGTACCCGGGGATTTCTCCGGGGACACCGCCACCTTTGTCTGGATCTTCGGCATGGATGTGGACGCCGACCCTCACGCATACGATCTGTCTGTAAACGGCGAGAATTGGTTCCGTTTCGCCAATCCCAGGGTGAACACCACCCGGGAGTGGACATTGGACGGCGCCAAGGGCGCCCGGCTGCACTTCCGTGTTACCATGATCGACCGGCACGGAGACATGTTCGGCTATGTCGCCCTGCGCGTACCGGCCTCGGAGATCAGGAACGGACAGCCCCTCCGTTTTCGGGTCGCAGGCGAGAGTGCAGGCAGCCGGG
Source organism: uncultured bacterium (assembly GCA_965602945.1). Lineage (GTDB taxonomy): Bacteria > Acidobacteriota > Aminicenantia > Aminicenantales > Aminicenantaceae > JAUXEH01. Next base: position 1,750 of record CBFDBC010000057.1, on the reverse strand, counting down.
TCTGGTACATGACCTTCCAGAGCGGGGTGCGGGCCGGAGCCTCAGTCGTGCCGCAGCCGGCGATCGTGCGCCAGGAAGGGGAACCGGCACAGCCGGTCCATGTCCAGATCGTCCACCTGGGCGAGCCGGAAACCGTCCTCCTTGAAGTCGAGGGGAGGCAAACGGTAGAAACACAGGTCACCTTCGGCTTCAACCGCGTCATACTGCATCTGCCTGAGACGGAGAGCGAAATCTGGCAAACCCTCGATGTCCGTCGCCCGGGCGGAGACGTGACCTCTCTTGAGTTCACCCGCCTTCCCGTACGTCCCTGGCAGCTGTATCTCGTCCACCACACGCACACCGATATCGGGTACACCCGGCCTCAGACCGAGATACTGGCCGAACACCTGCGATTCATCGACTATGCCCTGGATTACTGCGACCTGACCGACTCGTTCCCGGACGATGCTCGCTTCCGATGGACCTGTGAGGCTTCGTGGGCCGTGGATGAATACCTCAAGGTTCGTCCCGCGCCTCAGATCCGCCGCCTCAAACAGAGGATCGACCAGGGCCGGATCGAGGTCACGGCCATGCCTTTCAACCTCTCGGAGATTGCGGACGAGAATATCCTGGCTCGCTCTCTGAGCCCTCTGCTTCGTTTCAAGCAGCACGGATTCCCGGTGACGACCGCCATGCAGAACGATGTGAACGGCATCGCCTGGTGCCTGGCCGACTTCTTCCCTGCCGCGGGTGTCCGCTACCTGACCATGGGGCAGCATGGCCACCGTGCCCGCATCCCTTTCGACAAACCCACGGCCTTCTGGTGGGAATCGCCCTCGGGCCGGCGCCTGCTGGCCTTCCGCGCCGACCACTACAACACGGGGAATTTCTGGGGCATCCACACCGGGATGTTCGACAGCACGGAGAAGGCCCTGCTCCGCTACCTGAGCGACCTCGAGGAGAAAGCCTATCCCTTCGACCGTTTGGCAGTCCAGTACGCGGGCTACTTCACGGACAATTCACCTCCTGCCACGGTCGGTTGTGAATTCATCCGGGAATGGAACCAGAAATATGTTTGGCCTCGGCTCCGCAGCGCCACAGCACGGGAGTTTCTGTCTTTCCTGGAAAAAGAGCACTCAGAAGACCTTCCTGTGTACCGGGTCGCCTGGCCGGACTGGTGGTCGGACGGCTTCGGGTCTTCGGCCCGGGAGACAGCGGCCGCACGCCTGACGCAGGCACGGTTCACCGCCAACCAGGGTCTGCTGGCCATGGCACGGCTCCTCGGCGCGCCGCTGTCGCCCGATCTGTTCCGCAGGATGGAGAAGATCGAATCGGCCCTCCTCTTCTGGGACGAGCACACCATGGGCGCGGCAGAGAGCATCAGCGATCCCCTGGCTGAGAACAGCATGGTGCAGTGGGCGGAGAAATCTTCATATGTCTGGGAAGCGGTCAAGGAGAACCGGCTTCTTCAGGAAGCGGCCATGGGCCAGATCCAGACCTTTGTCCCCCTGCAGGATACGGCTACCCTGGCCGTGTTCAACTCTCAAGGCCATCCCCGGTCCGGGCTGGTGGAAGTCTATATCGATCACGAGATCATCCCTCCGGGCCGTGACTTCCATCTAATGCGGGACGTGAGCGTCACAGAGCACGACATCGTGAGTGGAGCTCTGACGCGTGAACTCGGTCTTCCGGCATGCGCGCCGCTTGATCTGTCCGCGTCTCCACCGGAAGGCGTTGAACACTCCAAGCTGGTCTACATGCCCAAGCGGGA
>CBFDBC010000056.1:0-17489 GCA_965602945.1 uncultured bacterium | reverse complement strand
TCCGGAGGCGAGCGGGCATGGTTCCTCGCAGAGGAGAGCGAGCCGAGGAATAAGGTGAAATTCCTCGCTGGGGAAGATCACCGGGCTGACGTTCTAGTTTGCCCGACCGGTCATATAATTCACTCGGTTTGGGAAAAGCTTAATTCCAAGACGATTTTTTGAACCCCCAGACGACTAATTTCCTATGGAGGATTCATGAACAACGGTGGAAACGACTGCTGCGGTACCTGCCCCTTCAACGGAGTGAACAAAGGAGAACTGGCTCCTGCTCCCAAGAACGCCAGGTTTTTCTGCGAAATACGTGACTTTGTTATCCAGGACCCGTATGGGACCTACTGCAACAACCATCCCATCCGGAATCCCCTCTGGTTGAAGACGCCTCGGGGCCCCATCTGGGCGTCGGTGCATGTCTCCTTCGACTCCAAGCCCCTGGCTGAAGACATCAGGCTTCCCGCCGAGCTGGTTCCCCCCCAAGGGGTAGGGCATTATTTCCGCATCCCCTACTTCCGGCTCGTGCGGCCTCTGCAAGGGGAGGCCGGGATCTGTTCCACCTGCGAAGAGGCCCGTGAGGAATCGATCATATTGATGCTGGACCAGGAGAAGAAATTCTTCTGCAGCGCGGCCCATTATTTCGAGTGGTGGATGAAAACCGATCCCACGGCGATCACCTATCAGATCCGCACGCCGCTGGATCAGGAGGCGATCCGGTACCGGCTCAAGGGCCTGCCGGAAAAACTGTCCGAAGGCCTTTCGGTGCTGGCGGACGGTGAGAGAGAGTGGGTGCTGGATGCGCTGCGCGAGGTCGATGACCTGCTCACGGAGATCCGCAACGGCAAGAACGAACTCATGCACAAGGCCGTTTTTTCGGACGATGCGGAGTTCGACGATCCTCAATTCTATGACAAACTCTCACCCTATCTCCTCGAGATCCAATCCGGGCTTACCGTGGCCGGAGACCTGCTGCGCAGGGGGGACATGGATTTCCGGGCCATCAATGAGAGCGTATCTCAGATCGGCCGGGCGGTCGGCTCATACCTCCGCCAGGAGTGGTGTCACTAACGGTACAGGCCGGCTTTGTCCCACTTCCGGATGATCTCTTCGATAAGACCTGTGACCCGGTCGTTTACTCGCCGGAAGTATTCCTCAGCCTGTTTCCTGTCAAAAGTCGGATATCCCTGGCCCTTCTCATACAGCAGGATCGAGGCGGCCACGGGGACGGCATACCAGGATCCACCAACGGGATTCACTACCGCCATCTCAGGATCATACTGCTCCGGATGGATGTGCTCGGGGACCACGGCCTGTATGTAGGCGGTTTCGTTGTTTCCGGCATGGCCTCCGTTCTGATCGAAAACAGCGAACGTGTCTTCCGATGCCAGCGCCCACCAGTTGACGACCAGGATGCGCACGCGGCACTGGTTGGAGACGGAGGTGGCCGCCCGCTTGAGGGCGTCCGTGTTTCCTCCGTGGCCGTTGAGGATGATGATGTTCTTGAACCGGCAGTCGGCCAGGCCTTTCAGGATGTCCTCGATGAACGGGGCATAGGAGTCCGCGCTGACAGAGACGGCGCCGGGATAGGCCGCCATGGCTTCGGTGATCCCGTAGTTAAGCGTAGGCGCGATCAAAGAGTTCACACGCGGAGCGATCTCCCGGCTCATGGCCTGAGGTGCCAGGTTATCCGTCCCGTTGGGGATGACGCCGTGCGGCTCGATGGACCCGACGGGGAGCAGGACGGTCTCGATCTTTTCCGGTACAAAGTCTGAAAACTCCTGCCAGGTGAGGAGGTTCATCTCGCGGGTCGTGGGAACGTCCTGGTCCTGTCCCGTGAAGGACCCGCTCAGCAGCAGGATGGAAAGGACAACGATCGCCGGTACATGTTTTTTCTTCATGGTCAGACCTCCTTGCCTGAATTATTCATTTCGTGAATGATCCAGGCGCCTGATCTATTCATAAAAAATGCCGATGCGTTTTACTCCAGCAATATCATGTCCAGATATTTTATCACAGGTGAAGCGAAAAAGGAGGGCAGGATCACGGATAGGGATGGAGGCTTCGTGTGAAGAGGGGGAAAGAAGGGAAAGGGAAGACAATTGTGTTGAGGCCTAAGGTGCTGGCATGGTCTCCCTTTCCCCGGCTGTGCTGGCCACCTTTTTGGTTCCCCGGGCCCGCCCTATGAAAACATCCTGTCTGTACTAACGGTAGGCGGAACAGGTTGGGGTGTCAATCGTTTTGGGGGATATGTCGCACTATGGCGGTATATGTCGCACTTTGTCGCATTATCTGGGCCGTTCCCCGGCGGAAGCCCTCTCGATCCATTTGATGTGAGAGTGCGATATAGGCTGGGACAGAGGTCTGTGTTATACTCTGGGAACACAAAAGACGGAGGACAGGGATGATCGAAACAGGATCCATCAAAAGGCGAAACTTCATGACCGTCGGGATGCGGTGCGGAATCGCTCTGCTGGCCGGGCCGGCTGCCTTTGCCGGTACGCCGGCGAAGAGACCGTGTCTCCCGGAGTGCTCAGTGATCCGCCGGCTCGTTCTGGAATACGGGGCCGAATTCGGCGGCACAGCGGTTTTTGGGGAGGACTGACATGTCGGTGTTCGAGGTCGAAAGCTGGCTGGTGGGCGAGGGGCAGGAAACAAAACATGCAGGGGCCATGAAGGGGTGGCTCAGATACGTCAAGGAGAACCGCGGCCTCTTCAAAGAATGGAAGAGCGTGCGGTACTTCGTCAAGACCTTTGCCGGGGAGGAGTCAGAACGGCATTTCGTCATGTGGGAGTACGACAGCCTGGCGGATTTTGAAGCTTACAAGAAGCGGCGCGGGGATTACGAAGGCGACTATGCCGAATACAAGAAGCATGATCCCTACTACATGGGCGTCTTCCAGCACGGCAGCATGCGCCTCGAAGTGTGGAAGGACCTGGGCCGGGATCTCTGGCTTGAATGAGGTGATCGCGCACAGGTTCCTGGTCGGTGCGGTGGCACTCGTGATGACCTGCGGTGCCGCCGAGGCCCGGGTCAAGGTCGGGCTCGAGAACCTGCTGGCCGACCACCTGGACCTGGTGCGCGGAAAACGCGTCGGTATCATCGCCAACCACACGTCCCTCGATGCCCGGGGCCGGCACATCGTAGACCTGCTCTCCCGGCACGCCCGGGTCATCGCCGTGTTCGGGCCCGAGCACGGATTCTTGGGCAATGTCGAGGACGCCGCCGGCATTCGTGAGGCGAGGTACAAGGAGATCACGGTCTACAGCCTGTACGGCGAGTTTCTCTCGCCCACACCCGGCATGCTCCGCGATGTGGACGTGTTGGTGTACGATGTCCAGGACGTGGGAGTGAAGTTCTACACCTTCATCTCCAGCCTGTTCCTCTCCATGAAGGCCGCTGCTCGGGCCGGCATCCCCGTGATCGTGTGCGACCGGCCCGATCCCATCACCGCCGAACGCGTGGAGGGTGCCGTCACCAATCCGTCCTTCTCCAGCTATGTGGGTGTCATTCCCATGCCCATACGCTACGGCATGACCGTGGGGGAGCTGGCGGAGCTCTTCAATACCGAATCCTTCGGCGGTTTCCACATCGGGGCGGACCTGACCGTCATCCCGATGAGCGGGTACGGGCGCAGCATGTGGTTCGACGAGACCGGATTTCCCTGGACCGGGACGTCCCCCAACATGCAAACCCTGGAGACGGCCGTGGTCTATCCCGGGATGTGCCTGCTGGAGGGGACCAACCTGTCGGAGGGCCGGGGGACGGATTCCCCGTTCCTTTCCGTGGGCGCCCCCTACGTAAATGCCCGGAAATGGCTGGATGCCCTCCCCGCTGAAGTGATGGCCGGGGTAAAGGCCGAGCCGGTGACCTTCCGTCCCCGGGTTATCCCCGGGGTGGTCTCCAAACCCAAGTATTTAGGAGAGGCATGCCAAGGGCTGCGGCTCACGGTCACGGACCGTGAGATCTTCGAGCCGGTTCCCCTGGCCGTCGCCCTGCTGTGCGCGGCACACCGGCTCTGGCCCGAACGCTTCGCGATGAACAAATACCTGGACAAACTCTGGGGCAACGAGGTCCTCCGGGCCATGGTATCGGAGGGATTCGGACCCGAGGAGATATTGGCCACCTGTGCTGAGGCGATCGCGCGTTTCGAGTCCGTGCGCGAGAAGTACCTGCGCTACAAATGAGCGAGCCGGAAGGGGCCGGTTCCTCAAGATCGAGGCGGCATCAGGAAGCGAATGACTTCAGCACACAGCTGGATGGATTGGCCCGGATCTTTTTCAGGGCCTTGGATTCGATCTGCCGGATCCTTTCACGCGTCACCTTGAATTTCCTGCCCACCTCTTCCAGGGTGTGTTCCCGCTCATCACTCAAGCCGAACCGCATCCGCAGGATCTTGGACTCGCGTTCCGAAAGCTGGTCAAGGGCTTCCTCAATCTGTTCTTTGAGGCTGATGTGGATCACCGTATCCGGAGGGGAGGTCATGTCCTGGTCCTTGAGGAAGTCTCCCAGCTGGCCGTCGCCGTTGGTCCCGACCGGGGTCTCAATGGAGACCGGGTCCTGGATGATCTTGCGCAGCTTATTGACCTTGGGCAGCGGGAGTTTCATTTTCAGGGAAAGCTCTTCGGCTGTGGGCTCACGGCCCATGGTCTGCAGCCAGGCTTTCGTGATCCGGTGCAGTTTCTGCAGCTGTTCTGTGACGTGAACCGGGACCCGGATGGTCCGTCCCTGGTCTGCGATGGCTCGAGTGATGGCCTGACGGATCCACCAGGTGGCATAGGTGGAAAACTTGTGTCCCAGGCGGTACTCGAACTTCTCAACGGCCCGCATCAGGCCCAGGTTCCCCTCCTGGATCAGGTCCAGAAGCTGAAGGCCTCTGTTCTGATATTTTTTAGCGATGGACACCACCAGCCGGAGGTTGGCGGACACCAGCTCCCTTTTGGCTTTGTCCCGTGTGCGTTTTCCCCGGGCGATGCCCTGGAGGATCTTCTTTGCGTCCTCGCTTCGGGACCTATCCGATTTTCCGGCCGCGTCCGCTCTCAGCCTCCGATAGATGCCGTCGATGATCTCATCCATGGTCTTGGGCCGGATCTCCATCGCGCTGATGAGGCGCTTTATTTTTATGACGGGCCTTCCGCGTGAGAACTGAGAGTTTTTCCTGCCTGTCATGCGTTCCAGCCGTCGTCCGGTTTTTCTGATCTGCTTGAAACCGTCACGGATCTCATCGATCCTCTGCTGGTATCCTTCCCGTCCCATCTCCTCTTCATTGAGCTCGAAGAAACGGCGCCCCGCGTTGGGCTCCCTTTTCAGGCTCTCTTCGAGACTCAATATCTCATCCAGGATGTACGGAGTGCGGCAGAGCGCATTGATGATGATGTTCTCTCCCTTCTCGATCCGCTTGGCAATCGACACCTCTTCAGCCTGCGAAAGCAGGAATATGCTGCCCATTTCCCGCATGTAGAGCTTTACGGGATCGGTAGTCATGGCGATCCCGGGTTCCTGGCCTGCGGCTGCCCGGTTTTCGATCGTGTAAAACCCTCCCTGATCCTCCAGGATTCTCGTAAGGATGCGGGAGATGTACGGATCATCCAAGTACTTTGTCGTGTTCTTAGACATCTTTCTCGTCCCCTATAAATCCTATCTAAATACTATAACACAAATCGACACATTTTTGTTGCATTTTTTTATTGCCCGGAATCCGGATTTATCGTAAGCTTAGGCGCGAGCAGAATCACACTAAAAAGGAGGGACCCGTGGCTACATATATTATCCTCAGCCGTGTCTCACCCGAAGCGTTCAGCGACCCCTTTGAGTTCAAGAAGATCGCGGAGAACGTGGCCTCCAAGATCAGCCTGGAGTGCCCCGAAGTGCGCTGGAAGGAAAGCTATGCCGTAAACGGCCGTTTCGATGTGATCGATATCATCGAGTCCGACGATCCGAAACAAGTCACGAAGGCCGCTTTGATCATCCGCTCCTATGGTCATTCGACGACGGAAACACTCGAGGCGACGCCCTGGGACGAATTTATCAAAATGATCTGACCTGAATTATTCAGGTTTCACCTCTCGAGGCTGAACAAATTCCGGCGAAGATTCGTATTTAACAGTGAACCGGTTAAACATCCCGGCAGGCCCTGGGTCTGCCGGGCCATAGCCTGGAGTAAAAAAGAACATCTGCATTTTTCATGAAGAGTTCAGGGTAAGTGAAGGAGGGAAGAATGACCGACAACCAAGTCATCGACCAATCGGCGGCGCAGGCCCGCCAGCAGGTCTCCGGGCCGTCCCTGGGGCTGCTGATCACGGGAGTCGTGGGGGCCGCTTTCGCGCTGCTGACCGTCATGGGAGCCGGATGGGCATCGGTAGCGGGGTTCGCGAACCGCTGGGCGGATGACATGCCGAGCTGGTACGAGGATATATTCGAGGGTGTGTTCGCCATGGGCGGCGCCTTTGTCGAGCTTCTGGTGGCCGCGTTTATCATCTATGCCGCTCTGAAGATGAAAGATCTGAAGCAGTGGGGCCTGGCCGTGGCCGCCAGTATCCTGGCCATGTTACCCTGCATCAGCCCCTGCTGCGTAATCGGGCTGCCCATCGGTATCTGGTGTCTGGTGATCCTGATGCGCCCGGAGGTCAAAGACGCATTCGCCTGAGCCCGGCCATGGACCCCGACGATCCTCGGCGCGCCAGCGCCTGCCTGCGTTTTCTTGCGTTTGACAGGCGGCACCTGCCCCATCTCGTGGTACTCTTCGTCTGCACGGCGATCTTCGCGGCAGCGCTGATCCTGTCACCCGGAGGGCCCGGAGGCGGCCAGGTTCATCTTTTCTCCATCCAACTGCCTGAAACCTGTTCGTTCCTTGATCTGACGGGGCTCCCATGCCCGGGCTGCGGGCTGACGCGCTCCGTGGTGGCCGCCGCACACGGGAACCTGGCCGCGAGCTGGGAGTTCCATCGGTTGGGCGCACTCACGCTCCTTTACATCCTGCTGCAGGCGGTGTTCCGCCTGGGCATCCTGCTGTTCCCTCAAGGGGCGGCCGCCGTCTTTGGGAACGGGGTGTGGCTGAACCGCGGGCTCATCGGGCTCGCCATCCTATATGGGATAAACTGGCTGATCACGCTGGCCCGGTTCCTCTGAGCCTGCCTGAAATTCGGATCAGAACCCAAGCGCCGGGAAGGTAAAAATCAAGTTGTCGGGGGACCAGACGCGTGCCAGCGCGATGGCCTTGGGGATCTCGATGATGCCGTGACCCGAATCCGGATTGGGGGACAGGTATCCCAGTTTTTCGTTGGAGGCGGTCTGATGCAGGATGCGGCGTATGGATTCTGTGATCCCGCCCGGACGGGACAAGAGGATCTTCCGGGTGTCGGCATCCATGGCCGCAAGTATGAGGGCCGCGGTCCCGGACACGAAGGAGGTGGCCAGGGAATTGCCGTACCGGTGGTTCGCCAGGCTGCTGCGGCCCCGGTATTGAGGCACCTCGACCCAGATGTCTTTGGCTGGTGCGACCACGTCCACATAGGGCCCTGACGCCGAATATTCCCAGATCTTGAGCACGTCGTCTGTTTTTTCCACGCCGCCCACGGCGATGGTCCAGGGGTAGGCTGCGGGATACCGGGACAGAGCCGAGTGTTGCGGGGATCTCTTGTTTCCCATGGAAGTGATGACCACGATGTTGTGGTCCCAGCAGTACCGGATCGCTTGCCTGAGGGCCGGTGTGTTCCGCCGCAGGCTCACACTCAGGTTGATGATGTCGGCGCCGTTGCGGGCCGCCCACATGATGCCGGCAACCAGGAGGTAGTGGGTCCACACGGATTCGGGTACCCGGCCCATGCTCTCACCCTCATAGAATTTTATGATCATGAGCTCCACTTCGGGTGCGACCTGGAGGATGATGGATGCCAGGGATGTCCCATGCCCCTCCCAGTCGTATGGGAACCTTCCTTTATCCGGATTGGGACCGGCGCTGTCGAGCAGGTCCTTGTAGGCGCTCACATGCCTGCGGATGTCCCGCAGGCTCGGATCCAGACCCGTATCGATGACAGCCAGCCGCACTCCCCGTCCCCGGGAGATGTTGTGGGTCTCCCTGACACCCAAGTCTTCGAAGGCCCACTGGCCCTTGACCTTGCGGTGAACGCGGCGCGAGAAACGGCGGAAAGTAGGGAGTGCCTCCTGAGCATAGTAGCCTGTGGACAGGACGAGGGATTGCAGAGGGGAGATGTCCGGCTTCGGGCCTTGCATGGGGATCGATCGGAGAAAATCTTGGGCCATCAGGGTCGATATCTCCTGGAAGCCAAGGCGGGCTCCCGCCTCTTGAGCGTCATCCGGCACATAGAGCAGGTGAAAGTAACTCATCAGGTGTTCGTACAGCCCGGGATACACGAGCTGGGCGGCCTGCAGCTTCCGGTAGTCTTCCTGTTCGAAGGGGAGCCCCTGAGAGTTCTCTTTGAGCAGGGAGTAGAACGTCTTCCTGGCTGCTAGATAGTCTCTCTGGATGTCATCCTCCGCAGGGGCCGGGAACGTGTCGGCCGGAAGTCGGGCGGAGAACGCTCCGATGAGTAAAACCAGGACTGCCAGGTGTTTTTTCAATTTCCCAACTCTGAGTATGCAACCTCTTTGCCAACCTCGTCATGATCACACGACATCGTGACAGGGAATGAGTCGTGCCTGCGTTTCCCCGGGAGAAACCGTGATGATATGATCATATGTTCCGTTATATTACGTATGAGCTTGGCCAACCGTTTTGGTTTTTTGGTTTTATATCTATACTGCTTTGTGAAAAAGAGATTGGAAAACTGAGGGTCGTGGGGCTAGAATAGGGGGGCGATGGAGAGCTTTCTGAGTATTCTGGGCGGCTTCAGCATGCTGGTGGGGCTGATGGGTTGTGTGGTGCCCGGGGTCGCAGGCCCTCCCTTCAGTTTCCTGGGATTGATCCTGCTCTCCATCGCCAGGGGCTGGGAACCGTTTTCACCCGGTTTTCTCGTGGCCATGGCCGTGCTTACCGCCGTGGTCACGGCACTGGATTATATCGTGCCCGCCGCTGGGGCCCGAAAATTCGGGGCGTCCAGGATGGGCTTCTGGGGCGCGGTGGCCGGTATGCTGGTGGGGCTTCTGGCATTCCCTCCGTTCGGCCTGATATTAGGGGCGTTTCTCGGTGCGATCGTCGGAGAACTGTGGGCCGGGAAACAGACCCAGGATGCCCTTCGCGCCGGGTGGGGCGTCTTCATCGGCGTGCTGGTCGGGATGGTGTTGAAGCTCATCGCCTCGGGAATCATGACATTCGCATTTATCAGGGCCTTGTTTTAGCCTGGAGGTTCGTCTTTGACGGAGGGAACCAGGCTGCTCAATCGAAAGAGGTCAGGGAGGGAATGGAATGACCGATCGAAGCAAGATGGAGGAATCCCGGGACGGCAAGTGCCCTTACTGTGGATCGGATTATGTGGTTAAGACGTATGCCTTTGGGGATGATGTCTCCGGGAACCAGCTGGAAGGAGCGCGGGTTATCACATACAAATGTTACACCTGCAACAAAGATTTTTTCTGCACCGAGGAGGGCTGACGTGAAAATAAAGTGGAAGGCGAGGGTTGAAACAGGTTTGCCCTGTCTGCTGCTGGCGGCGGCGGTATTGTGCGGCCCGGCCTGCCGGCAGGAGGAGACCGCGAGCGATGCGTCCCTGTGGAGTCCTGTCGGGGGGCGGATCATGACCCGCTGGGCAGCTTCTGTTTCGCCCGCGAACGCGCACAGCGAATATCCCCGGCCGCAGCTGGTCAGGGAGGACTGGATGACCCTCAACGGTCTCTGGGAGTATGCCATCCAGCCGCGCGACGCAGAGCGGCCCGAGGTGTTTGCCGGGCACATCCTGGCGCCTTTTCCCGTGGAGTCCGCCCTTTCGGGGGTAGGAAAGCCGGTAGGCGATGAAAACCGGCTGTGGTACCGGCGGACCTTCCGCGTTCCCAGGGACTGGGGGAAACGGCATCTGATGCTGAATTTCGAGGCCGTGGACTGGGAAACCACCGTCTGGGTGAACGGCCGGGAGGTCGGGACCCATCGGGGCGGCTACGACCCCTTTTCCTTCGACATCACGCATGCGCTCAAAAAAAGAGGCGAACAGGAGGTCATGATCGCTGTGTGGGACCCTACAGACACCGGGACCCAGCCCCGGGGGAAGCAGGTCCGGGAGCCCCGTGGGATCTGGTACACTGCGGTCACCGGAATCTGGCGCAGCGTATGGTTGGAGCCCGTCTCCGAGGTCCACATCCGGGGGCTCCGCATAACTCCCGACACGGTTAAGGGCCACGTGAGGGTGCAGGCCGGGTGCATAGACGAGGCCGCGGCTTTCGGGATCGTCGTGGAAGCCCTGGACGGAGAGACCCAAGTGGCCCTGCTCAGGGGGCGCATTGGACAGGACATCCGTGTCCCCCTCGAGGATCCTAAGCTCTGGTCGCCGGATTCCCCCTACCTCTATGGCCTGCGTATCAAGCTCGAGGACGGGAACGGCCGGGTTGTGGACACGGTGGAGAGCTATTTTGGGATGCGCAGCATTTCCCTGGAAAAAGACGCCGGAGGCGCCAATCGTATTTTCCTCAACGGCAGGCCGCTGTTCCAGTTCGGCCCGCTGGACCAGGGATGGTGGCCGGATGGGCTCTACACCGCGGCCAGCGATGACGCCTTGCGCTACGATGTGGAGGCCACCAAGAAGCTGGGATTCAACATGCTTCGCAAACATGTCAAGATCGAACCCAGGCGTTTCTATTACTGGTGCGACAAGCTGGGCATCCTGGTGTGGCAGGACATGCCCAGCGGGGATGCCTACATCGGACGGAAGGACCCGGATCTGGAACGCACGCCGCCGTCCGAGGATCAGTTCCTGTATGAGATGGGACGGATGATCGATACTCTCTTCAACCATCCCAGCATCGTCATGTGGGTCCCCTTCAACGAGGGATGGGGCCAGTTCAAGACCCCGGAGATCGTGCGGCGCATCCGGGAACAGGACCCCACCCGCCTGGTCGACAACACCAGCGGATGGTCCGACCGCGGAGTCGGGGACGTGCATGATGTACACGCATACCCGGGGCCCGCCGCTCCGGAGAACGAGGCGGACAGGGCGGCCGTGCTGGGTGAGTTCGGAGGCCTGGGACTCCCGGTGCCGGGGCACACCTGGCAGGAGGAGAAGAACTGGGGTTACCGGTCATTCAAGACTCCCGCGGAACTGACCGAGTCCTATCTGGATCTGCTGAGGCAGCTGGGGCCGTTGATCGACCGGGGGCTCTCCGCGGCCGTATACACTCAGACCTCGGATGTGGAGATCGAGGTCAACGGCCTCATGACCTACGACCGCGAGATGATCAAGATGGACCTGGAGCGGGTGACCCGGGCCAACCGGGAGATCGCAGGCCGGCTCGACAGGAGGCGCCGTGAGTAAGGCAAAGCAGGTCCGCCGATTCGTCGCGACTGTGATCCTGGCTTGGCTGGCCTTCCTGGCCCTGGATTTCCTTGCCCACGCCACGCTCCTGCGGTCGCTCTGGGCCCGGGACCTGCCCGCCCTTAAGTCACCGGAGGAGCTTTTCCGGATGATCCCTTTCGGATATATGAGCTTTCTGCTCCTCACTCTGCTGTTGGGTGTTTTGTACTGGAGGATCCATCCGGATGGAGGTTCGCCTGTCCGGGGATTGAGATTCGGGGCTCTGGTCGGTGCGTTTTTTGCAGTCTCAAATTTCCTGGGCTGGTATTCATTCTTGGCCCTCCCACTCGATTTGCTGGCCCTGACCAACCTGGGCTACTGGTTGGAATTTGCGGCTGCGGGGATGATTTTCGGTTTTCTGATCCCCCCGAGTTCCATCAAGAAAAGGGCTTGGATCGTGATCGGGGGGGTGCTCTTGATACTCATGGTCTCGGTCGTCCTCCAGAACCTGGGGGGCGGCCCCCGGGGGGCCACCCTGGGAAACGCTCCATTCTGACCCGTTTTTTGAGTTCGCCTTGCGACTAAACTATGGATGTTGTGGTACAATATGGCCGAAGTGAAGACCAGGGGAGGTAGAAGCATGCTGTCTCGCATGGGGTTTTTCTGTACGCTTATGTCTGTCGTCCTCTGCCTGCCGGCAGCGGGCGCCCAGGAGGCTCAGGAGGAGGACTATGTCCTCATCCAGGCACGTTCCATTCAGGGAGACGGGGCTTATTCCAACAGCCTCGAATTGATCATAGACGGAACGTTCGCAGACGACGCCCGTCCCTGGAACGAGGACCAGTGTGTGTACTGGGAGGATGAAATGGCCTTTTTCATCCTGGACCTGGGGGCCGAATTCCTGATCGTGGACATCCTGTTGCAGGTGGATGACGATGACATCTACACCATTGAATATTCTCTGGACGGGTTGAATTTTGTCCCGCTGCACGTCTTCTATCCCGGATACGGGGAGACGGGAGCGGGACTGGACACCATGAGCTCGAATCCCGAGAATCCGGACTATGCCTCCCTTCCGGAAAAGGATCCGGTGGAGGGTCGCTACATCCGTCTTTCGGCGTCCAGCGGAGACCGGAGGTACGCCCTGGCCGAACTCCAGGTTTTTGGATATCCACTGGCAGAGGAGGAGACCGAGGAAAACTGGGCTGTCACGCCCGATGGGATCCTGGGATTCGGTACATTCTCCCGTGATGCCTCCCTGATCATAGACGGTTTTACTCCGGCGGAAGGGGGCGTATGGGAGGATGACGGGGCCGTTTACTGGGAAGATACCGAGGTGTATTTTGTAGTGGATCTGGGCAGAGCCCATGAAGTGACAGCCATCCAGATCCAGGTCAATACCGGGGGCCGGTACCGCATTGATTACTCCCTGAATGATCGGGAGTACATTTCGCTGGTGGAGATCGCAGGCGCTGTCGGGGATATAGGCTCCGGGATGGACACCATAAGCACCCTCCCCACAGATCCCGAGTATGTGATCGATCTGGATTTTTTCCCGGTCGAAGCCCGGTTTCTGAAGATCTACGCTGTCGAGGGGGGCGGGCCCTATGCCGTTTCCGAGCTTCAGGTCTATGCGGTGGAAAGACAGGGCCGCTACTGATCGAGGAGAGAATTCAGTGGATCAGCCGCAGATACAGCAGATAAAGGCAGATGTCCTGGTCATCGGATCCGGCCCGGCAGGTTTGACGGCCGGCCTCTACACGGCACGCTCAGGGCAGAAGACCGTCATCCTGGCAGGGAAGAGCAGTTCCAAACTCGACCTTGACTATGATGTTGAGAATTATCCCGGTTTCGTATCCGTCAAGAGCCGTGATCTCCTGGGCAGGTTCAGGGACCATGCCGTTCACTTCGGAGTGGAGGTCATCGAGGCGGACGCCATGGACATCAACCTCTCCATGGATCCCAAGTTCGTGGTCACGAAGGAGCACATGATCGAGGCCCGGGCCGTGATCGTAGCCACCGGGCGTCCCGCTTCGGCGAAGAACCGCATTCCCGGTGAAGAGCGGCTGATAGGAATGGGGGTCAGCTACTGCGCTACCTGTGATGGCCCCCTCTACCGGGACAGGCAGGTGTTGGCGGTCGGGAACTCGGATGAGGCGGCAGAGGATGTGCTCGCTCTCGAGCAGATGGGAGTCGGTGTGGAGTGGCTGACAGGAGACGGCCGTCCGGCCGAGGTGGCTGATGCCCTGCTGAGTGACGTCACCGCCAAGGGCGTCGCCTTCCACCCGGAAAGTCGAGTGCGGGAGATCCGGGGGGAGGTACGTGTCGAGGAGGTCGTGATCGAGGAGGCCGGGAAGGACCGCGTCTCCCGACCCGACGCCGTGTTCATCTTCCGGAATATCCTGTTTTCCTCGCTCTACAGCAAAGCCGGACTCGAGATCGATCACCGCAGCTGCGTGATCACGGATCCGACCCAGAAGACCAACCTGGAGGGCGTTTATGCGGCCGGGGACATAACCTGCGGAGGCATGCAGATCGTCACGGCGGCCGGTGAGGGCGCCCGCGCTGCCATGTCCGTGCTGAAGTTCCTGCGCAGGAAGCCTTAAGCCCCCTTTTTACTGGCATCACGACAAAATCACCCCCTGTTTCATCCCGAGAGAGGATTGTCTGTTCTCTGCTTAGCCCTTACCATCTATCTATATCTTAATACTAGAGGACTATATGGTGAGGAGGCTCTCTATGAAACTCCATAAAACCTGGGCCGCCGTCTTGTTTCTGTGCGTGTGTGTAGCCATGGCATCGGCCCAGACCAAAAAACTCCGGGTGCTGGCCGGCTCGGCCAACATCTACATCGAACCTCACAAGAGCAGTTCGGTGATCGGTACGGTCAGCAAGGGAACGATCCTCACGCTGTTCGATTCCGGTGCCGGTGGGGAGAAATCATGGTTCTATGTCTCCTTCTACTCGGAAGAGAAATGGGCGACCATCACAGGTTTTGTTGAGTCCTCCAAGGTCGCGGCCGTAGGCGCTCCGGCCAAGCCCAGGGCGGAGGAGAGCCCGATCCCTAAGGCGGAAAAGCCCCCGGTTAAACAATCCGTTCCTCCTCCTGCCAAGACAACTCCACCCGAGAAAACAGAAAAGATAACCAAGGTGAAAGCTGAGGCGGCAGCGGAACCGCCCGCAGTCGAATCTCCAACCGTGGGAGAGGCGGATGAAGCAGCCGGCCTCGTCCGGGGAACGGGTGAGGTAAAGGTCACGGGCGAGAAGCCGGCCATCCGGGCGACGCCCGCGGAAGACGGCCGCATCCTGCTGGTGGCCAAGTTTGGAGAGGTCCTGGAACTCAATGGCAAGACCGGGCCCTGGTACCGGGTCAAGTATCCCCGCCCGGACGGGATCGTGCTGGTCGGTTTTGTGAACCAGGCCCAGATCGAGATCCTGTCCAGTACTCTGCCGGAGGAAGAGCCCGCAGCCGTGGAATCGGAGCCGGAACCCGAAGAGGTCGTGATGGCAGCGAAGGCGGCCGTGGAAACACCGGAAGAAAGGCCGGAGACTCCGCCCATTCTGGAGGATCGCCCTGTGGCGCCCCCTCCCGAGCCTGCCGCCGCCGCTCAAGAGACCTCAGGCATTGCGGTCAGGCCGCTGAGCCTCGCTTTGAATGCCGGTTATGCGCTTCCTTCAGAGAGCGCCTATGAAGGAGGTTTTGTTTTCGGCGGAGACTTCGCGTACCTGATCAACAAGAACCTGGCTGTGGTCCTGGGATTCTACCGTTACCAGTCGAAGATCGAGGGCTCGCCCGAAGGGCTTACCACCGGAAAACTGACGAGCCTGCCGATCTCGCTTGGTATCCAGGGACGGTACCCTGTCGGCGAACGCCTGGTCCCTTACGCCGCTGCGGGTGTGGCTTATCACTTCAACACGTTCAAACTCTGCCAGATGTGTCAGGACCAATGGGATGCCCTGGGCTTCGATGTCCGTGAGGAGGTCGAGAATGCCCTGGGGTTTCAGGTCGGGGCAGGTCTGGACTTTCTGATCACGGATTACATCGACCTGAACCTGGACGTCCGGTATCAGTTCCTCAAGGGCTCCGGATCCTGGTCCATGAGCGATCAGTTCGGCGGCCCGAGCCTGTCCGGCAGCCTGGAAGGCCTGAATTTCAATGCGCTGATCCTTCGGATCGGGGCCAAGATCTTTCTCAACATATTATAGGGGGGAACAGGATGGACACGAAAATGAAGAAAAGAAGCTGGATGGGCATGGCCGCAGTGCTTGGTGTCGTGCTGCTGATAACCGGTTCCTCTCTGCCGTCGGTTGAGGGAACTGCGGGAAAAGACGGTTATTACCCCGGGCTGGACAGCCCCCTGGATCAATTGATTGAAGTCTATCTACAGCGCGGCGTCAAGGCTGCCCGCCGGTTTGCGAACCGCCACGGGATCGTGATGCAGGGAGAAAGGGTTCAGGTCGTGGCCGAGGCCGAACCGTCAGGCGCGGATTTCTTCGTGGAGGCCGCGGCGTCTGCTGCTGCTCTGGCCGTCGAGGATCTGAACGGGTATGTGGAGACCTCCTTCCGGCACATGGTCCAGAGCATGGTTCCGATTGAATCCCTCCAGGCCCTGTCTGAGAACGCCGCGGTGGAATTCGTCCGGGTGCCCTTGCGGCCCTTCCCGCTTGAGACCAGTGAGGGAGTGGCGGGGACCGGCGCCGACCTGTGGCACGCGGCCTATCCCTACAGGGTCGGGGGGAACCCGGTCCGGGTCTGTGTGCTGGACCTGGGATTCAGGGGTTACGAGGACCTGCTGGGCACAGAACTGCCGGCGGACACGCAAGCCATTTCGTTCCGAGCGGACGGAGACACGGCGGCAGGGACCGTTCATGGCACCGCCAGTGCGGAAATCATCCATGACATGGCGCCCAACGCATCCCTGGTGCTTGTCAATTATTCCACGGACGTGGAGCACCATCAGGCCGTGGACTGGATCATCGCCAACGGTGTGGACGTCATCTCCTACTCAATGGGTTGGCTGAGCGCCGGGGCCGGAGACGGGACCGGGCCCATCTGTGAAGACGTGAAAAAGGCTCACGAGGCGGGGGTTGTCTGGATCTCGGCCGCCGGCAACAGCGCGAATCATCACTGGCACGGCAAGTTCACGGACAGAAGCGGGGATACCTGGCATGAGTTCGACAAAAAAAATGTCAGCAATACCGATTATTTCTCCTTCTCGGCAGAAAAAGGCGAGCTTTTTTCGATCTGGTTAAACTGGGATGATTGGGGCACATGGACAGGCAGCGCCTATGCCGGAGCTGAGGGCAATGACTATGATCTTTATCTGTATGACAGGAGCTTCGCTATCCTGGAAAAATCCAACTCCAAGCAGACCCAGGGGGCTCTTCCCCATGAGAGCATAAGCTTCAAGGCAAAATACCAGGGGAAATACTACATCCGGATCAAAAAGCGGAAGGCCCCCAGGGATTGTGTACTGGAGATGTTCTTTACCAACGCCAGCAAGCTGGAGCATGTTGTACCTTACAGCAGTATCAACGTGCCGGCCGATTCGCCCCATGCCGTAGCCGTAGGGGCCGTGGGTCTCGGGGACGACAGCGCTCACTCCTATACCTCGCTGGGCCCCACCAACGACGCGAGGATCAAACCGGACCTGTGCGCCCCTGCGGGGGTGTCCACAGTAACGTATGGGAAATTCGGCTTTTACGGCACCTCGGCTGCGGCGGCCCATGTGGCCGGGGCGGTCGCGCTGCTCAAGGAGAAGACCCCGTATTCGATGGAGCAGATACTCGCGATCCTGAAGGCCCGTGCGAGGGACCTGGGCGAGCCAGGAAAGGATAACCTGTTCGGCGAGGGCCGGCTATACCTGATTAAATGATGTGAGGGGGCGACAGGCTTCTGACTGAGAGGCGCCCTAAAAAGACTGCCCCCTTTTTATGGGGATTGGGGATTTTTGGCGGATTTAAAAAGGGGACAGTCTTGTGAACTGGGCCATAGAGGAAGTGTCAGGGGAAAATAAAGGAGGGAGATTCTCCAGGCCCAATGTATGGTGAAACTTGCCTTTGGTAGGCGTGTTAAGGAAGCCTGCCTTGTTCATCTCATCTGA
>CBFDBC010000055.1:0-17564 GCA_965602945.1 uncultured bacterium | reverse complement strand
GAGTTGCGCCGCGACATGTTCCCGAACTCCTGGATCTCGAACGAATCGACCCTGAATCCCAGAGGGCTGTGAAATTCAAGCCGGAGGATCTGGCCTTCGAAGGCTTTCCCCGTCACCGGGATGCGGAGGACACCCCGCTGCCTGGGTGGGATTGAGGCCGAGGCCTTTCCGGTTCGTCCGTCACTCAGCGACCAGAGGATGTCCATCTCTGCGATGTCGGTGAAGTCGTGCCGGTTCTCCAGTTCGATCGCCAGCGCTTCGTTGTTCCGGGGGGCGGCGGCCCCGGAGGCCAGGAGCCGGATGGGGGAGTAGGTCTTCTTGATGTGCCAGTACTCAGGCTTTTCCCTCCGCCAGCCGTCCAGCGGTCCCCAGGTGCCGTAGCCAACGGCCGTCCCATCGGGGGGGAGGAAGAAGGTGTCGTCTATACCCGACCAGAGAGCGCCTCCCAGTATCCCGGGATCGGCGTACATCGCTTCCCACATGGCCCGGAAGGGTGCTCCCCAGGCGTCCCTCAGTCCGGGATCGGTCACCAGCTCGTGCCGGTTGTAGGCGTTCAGGTGGCAGTATTCGCCGAAGAGGAGCGGGCGGGAGACCTGAGAGGACTTGGAAGGGCCCTCGGGGCCGGGATAGTGGAAGTTGGCGATGTCTGCGGTGCTGCCGGCGTTGTTGTATGTGCCCCAGCACTGGTCATGGAAGGACACGGGCCGGCTGGGATCGGTCCTCTTGACCCTGTCCAGAACCTCGGCGAACAGCGGGCTCCAGCGGGACTCGTTGGCCAGAGACCAGATCAGGACGGAGGGGTGATCCCGGTTGAGCTCGATGGATTCCAGGTTGGCCAGCATCAAGGGCAGGAGGTACCTGCGGTCCCGGTAGTCCCATCCCGGCCGGTTCCAGTTGGTGTTGGCGCCGTGCTGCACCCAGCAGAGAGAGGCCTCGCACTCCACGAACAGCCCCAGCTCGTCACAGGCCTGCAGGAATTCCTCCGCGGGAGGATAGTGCGACGTGCGGATATAGTTGATGTTGGCATCACGAAACTTGAGGGCATCCTCTTTCCAGAGTCCGGGTGTGAGGCTCCGCCCGCGCAGAGGATGGGCCTCGTGCCGGTTGACACCGCGCAGCTTGATCGGGCTCCCGTTGACCAGGACCCGGTCCCCTTCAATCTCAACCTGGCGGAAGCCGATGCGGCTGCTCAGGGTTTCCTGGATCCGGCCCCCATATTCCAGCGTGCAGGTCAGGGTGTAAAGATAAGGGTGTTCGCAGTCCCATTTCCGGGGCCGGGGGACGGTGAGGGCTATGCGCCCGCTTTTCCCCTCCAGTGCCGGCAGAGCAGGGAGCGGGATCCTGCCGGGCTGGATCGGCACACTGTGTCCCTTCCGGTCGCGTAGGCTGACATGCAGCACCGGATCTTCGATGCCGCGGCTCGTAGCGTTGAACACCTCCAACTGCAGGTCCAACACGGCGTCCGTGTAGTCCGCATCGAACCGCGTCGTGGTGTGGAGGCGGGAGAAAAAGCAGGGAGGGACGGCCCACAAGCTGAGCTTACGTGTGATGCCGCCCAGGGGATGGGCCGCATACTGGCTCCCGCTGGCCAGGATGTCTTCCAGTGATTCGTTCTTAACGGACAGGGCGATAGCGTTGCGGCCCGGCTTGACCAGGCCGGTCACGTCCAGCTCGAACGCGGTGAATCCGCCCCTGTGGGTGCCGGCACGCACGCCGTTGATGTAGACCACGGCATCGCTGTACACCGCATCGCAGCGAAGGATGGTCCGCAGCTTACGCCAGGAAGAGGGGAGATCGAATTCCCGCAGATAAGCGGCGGCCGTGCCGGGCGGGACAGTGAAGCCCTGCATGGCCCATTCACCCGGGACCTGTATGGATGCCCATGCCGCTGTCCGGGAAGGATCCAGGGAAGTATAATCCTCAGGCGGGGAGGCATGGAAACGCCAGGTACCGTTGAGGCTGATCTCGGTCTCACTCAGCTGGCGGACGCGGACGGGCCGGGGAGTCAGCCGTGGCGGGAAAACACCCTGCATCGGTATCTCGAGAGCCAAGAGTCCTCCGGGGAGTGCCGCCGTCACCCGGACCGAGTCGGTTTCCAGAGCCGCCCAGGCACGGGGAACCTTGAATCCGAAGTGCCCGCCTTCGTCTGTCTGTGTGCTCATGGTGCGTGCCGGATCCGATGGAACGAGGCGGATCTCGATGCCGGAGTAGGGTCGTGCAGGACGGTTGCGGTCGAACAGGGATCCCTGGATCCCGCCCCGGCAGTCTCCGTTCGCCTCGAAGACCGGATCCGGGAGCAGCCCGACATGATTGGAATAGAGCTCGACCATGGAGACGACGGCGTTGGGCCCCTCCAGATTCCGGATCTTGAGCTCGCACTCCCCGTCTTCCTGGGGAAAGGGCAGGTCCACGATGCAGTACACAATCCGGCTGTCGGGGAGCCGCAGCTCCTCCACTACCACCCGGCCATCCAGGATGACCTGCTGGGTCCGTGGCCCATCGGAGAGGAAGGTCAGGCGCAGGCGGTAGCGGGCCTCGGGTTTGAGCCCGGCCCAGAAGAACCACAACTCGCTCCCGAATGCAGCGGTCCGGACCGGATGCCCGGCGCGGGCCACGCCGAGGGGGATTTCCTGTTCCGGGAAGCGGTAGTCCGAGCCGGCCGTCAGGTGCGGCTGCAGTCCGGGCTGTCCCGCATCGTCGAAGGCAACAGAGTACCACAGAGCCACCTGTTCATCGGCCAGGTTCGGGTCGGTGGTTATGACCTGGCCGGTGGCTGAAGAGCACAACCAGAAGTACAGCAGCGCTGAGCATATGCCCAGCCATCGGGGCCGTGACCCGGATAAACTTTTTCGTTCATGACTGCTCTGCGTTCTCTCCATCATACTCTCACTCTGGATACTCTACCAGAGAGATGAGATCATCTCAAGATGGGGCTTCTGAATGAATCCTTGTCACGGATGGATTGCGGTATCGGTGCAAGGAGTGTGATGGATTTAATGTGTGCCACAGGAGAGGAGGCCGGGGCGGCCTTCGCCGCCCCGTGTCCTGAGTAAGTGAAAATGAGAGGAGGGTGAAATGAATAAAAAGGAGGTTATGAGGACCTGCCCCATACATGGTTACCCTTGGTTTCATTCCTGGATGTCTTCGGGAGACCGACGGAAGCGTCTCGGCCGGGAGTCACGCCTGGGATCCCGGCCCATTTCTTTCAGGGCGTCCTTCTGTTCCGGGGTGAGCACAGCATCGATCTCGTCCCGCAGCCGCATGCTGTCGATCATCTGATCCACCCGGCTTTCCGAGCCCTTCAGAAGCAAAGCCCTGAGCTGCCCATAGTCCAGGTTGTCTCTGTCCGACATGAGTTTCCTCTGCTCCAGCCGGCGGGTGTTGGCAGCGTTTTGCTGTTCCACCCTCTTTTCTTCCAGCTTGAGGGTCAGATCCCTGATCTTGCCGATCTGTTCGTCCGATATGTTCAGTTCTTCCTGTCTTGCTTCGAGGACCATGAGCAGCCCACCCGAGCGGACCCGCATGGGCCTTCTTCTCTGAACCTGATCCACCCCGGGTCGGGCTTGTCTGATACCGCGTCCCCGCTGTCCCATCTGGGGGGATGCCAGCACGAAACCCGGGAATGTCAGCAGGCCGGCAACCATGAACAATGCCAGTGTTGTTTTTTTCATCTTTATTCTCCTTTGAAAATTTGTGATCTTTGCATTTCACACGGTTAGACCTCCCTCCCAGATCATTTATTCCCGAATTGGGAATCCGGCATAATCCAGGGCCGTGCCTCATTGGAGGGATTAAAGAGATTGCGTGTGGAGAAAAAAACTATGCCATGTCGGCAGCTATTCTATCGTTCCAGCAGGTCGAGGATCTTTTGCCTGCGTTCCTGCTTGATTCGCTCGTATTCCTGCTTTTGGTCTTCGGTCAGGATGTCGGCGATAGCTTTATCCTGCTGTTTTTGCCGGTTGATCCAGCGGCCCAGTATACCTTCGATATCCCAGGAATCCCGGCCGACGTCGAAAGATGTGGGCCTACTCTGCTGCCGGGTGATAGCGTTGAGCTGGGATTTCTGGTCCGGAGTCAGATCGAGCCGCCCGGCCAGACGTTCGGTGCCTGTTGAGCTGCGGCGTTCCGGCCGTCCGCCGGGTGGCCTGCCGGTGCCGGGCTTGCCGAATGCGCGCGGGCCGAACCGCCGCCTGCTCAGCCTTCGTCTCTGCTCCGATGTCAGGATAGGATCCAGGGCGGTTTCAAGCGACTTCATGACCTCCAGAGTTTCCTGCATGGACTCTTCTCTGATTTGGAGAAGCGCAGCACCATGCTCGTCCAGGATCCTGCGGATCTCTGTAGACTGTTCATCCGTCGGGGACAGCATCCGGTCCAGGTTGGCGGTCATGGAGGCAGGGTTCCCCCAGGCGAGTGTCCTTCCGATCCTCCGGTGCAGGAGCGCCCGGTTGAGTAGGGCGCCGATGGCCACTCCGATAAACAGGGTGATGACGATGATGATCGTGATCTTGGATTTGATGTTCATGTCCTTTTCTCCATCAAAACAGGGGGAGCTGCCTCAGCTCTTCATGGGCCGCATCCGAAGCGAAAAATATCTCTTCCGACGAGAGCTTGTCGCCCAGACTCAGGTTGTAAAACAGGAGCATCAGCAGGGTCACGGCTCCAGCGATGGCGAAGCGCCGGAACAGGGAGATCAGGGTTGCATAAAACAGCTCCCAGCCGTTGGCACCGATATCGGCACCATCCAGCCGCCCCATCACCCGGTCGGCAAAACCCGGTCCGAATGAGAGAGCCGCCCCTTGAGACAACATCTCCCTCTGCCTCCGGATCCGCTCCTTTTCCAGCCGCAGCTCAGGCGACCTTTCCAGGGCCTCCCCCAGGATCGTCTGCTCTTTCTCACTCAGCCGGTATTCGAATGACCGGTAGAGAAGCCTATGAATTTTCTTGTTCATGGTCCATCCCTCGATATGGCATTTTTGTCTTTACCGTTTTCATGATCCGAATTTTTAGAATAATAATAGTGACTCAGTATCTCCTTGAGCTTCTGTTGGCCCCGAGCCAGCCGGGAGAGCACCGTGCCCTCCGGCAGTCTGAGGATCTCGGCGGTTTCGCGGGTCGTGTGTCCGTCTATCAGCCGGAGCACGATCACGGAGCGGAATTTGGGGTCCAGGCGCTGCAGCCCCAGGTTGGCCAGGCGGGTCATGGCGTCCCTGTTTTCGGTCCCGGGATTGTGGGCCAGCGTTTCCAGTTTCCCCTCCCCGTCGGCGACATACTGCATCCGATGGCGTCCCCTGCGCTTGATCTCGTTGTAGCAAACGTTGATGGCGATACGCGTGATATAGGTCGCGACCGAGGATTCTCCCCGAAAACCGGCCAGGGCCCGGTAGAACCGGATGAAGGTCTCCTGGCCGACATCCTCGGCTTCCGGGCCCGGGCCCAGCATGCCGATCACGGTCGCCGCCACCTGTGATTCGTACTTCTTCACAAGCTCCTTGAAGGCATTTTTGTCCCCGTCCAGGGTTTCCTTGATCAGGCTCCGGTCGTCCAGTTTTTTCCTCGCTTGCTTCCAATAGGAGATTGGGGTCTGCCCTTGAATCACAATTGTTCCATGGGGTTAGACCCGACCATGCTCTGTTTTATTCCCTGATCTCCGGGGAACATCCCCCAGTTTTTATTTGGTTGTCCAGTAGGGATTGACCAGGTCCTCGAAAATGGCCATGGCCGCCTCGGAACCATAGGCCGCCGCGGTCACGATCTGCTTGAACTGTCCCTCCACATCTCCGGCCGCGTAGATGCCCTGGACGTTGGTGCGGTGCCGCCGGTCGCTCTTGATGTATCCTTCGGGCGTGATCTCGACTCCGGCCTGCCTGGCCAGCTCGACCTCCGGCAGGTACCCGATTGAGATGAAGAGCCCATCGACCGGCACAGTGGATGTCTCTCCCGTTCGGTTGTCGACCAGCAGGACTTCCTCCACCCGTTTATCTCCCCGGATCTCTTTCAACTCGGTGTTCCAGAGCACAGGGATCTTGTCGGCGAGAAGTTTTTTGGCCAGATGCTCCTGGGCCCGCAGCTTATCCCTGCGGTGGACCAGGGTGACGTCCACGTCGATGTTCTTTAGGTGAAGGGCCTCTGTGACCGCGCCGTTCCCCCCACCCACCATGAAAACCTTCTTGTCCCTAAACTGGGGCCCGTCACAGGTGGCGCAGTAGCTGATCCCGCGGCCGCTCAGCCGCTCTTCGCCCGGTATGTTGAGATGCTTGTGGTCGGCACCCGTGGCCAACAGCACGACCTTGCTGCTGAAACGGCGCCTGGTGGTCTGGATCTCGAGGCGTTCCCCCACGGAGATACTGAGCGCTGCCTCGCCCGGGAAGATCTGGCAGTACTCCAGGGCATGGGCCACCATGATTTCCACCAGGGTCTTGCCGCCCACGTGTGAGATCCCAGGATAGTTCTCCACTTCCGGGGTGGTGGCGATCAGGCCGCCCAACACTCCCCGCTCAAGTATGGCCGCATTCAGGCCGGCCCGGGCCGCATAGATCCCGGCGCTGAGTCCGGCCGGCCCTCCCCCTATGATGAGCAGGTCGGTCTCGATCTCATCGGCATCCACGTCGGGGATGAAGATGGCCTGTTCCTCCAGTTTTTCCAAAGAGGTCAGGAACAGCTCCTCCGGTTGGGCCCCTTTGCCGATGAGCTCATCCTCAGCAAAGGTCATGGGCGTGCTGTAGGCCGAGAAACGGTCGGTCAGCTCGGGATTGGACTGGACATCCACGATGTCGAGTGTGACCAGGTCCGGCCGCGCGACTACGGCCTTCAGTACGTTCATGACCTGCTGGGGACAGTAGGGGCAGGTCATGCTCACGAACACACGTACGTGGCGCGGAGATGTGATCCTGTCCAGGATCCTGCGCGACTGCTCGCTCAGATCGCTCTTCCGGTTGCCCAGCATGACCAGGGCCTCGATGAACATCCGTCCTTCTTCACCCAGGGGGGCGCCCAGCCACCGCAGGCCGTAATGCTCTGGATCGAAGAGGATGGTGGGGGAATTGGTGACGCCCTTTTCTTTTGCCAGGTCATCATCCATGGTGTGCTCGCTGACCTGGATCCTGGGTGAGATCTTGGCGATAGTCTGGAGGATCTCCCGGGCGGCCTGGTTGAAGGGGGAGTCCTTGTCGTCCGACAGGAAAAGGTGAAGGGGGACTTCATGTTCAAGCTTGGCGAAGACCTGGCTCAGCTGGGCCTGGATCTCCTCCAGCCGTACGTTGCCATGCGTGTGGCCGGAATGGTCGTGACCGTGATCGTGACTTTCTTCCATGATCCCTCCTCGTGAGGCTATATTCGCACAAAATCCTCGAGCAAGACAAGCCCGAGCGTTCCCTGCCGGATTCATTTGCGGTATGATTGTGTGTGGTCCGGGATCGGACCACTGGGCAAACTTCAATCCCACAGGAGGGAATCATGCCGAAAGTCAAGACCTTCGCCACTCCCATGAAGATCTTCCATGACGGGAGGAGCTTGAAGAACTGGACGAGATGGTCAACCGTTTTCTCGGGGACGGCGGGATAGCCCGCGTGATTTCCGTGAGCGACAGCTGCAGCACGGAGATGAAACGTATTGGGGCGCTCCGGCATTATTAACAAGTAGGGGAGCCTTATGTTCGAGAACGGACTTTTTGCATCAGCCTCTCCTCCCGGGCGGAGGGGCGGATGGCTCAAGAAGGCGGTCAGCCTGGGAATCTCCCTGGTCGTTCACGCTCTCGTGCTGGTGCTGCTGGTCGTGTACTATGTTCCCCTCAAGGTCCTGGATTTCGACTCCTACGTCCGCGATGTCTACATCGCACCTCCCCTCGACCGGCTGCTGTTTCCCGGTCAGGCCGCGCCCGCTGCGGGTCCGGACTTGAACAGAGATCCTGGCGTTTCCGTCTTGACACGGCCAGCGGCGAGTGTGATCCGCCCCCTTCTGGCCGACGATGCCGTTCCATCCCGTGACAGGATCTCCCTGCCGGAGCGGATCGAAGTCCCGCCCTATCTGGCGGATCGCTTCGACCTGAGGCCTCCTCCCGAGGAGCGGGCCGAGCTTCCCCCGAATTTGTCTTTCCGTATCGCACCGGAGCGGATCCTGCCCCGTTTTGAATACGATCCCGATCCGGGGGGCACCACACCCCGCGCGGATCTGAGCAGATACATCCGGCCCTCGATCTCCCGTTTTACTGCCGAACCCGGATCATCGGCGGTCCGGGGAGGGGAAGGAGACCCCGCCTCTTCCGCGAGCGACGCCGTTTCCCGGCAGGTCGAGATCGCCCGCTGGGCCGAGACGGCCGTGGCGATGGTCATGGAGAGATGGCAGGTCCCGCACCTGACGACCGACCAGGAAGAGGACGAGTTCGAGATCTCGGTGGTCATCCTGAAGGACGGCTGGATCGCGTCCACGGAGGTGGTCACGCCGGCCAGGGTCCCCGAGCTCCAGGCCGCGGCCTTGAAAGCGCTGGAGATCAGCTCGCCCCTACCCCGGCTGCCCCGGAGCTACAGCCAAAACAGCCTGGAGATCCGTCTCGTTTTCGCACGCAAATGAATACCAGAATCGCCGCTTTGATACTTGCCCTCCTGGCCCTGGCTCTCCCGGGGCGAAGCCAGGAGCTGCCGGCCCTGATAGTAGATATCGGGATCCTGGGAGGCCCCCGGATGGTCCGTCCCCACCCTCCTTCTTCTCTGAGCCTGGGCGTGGAGATGAGCCGAAGCGCCTATTATAAGCTCCTCCGGGGAAAGGAGGTCCTGGATGCGGGTCTCATGAATTCCGGCTTCAATGCGATCACCCTGGATGTCACGGATTTTTTCGAGACGTCCGGTGAACACGCCTATGCTCTGGAGCTCAAGTCGGGTGAGACTCTGCACCGGCAGGAGCTCGTCCTTGATATTCAACTCGACCAGGAATCCGGGGACCCGGCCGTCAAACCAGACGAAGTGACCACACCGAGCCTCCTGGAGAGAGAGTATACGATCTCCCTGTATGTGGAACAGCAGCTGGTCGCCGCCAGCCGGAAGCGATCCCTGGGCAGTCTTTCTTTTGATCTGGAGCTGCCCCCCATGCCGCGCAATTATGATCCCTTCAACCCTGACGCGCACCGCGATCCCATGGTCAATTCCTTCTCCATCCTGAGTGCCCTGGGCCTGGCCGTGCATCTGGCAAACCAGCTGTTGAGAAAGGATGAGCCTTCCAGCCCCATCAATCCCCTCCGTCCGCTCAGGCAGATCCATGTGACGTTCAATCAGCGAACTCCTCAGGGTCTGGAAAAACCGGTGTCGGCCACAGTCACACTCGCCATCGGGGGTGAAAAGGTACCGGTTCCCGCCCCGTTCCACTTCTGGTAGAATCAAGAGACACGATCACGGGCGGAGGCGAGCCAGTGGTCGATGGGCGAGTGTCTGATGAACATTGATACCCTGATCCAGCAGGTGCTGAACTACAGCCCGGAGAGTGATCCAGAGTTTCTTCGAGTGGTCTACTCCTTTGCGGCGGGATCCCTGGAAGGTCACGAGCTTGCTCCCGGGGTTCCCGGCATCGACCATGCCCTGGGGACGGCCATGGTCCTGACGCGGCTGCAGCTGGGAGAGGCGGCGGTAGCCGCAGCCCTGCTCCACGATCTGCTCCAGGTCACCGATGTGGCCCCCGCCACCCTGAGGAAACGGTTCGGGGAAGACACCACGCGGCTGGTGGAGAGCACGGCCCGTTTGAACCGGATATCCTGGGGCAGGCTGGAAAGGGAAAAGGCCCCCGATCTGCGCAGGCTGTTCCTGGCCATGGTGGATGACGTACGCGTGGTGATGATCCGTCTGGCCGAGCAGCTGAACCTCATGTATTCCCTCTCCTTTTTCTCTGAATCGGTCCGGAATCAGAATTCCGAGGAATCCCTGCACATCTTTGCACCCCTGGCCGACCGGCTGGGCATCCGCAGCTTCAAATGGGAGCTGGAGGACCTGGCGCTGCAGCAGCTGGAGCCGGAGCAGTTTCTTAAGATCTCAGGATTTCTGTCGGAACGGCGTGAAAGCCGAGAACGGACGATCAGGGCCATAATCACGACCCTGCAGAACGCGATGCGGCAGGCCGGGATCTCTGGGCAGATCACGGGCCGTCCCAAGCACATCACCGGCATCTTCAAAAAAATGGAATCCACCCATAGAGGTTTTACCGAGATCTATGACGTCCAGGCCGTCCGCATCATCGTAAAGGAGGTTAAGGACTGCTACGCAGCGCTGGATATCGTACACGGTCTGTGGCCGCCCATTCCCGGCGAGTACGACGATTATATCGCGGTGCCCAAGCCCAACATGTACCGCTCCCTGCACACCGCTGTGCAAGGCCCCCGCGGCCGGGCTCTGGAGATCCAGATCCGCACCGGGGAGATGCACAGGACGGCCGAATGGGGCATCGCCGCCCACTGGATGTACAAGGAAAAAGCAGGCCGTGATATCAGCGTCGAGGCTAAGGTCGCCTACCTGCGGGGCCTGCTGGCCTGGCAGCGGGATCTTTTCCCGGAAGGGGAGTCCGGTCCGCCGGATCAGGCGGTGCCCCTGGCCCGCGACGTTTTCGTCTTGACTCCCGAGGGCGACATCCTGGCCCTCCCCGAAGGGGCGACTCCCCTGGATTTCGCCTACGCGATCCACACCCAGGTGGGGCATCGCTGCCGGGGCGTCAAGGTCAACGGGAAGATGGTTACCCTCGATCACAAGCTTCAGAGCGGGGATCGTGTGGAGATTCAGACCGGGAAAAAGTCGTCCCCCAGCCGTGACTGGCTGAATCCCCGGCGTGGATTCATCCGGACGCAGCGCGCCCGCCGGGATATCCGCCTGTGGTTCCTGAGCCAGGAAAGGGATGAATTCGTAGCCCGGGGACGTGAAATGGCTGACCGGACCCTGAAACGCCTGGGGGAGAGGGTGCGCGATTACGAGAAGCTTGCGGTCCGGTTCGGTTTTAGCCGGGCCGTGGATTTCCTGGAAGCGGTGGGCCGGGGCAAGCTGAGCGCCGAACATATCCGAAACCGGCTGGCCAAGACCCGGGAGGAGGGACTCTCCCCGACCGTCCCGGAGAGCATACCGCTCCAGGTTACCCCCACTGGGGTAACGGTCGCCGGCATGGGGGATCTTTTAACCCGGGTTGCGCGGTGCTGCAGCCCCCTGCCCGGGGATCGGATCACAGGATACATCACCCGGGGCCGCGGCATCACCATACACCGTCGGGACTGTCATAACATCCGGCGGCTTCCGGACCGGGATCGTCTGGCCGATGTTTCCTGGGATGAGGGAACCCGGGGATATTCCGTACCCATCCAGGTCGTGGGCGGCGGCTCGCAGAAGCTCCTCAAAGATGTGGCCAAGGTCGTGGAGGAGGAAAAGGCACGGCTCCTCGGCACCAACGTCCGCATCAGCCCTACGGACCGGCTTCAGACCCTGCTCGCCACCCTGGAGATCAGCAGTGCACCTCAGTTGAAGAGGATACTCACGCGTGTCAAGGGGCTTCCCTCGGTCTCCGATGCCCGCCGTATCCTCTGATCACCCCGCCCGTAGGATTAGAGCTGTTATTATAGAAGTCCAACTCTTGGGAGATTCTGGGGGATGAGGTCGGTGCAGCGGCAAGGAAGTTGCCCATGAGGCTGTAGTAACCTACGCCGAATGGGGAACGACGATGCCGATGCTCTGAGATCGCCCCCAGAATATCCCAAGACTTGACTTTTGGGTGTGAAAGGATATGGTTATTGAAGGTACTGTTAAATCCGAACCTGGAGATCGAACCATGAAGAAACGCATCACACGGAGACGCTTTTTCGGTCAGAGCCTGGGCCTGGGAGCCGGGGTACTTCTTGTAAAGGGACTGCCGGCTTTCGCCAGTGGACAGCCGGGTAAGGCGCCGCTAATAATCACAAGCCATACCAACGCCACGGGCAAGAAAGCCATGGCCGCGGGATGGGAGGTCCTCGCAGGAGGGGGCGTGGCCGTCGACGCAGTGGAAAAAGCGGCCAACATCATCGAAGAGGATCCCAATGACATGAGCGTAGGGTATGGGGGATTCCCCAACGAAGAAGGGATCGTGCAGCTGGATGCCTCCATCATGGACGGCAAGACATACAACGCGGGCGCGGTGGCGTGCCTGGAGAACATAAAGTATCCGTGCTCGGTGGCCCGGATCGTCATGGAACGGACCGATCATGTCCTGATGGTGGGCCGGGATGCACTGGCGTTCGCAATGAAATGGGGCTTCAAGGAAGAGAACCTGCTGACCGAGAGGACACGCGAGGCCTATATACGCCGTAGGGAGGCTCTCTCCGATCGGGACGACTGGGGCCCGCCTGACCACCTCAAGGACCTGCCGGAGTACCAGCAGAGGGAACAGAGGGAAGAGTTCGACGATGACCCCCACGGCACCACCAATGTCCTGGCCATTGACCGGAACGGAGACGTGGCCGGCATCACAACCACCAGCGGGCTGGGATTCAAGATCCCCGGCCGGGTGGGGGACTCACCTATCATCGGGGCCGGCCTCTACGTGGACAATGCGGTCGGAGCGGCCGGCGCCACAGGCAGGGGAGAGGATGTGATCAAATCCTGCGCCTCGTTCTACATGGTCCTGCGCATGAAGGAAGGCCGCACGCCGCAGCAGGCCTGCGAGGATGCCCTGCGCATGATCGCGGACAAATACAAGAAGGTGAATCCCAAGTTCCTGCCGGGCGAGCAGTTTGTCGCCATCAACACAAAGGGTGAGGTTGGGGCCTGCCGCACGACCGGCAGCCGGCCCGGCCGGATGTCGGTCCAGAATGCGTCCGGCTATTCGATCTACACAGGCTCCATCGCCTTCCCCACGGAGGAATAGGCCCCAGAACCGCATAAATCAAAGGAGGACACGAATCATGTTCAGCGCGGTCTTCGTGCTCCTGGTCCTTCCCCTGGCCATCATCCTGGTGTCCTTCCTCCTCTACCGGATCTCCGGCCGGGACCGGGGCCGGTAGATGAGCATCTACGACAAGCTGACCGATCCCCTGGCGTTCGGCATATTCCTGCTCACCCTCTTCCTGCCCGTTTTAGTGGGCTTATTTACCCTCCGCCGCATGAAGAGCCAGTCGGATTTTTTCATAGGCGGCCGTGCCATGGGCAAGTTCGTGGTGGCCCTCTCCGCCGTGTCCTCGGGGCGGTCCTCGTGGCTCGTCCTGGGAGTCAGCGGGATGGCATTTACCCGAGGGACCGGAGCGGTCTGGGCTGTCGTGGGGTACATAGTCGCCGAGATGTTCCAGTTCATCTACATCGGGCGCAGGCTTCGGCGGGAGACGGAAGCCTTCGGTTCGCTCACCCTGCTGGACTATTTCGAGTCCCGGTTTCAGGACAAACGCCAGCTCATCCGGATCACGGGAGCTGTTATCATCGCCATCTTCATCACCGCTTATGTTGCGGCCCAGTTCGTGGGCGGAGCCAAAGCGCTGAGCACGGCGCTGGACATTCCAGTTTTGCTGGCGCTGGCCGCTTCCGGTGTTTTGGTCCTGGTCTACATGGTGCTGGGCGGTTATATCGCCGTGGCCTACAACGACGTCATCCGTGCGGTGATCCTGATCCTCGGCCTGGTGATCTTCCCGGTCTACGGCCTGATCCGGATCGGAGGATTCCCGGTGCTGCTGCAGACTTTGTCCCGGCTGGATCCGGCCCTGGTCGATCCGTTCTCCCTGAGCGTGGGTGTGATCATCGGTTTCCTCGGCATCGGCCTCGGGTCTCCCGGCCAGCCCCACATCGTCGTCCGGTACATGTCCATAGATGACCCCGACAAGCTCAGGCTCGCTTCGGTAATAGGAACTTTCTGGAACGTGGTGATCAGCTGGGGGGCCGTGTTTATCGGCCTGATGGGCCGGGCCCTGATCCCGGATGTGGCGAGCCTCCCCGCCGCTGACCCGGAGGTGATCTACCTGGTGCTTTCTTCCGAGTTCTTCGGCCCCGCGCTGTACGGATTGATCATCGGCGGCATCTTCGCCGCCATCCTTTCCACGGCCGATTCCCAGCTGCTGGTGGTGGCATCCACATTCGTGTGTGACATCTATGAAAAGATCATCAAGAAGGGGGCCGCGATACCCGAGGCCAGGAGGCTCAGACTCAGCCGGGTGGCGGTCATCCTTTCCGGCATCCTGTCCCTGGTCATGGCCTATCTGGCCCAGGACCTGATCTTCTGGCTGGTACTGTTCGCCTGGGGGGGGCTGGGAGCTGCCTTCGGTACGACGCTCATCTTCGCCCTGTATTGGAAGAGGACCACCATCGCCGGTGTGCTGGCGGGTATGATCACAGGCACGCTGGTCGTCATCTTCTGGAAGCTGTATCTCAGCCGGCCCACCGAGATCTATGAGCTCATTCCCGGATTCATATGTGCTTCGCTGGCCGTGGTGATCGGAAGCCTGTTGAGCCGGAGGCCCTAGCGGTCATGCTGGGCCGAATCCGGTTATTAATAATGCCGCTGGCAGCAAATGAAAATATTTGCTTTTCTAAATATGATGTGACGAATACGGACAAGGAGGAGATCATGAAGAAATACAGGATGTGGGGAGTCGTCCTCATGCTGTCCGGGCTGCTGCTGTTGGCATCAGCACCGCGGAAGGGGATAAAGGTATTCATCTCCGTGGACATGGAGGGTGTCGCAGGAGTGGT
This sequence comes from uncultured bacterium, assembly GCA_965602945.1. Taxonomy (GTDB): domain Bacteria; phylum Acidobacteriota; class Aminicenantia; order Aminicenantales; family Aminicenantaceae; genus JAUXEH01. Next base: position 2,901 of record CBFDBC010000055.1, on the reverse strand, counting down.
GTCGGGCCGGGAGTGCAGTTCCTCGGGCCCCGATTACGAATACTTCCGGAGCTTGATGAGCGAGGAAGCCAGTGCCGCCGTCCAGGGCGCTCTGGACGCCGGGGCTGTGGAGGTGGTCGTGCGGGACGGCCACGGCGCCAAGACCAACATCGTACCCGGGCTGGTGCACAGGAAGGCCCGGCTCCTGCGCGGGGTGACGTCCCGGCCAGAGAACATGATGCTGGGCATAGATGAGAGCTTCGACGCCGTGGTCTTCATCGGGTATCATGCCAAGGCCGGGACCGAGGGGGGGGTCCTGGCGCATACTTCCAGCGGGAACGTGATCGACCTATCCATCAACGGAGAGTCGCTCCCCGAGGCGGGGTACAATGCGTTGATCGCAGGCCTGCACGAGGTGCCGGTGGCCTTTCTGGCCGGGGACGACTGGATCTGCCGCCAGGCCGAGGATCTCTTCGAGGGAGTGGCCGTCTACGAGACCAAACAGGGGATGGCCCCGGCAGCCCTGTGCCTGCATCCGGAAGATGTGAGGAGGGGCATCCGGCGGGATGTGGCAGCGGCCCTGCGAGACCTAAGCCGGTATTCACCCTATAAGCTGCAGCCGCCCTACACGATGGTGCTCAAAGTCAAGAAGGAGCGTGCACTCTATCCCGGGGCCGAGAAGACCGGAGAGGGCGAGTTTACGTTCACCGATCCCGACTTTCTCAAGGTGATGGACGCGTTCAACGCCATGAAATGACCGAAAGGATCCTTCACGGTTATTCGTAGCGAAGTGAATCTATGGGATCGGCCAGCGCGGCCCTGATCGACTGGGCACTTACCGTGAGCAGGGCGATCGCGAGCGCCAAAACGGCAGACAGCAGGAACGGCCAGATCCCCGGGCTGGTGCGGTAGGCGAAATTCTGCAGCCAGCGATTCATGACAAAATAGGCCACAGGCCAGGCAATGAGGTTGGCCGCGATCACCCACTTCGTGAATTCGCGGGAGAGCAGCAGCAGGATGTTGGCCGATGAAGCCCCCAGGACCTTGCGCACCCCGATCTCCTTGGTGCGCTCCTCCGCAGTGAAGGCCGCCAGGCCGAAGAGTCCCAGGCAGGCGACAAAAATGGATAGCGCCGAGAAGATCAGGAAGATGTCCCGCATCCGGCCTTCGCTCGCGTAGAGCAAGGCGATCCTCTGGTCCAGGAAGCTGTAGTTGAATTCTTCTCCGGGAAAGATCTCCGCCCATTTCTCCTCGATGAATGCGAGGGTCTCGCGCATGTCACCCGGCAGGGCTCGTACGGAGATGACTCGCGTGCGGTCCGGTCCTACCATGAGTATCATCGGCTCGATGGTCCGGTGCAAAGATTTGAAGTGGAAATCATCCACAACGCCAATGACCGAAAACTCGGTGAATTCAGACTCGCTGACGGCCATGAGCAGTTTTCGGTCGATGACCTCCTCGATCGTGTATCCGAGTTCCCGCACAGCCGCCTTGTTCAGCACCGCAGCGCTGTCCAGGTCCGTGCCGAATTCGCGAGAAAAACGCCGGCCTTTTATCAGCTGGAATCCATAGGTGTCGATGAACTCGTGTTCGGACCTGATGAAAGTCAGGCTGAAGATGTCGTCCGAATCATCTCTCTTGAACACGGTGTCGGAGAAGGTCCGGCTGCCGGGGATGTTGGACGAGCCGCTCACCGATACGATGCGGGGATTCGCCTTCAAGGTGTCCCGGAAGACACCCAGGCCCTGCCGGACCGTTTCGCTTTCGGTTGAGAGAATGACCATATTCTCCTTGTCGAATCCCAGGGGCTTGTCCTGCAGATAGTCCAGCTGTTTGAAGATGACCAGCGTACCGATGACGAGGGTGATGGAGATGGCGAACTGGAGGACCGCCATTGCCCTGCGGAATACCGATTTCCCGGTACCGGTGAGTGCGCTGCCCTTGAGCACCTTGACCGGCTCGAACGCGGTCAGGTAGAAGGCCGGGTACATCCCTGCCAGAATACCCGTAACCAGGGCGATCCCGAGCAGGAGGAATACGTTCCCAAGCGAGAAGAGGGCGCTCACATGCAGGTATTTGCCGGACAGGGAGTTGAAGGCGGGGAGGGCCAGGAAGATCAGGAACACAGCCAGGGCCAGGGCGATGAAGCTCAGGAGAACAGATTCGCCCAGGAACTGTCCCCACAGCTGGAGCTTGAGGGCCCCGATGGTCTTGCGCATCCCTACCTCTCGGGCCCGTTTGTTGGCCCGGGCCGTGGAGAGGCTCATGAAGTTGATGCAGGCGATGGCCAGTATCAGGGCGGCGATCGCGGAGAAGATCAGCACCGAGCTCATGCTGCCCGAAGGTTCCAGCTCGAACTGCTCGCTGGGATAGAGATGGATATCCAGGAGCGGCTTCATCTTGATCTGAAACACCTCGGTGATGTCGGCTTCCGGTCCCACGAAGGCCGCGAACTGAGGGGCCATGTACTTGTTAAGAAACCCGGGAAGCTTAGCCTCCAGCTCAGCCGGATCGGCCCCTTCCTCGAGGGTCACATAGGTGTAGATGGAGTTGTTGAACCATTGGCTCAGGAACTCATCCGGGTAGGTGGCGAGCGATGCTGCCACGTCGAAGTGAATGTGTGAATTCGGGGGGACTTCCTCCAGTATACCGGTGACCTGGAAATCCACGACCGTGCCGTTCCAATCCACGGTGAGTGTCCGGCCCAGGATCTCATCGGCATTATCTCCCAGATATCGCCCGGCCATCTCACGTGTCAGGACGATCGACTTGGGCTGGGTCAGAGCTGTCTCGGGATCACCCTCCTCGAGCTTGAAATCGAAGATCGAGAAAAGGGCGCTTTCGGAGAAGATCATCGCCTGCCTGCAAAAGATGCTGCGGTGGTCCTTGATGGCCAGCTCTTCCGTTTCGATGCGGACAGAG
>CBFDBC010000054.1:0-17647 GCA_965602945.1 uncultured bacterium | reverse complement strand
CGAGCTCATCGAACGAGCTACGGACAACCTCAAGAACACCCTGCTGGAGGAAATCATCGTGGCCGCCGCCGTGATCCTGCTGTTCCTGGCCCACTTCCGCTCCAGCCTGATCGTGTCCATCATCCTGCCGATCGGCGTGCTGATCTCGTTCCTGGTCATGTATTACCTGAAGATCCCCTCCAACATCATGTCCCTAGGCGGGATCGCCATCGCCATTGGAGTCATGGTGGACGCCGGGATCGTAATGACCGAGAACATCTCCCGGCATATAGCCCTCGCCTCTCCTTCGAATCGGGTGGAGGCCGTCGTCAAAGCATCCAAAGAGGTCGGATCCGCCATTTTCTTTGCCATCCTGATCGTCATCGTGGCCTTCATCCCCGTGTTCTCTCTGCGGGGGCAGGCCGGGAAGCTCTTCTCTCCCCTGGCCTACACGAAGACCTTCGCCATGCTGGGCTCAGCCCTGCTGGCCATCACCCTGGTTCCCGTGCTCTCCGCCCTGCTCCTCCGCGGCCGGATGCGGCCTCCCGAGAAGAACATCCTGAGCCGGTTCCTCATGCGCGTGTATGAACCCGTGCTGAGGTTTTCCCTGAAGCACAAGCTGGTGGTGCTCTTGATCGCGCTCCTGATCCTGGCCAGCGCCTTCCTTCCGCTGAGGTCCATCAAGAGCGAGTTCATGCCTCCGCTCAACGAGGGAGACCTGCTGTTCATGCCGGTCCTGCTTCCGGGCGCCTCGCTCACACAGGTGATGGAGGTCATGCAGAAGCAGGATATCATCCTCAAGTCCTTCCCCGAGGTCAGAGACGTGGTGGGTAAGCTGGGGCGCGCGGAAACACCCACGGATCCCGCTCCGGTGAGCATGATCGAGACCATCGTCCGCCTGAAGCCCGAAGCGGAGTGGCCTCCCGGTATGACCCGGCAGGGGCTGATCAATGCCATGGATGACGCGCTGCGCATCCCCGGCGTGAGCAACATCTGGACCCAGCCCATCCGGAACCGCATCGATATGCTGGCCACCGGCATCCAGACCCCGATCGGGGTCAAGGTGTACGGCGAAGACCTCAAGCTGATCGAGGAGATCGGCATCCGGATCGAGGGGATCATACGCGAGATCCCCGGCGCCCGTAACCCCTATGCCGAGCGGATCGGGAATAAGCCCTATATCGAGATCGAGGTCGACCGCAGGGAGGCGGCCCGCTACGGCGTCAAGGTGGGAGAGATCCAGCACCTGATCATGACCGCCATAGGAGGGATGAACATCACCACCACCGTGGAAGGGCGGGAGCGCTACCCGGTCCGGATCCGGTATCTCCGGGAGCTGCGCGACAGCATCTCGGACCTGGAGCGTGTGCTGGTGCCCACACCCTCCGGCGCGCAGGTCCCGTTGGGCCAGGTGGCTTCCATCCGGAAGGTTGAGGGCCCGGCCAAGATATCCGGAGAGAACACCCTCCCGTATGTCCGTGTGTTCGTGGATGTGGATACCGATCAGGTGGGTGTCGTCGATTTTGTCAGGGAAGCCCAGCAGATCGTGAACGAGAATCTGGAGCTCCCGGCCGGCACCTACATCTCCTGGAGCGGCCAGTACGAGTACGAGATGCAGGCCCGCAACCGTCTGCTGGTTGTGGTGCCGATCTGTGTGTTCATCATCTTCCTCCTGCTCTACATGAAGTTCCACAGCGTCAAGGCCGCCCTGATCCTGATCTTCTCCCTGCCGTTCGCCTTTGTCGGCGGCATCTGGCTGCAGTATCTCATGGGATTCAAGTTCAGCACGGCGGTGTGGGTGGGGTATATCGCCCTGTTCGGGGTGGCGGTTGAAGACGGCGTCGTCATGGTGGACTTCTTGGTGAAATACGCCCGGAAGGGGGGAGCACGTCTGGAGGACATCGTGAAGGCCGGCGTGCTGCGCGTGAGGCCCATCATCATGACTACGGCCACCACGGTCCTGGCTCTGATCCCGATCCTGCTGAGCAGCGGCGCGGGCTCCGAGATCATGAAGCCTATAGCCGCTCCCACGGTCGGCGGCATGATCACCGCCACGCTGCTCAACCTGATCCTGGTCCCGGTCATCTATGCCTGGACCATGAAAGTGAAGGCCCCTGCAGCGGAACCACCCTCCGCCGAACAGGTGTAGCGGGGGGAAAGACACATGATTTTCCCCAAAGAATATAAGCACGTACTTATTTGACAAAAACTATGGTTTCTATATACTTAGTGGGTATAAAACATTCGAGGAGGACACGATGAACCACCGAAACAAACGGCTCACCCTCGCGATCCTGATCGCATTTATGGGTGTGCTTTCGCTTACAACGGCCCTTCAGGCCCAAGACCTGGTCACATGCCAAGTTTCCGGCGAAGAGATGAAGAAGTCGGAAGCCAAGGGCTCCATGGAGTACAAGGGCAAGACCTATTATTTCTGTTGTGACGGCTGCGAGACGAAGTTCAAGGCGGACCCCGAGAAGTTCATCAATGCCGAGCCCGGTTCTCTCCACCAGCATGGTGAGGACATGGAACATGGCGAACATGAGGAACACGGCGAACACGCCGAGAACGGCAAGGTCAAGGACCCTGTCTGCGGTATGGAATTCGACAAGTCCAAAGCCAAGGCCACCTATGAGTACAACGGCAAAACCTATTACTTCTGTATGGAAAAATGCAAGGAAGATTTTGCCAAGAACCCGGCCAAGTATGTCAGCGCCGATGAGACCGTCGTAAAATGTGCGGTCAGCGGCGAGACCTTCAACAAGTCCGAGGACACCGATTCCATCGAGTATGAAGGCAAGACCTACTACTTCTGCTGCGCCGGCTGCAAAGAGAAATTCGAGCAGGACCCCGAAAAGTATACGAAGAAGAAGTAGAAGCCGTGGTCCCCACCGGACCACAGAGGCAGCCCGGCCTGGAAGGCATCAGAGTATGTTCTTCTCCCTCAACCAGTCGTCGTTGTAGATGGTGCTGAGGTAGCGGTAGGCGGAATCCGGGAAAACGGTCACGATCCGGGCCGGACGGTCGATCCGGCGGGCCAGGTCCAGGCAGGCGCGGAGCGCCGCCCCGCTGGAACCCCCCGCCATGATCCCTTCCACGTCCGCCAGCTCCCGGGCCGTGAGAAACGCCCCTTTGTCCGTGACCTGGAGGATATCGTCCAGGACATCGAAGTCCACACATCCGATCAGGAACTCGTCGCCCAGTCCTTCCATGAGATAGGGCGACGGCGGTTCCATCTTTCCCGTCTTGAAATAGGAGTGAAACACCGATCCGACCGGGTCCACGCCCATGACCCGGATGCGGGGATCCTGTTCCTTGAGATATTTTCCTGTGCCGCAGACCGTACCCCCGGTGCCCATGCCGGCCACGAAATAGTCGATGCGGCCCTCCATCTGTTCCCAGATCTCGGGGCCGGTGGTCAGGTAGTGGGCTTCGTTGTTTTCCCGGTTGTTGTGCTGGTCGAAGTAGTAACCGCGGTGTGTTTCTGCGGCGATGCGGGGCGTGATGTTGTTGTAGCTGTCGGGGGAATCCGGGGGCAGGGTGTGATCCACGAACACCATGTCCACCTTGAGCGCCTTGAGCAGCTTGATCTTCTCGCCGCTCAGGTTGTCCCGGACCACGACCTTGAGTTTGTATCCCTTCAGCGTGCAGAGCACGGCCAATGCCAGTGCCGTGTTGCCTGAGGAGTTGTCGACGATGGTGTCCCCGGGCTGGATCCGCCCCTCTTCCTCCGCCTTCTCCAGCATGTGCCGGGCGATGCGGTCCTTGATGCTGCCGATGGGATTGAGAAACTCCAGCTTGGCGTAGATCTCCGCCTGGACACCCTCGGTTATCCGGAAAAGCCGTAACAGAGGGGTGTCTCCGATCATTTCCAGGATGTCTGTGTGGACGGCGCGTTCCCTCATATCTTCCTCGCTCCAGGGGAGGAGTGTAACGCATTTGCCGCCAAAGCTCAAATCACGGGAATGGGGCAAAAAGGGGGACAGGTGCAATTTAAGAACGGGACAGTCCCATTAAATCGCCTCTCCCCCCTTTTTTGCCCCATTCCCGTGATTTTGCTACACTGGAAATGTGAAGGGAGACAAGCAAGAGATAGCCGTGGCCATGAGCGGGGGAGTCGATTCCTCGGTAGCGGCCGCCCTCCTGGTCGAGGCCGGGCATGAGGTCCGGGGTTTCACGTTGGATCTGTATGCCTTGTCTTCGGACTACTGCCGGGACGCCGATCACATGAGCTGCTGCGGCCGGGAGGCGGCCCATCAGGCCCAGCGGGTCGCCCAGTCCCTCGGGATAGAGCACTTCCTGGTCGACATGAAGTCCGTGTTCGAGAAAGCGGTGATCGATGATTTTTGCGGCGAGTATGCACTGGGGCGCACCCCGAATCCCTGCATCCGCTGCAACGAACACATCAAGTTCTCCGCGTTCCTGCGCCTCGCAAAACAGCAGGGCGCGGAACGCATCGCGACCGGCCATCACGCGCGCATCCTCCGGGACGAACACACGGGCCGTTTCGTTCTGGCAAAAGGCCGGGACCCGGACAAGGATCAGTCCTATTTCCTCTACGGACTGAGCCAGGCCCAGCTGGAGGCCTCCCTCTTCCCGGTGGGCGAGATGACCAAACGCGAGGTGAGAGACCTGGCCCTGAGTAGGGATCTCCCGGCCGCATCCCGGCCGGAGAGCCAGGAGATCTGCTTCATCCCCGATAATAACTACGGCCGTTTCCTGGCCCAGCGGATCCCGGAGCTGGCCCGGCCCGGCCCTATCGTCGACAGCCGGGGGAATGTTCTGGGGCGGCATCCGGGGATCATCCATTTCACCGTCGGTCAGCGCCGCGGCCTTGGTATTGCCGCCCCCCATCCACTCTATGTCCTGGAGATCAATGCGCAGGACCACACCGTGGTGGCCGGCCCGAACCGGGAGCTCTACAAAACCGCGCTGCTGGCTGGCCGGCTAAACTGGATCGCCCGGCCCGACCTCGAACGCCCGCTCCGTGTGCGGGCCCGCATCCGCTACAAGCACAGGGAAGCCCCCGCCACCATCGTCCCGCTTCCCGGCGAGAAGATCTCGGTGGAGTTCGACCGTCCGCAGCGGGCCATCACGCCAGGCCAGTCGGTGGTTTTCTACGATGACGACACCGTGCTGGGCGGAGGGATCATCGAAGCCCCCTTCGATTGACACTGGGGGTCGGAATGGAGGATACAGAGATGGAAGTCAGAATATTTTCCGAGGTGGGCCGCATGACACATCTGCTCATGAAGCGGCCCGAAGACGCATTCCTAAACCAGGAGAACCTGAACCAACACTGGAGGGAGTACGGCTACCTGGGCCCTCCCGACTTCAAACGGGCCTGCAGCGAATACGACGCCTTCGCCGCCATGCTCGATGAATCCGTTCCGAACATCCGGTATCTGGGGACGGGCGCCGGATCCGGGCTGGATTCCCTGTATGTGCGTGACTGCCTCCTCATCCTGGAGGGTGGTGCGGTGCTGTTGAACATGGGAAAGCCCCTGCGGAGGGGGGAGCCGCAAGCGGCGGCCCGGTTCCTGTCGGAGGCCGGCATCCCCGTCCTCGGAGAGATCCGGGACCCGGGCAGGATCGAAGGCGGGGATGTGGTCTGGTTCGACCGGAACACGCTGGCCGTGGGTCAGGGCTACCGGACGAACGCCGACGGCATACGCCAACTGGCCGAGATCCTGCCGGATACCGTCTCCGACATCCGGATCGTTCCCCTGCCGCACTGGAATGGCCCGGGCGATGTCCTCCACCTCATGTCGCTCATAAGCCCCCTCGACCATGACCTGGCTCTGGTGTATTCGCCCCTTATGCCGGTGGTTTTTCGTGAGTGGCTGTGCGGGCGCGGGATCACCCTGCTGGAGGTTCCCTCCGGGGAATACGACAGCATGGCCGGAAACGTGCTGGCCGTGGGACCTCGGGACTGCCTCATGCTCTCCGGGAATCCGCTGACACGCGGGCTTCTGGAGGAAAGCGGGGTGAGGATTCGGGAATACGACGGAACGAATATCTCGCGTCTGGGGGCGGGAGGTCCGACCTGTCTGACCAGGCCGCTTTTCCGTCTGGATTGATGAGGACTAAGACTTCCCCACCGCCGCGAGCTTGGAGGAGATGCTGGCGTCCTTGTCCAGCCTGTGATCCACGTGGAGATCGATGTGGATCCGCTTCGCACCCATTTCGACCAGCTTCCGGTGGGTCTTCTCGATGACAGCGAACAGGGACGGTAGATCGGGGGCTTCGATGGTGGTCGACATGCCGCCGGTCGCGCTCTTCAGGCCCGACTCTTCGACGATGCGGATGACTTCTTTCACGAAGCGGCTGACCGAAGCCCCTTCGCTGGTGGGGAAAATGGCCAGGGATGCGATGATCATGCTACTTTTTTTTGGATTTCTTTTTAGACCTTTTGACCAGATCCTGCAGCGAGATGTTTTCGAAATAATTCTTGAGCATGTTCGAGGCCTCTTCCCACACCTCATGGGTCGGGCAGGTGGGAGTGCGCGTACAGTAATCGTCGTCCTCCACGCATTCCACCAGGCAGCAGGATCCTTCCAACGCATGCAGGATCTCACTCAGCCTGATGTCGGCCGGGTCCCTGGCCAGGATGTAGCCGCCGCCGGCCCCCCGGATGCTCTTGACCAGCTTGTTGATCTTGAGCGGGATGATGATCTGTTCCAGGTACCGTATGGAGATCTCTTCATCGTTGGAGACGTTTTTCAGGATGGTCGCCTTCTGGCCGCCGTTGTGATGCAGGGCAAGATTGAGCATGAGTCGTGTCCCGTATCGGCCTTTGGTCGATAATCTTATCATTTATGCCTCCTCGGATTGCGCATATGATTGCAGATCCTCTTCGCCTTTATACTACGTGATTCACCCGGCTATTTCAACCTAATTGTATAGAAATTATAAGATTTAATTTTCTGAGGTCATCTGCGCGATCCACATCGAGAGCGGGCGCCCCAACACGGTTGACAGAGACGGTGATTTGTGTGATAACTTCTTGTTTGCGGACGTCATGAAAAACGAGGAAAACACCATGAGCAGCGAGGTTCTGTTAGGCGACGAGGCCGTCGCCCTGGGGGCTGTCCACGCCGGGCTTTCGGCCGCCTACTCTTACCCGGGAACCCCGGCTTCCGAGATCATGGAGTTCCTTGTCCGCAGAGCACAGGAGACCGGGGCCTTCCGGGCCGCATGGTGCATCAACGAAAAGGTCGCCTACGAGGAAGCCCTGGGCGTTTCCTTCGCGGGCAGGCGGGCACTCGTGTCCATGAAACATGTGGGGCTCAACGCGGCCGCCGACCCGTTCATGAACTCGGCCCTGACCGGGATCGAAGGAGGGCTCGTGGTCGTGGTGGCGGACGATCCCGGCATGCACAGCTCCCAGAACGAGCAGGACAGCCGCTTCTTCGCGGATTTCGCCCGGATCCCGTGTTTCGAGCCCGCCGACCATCAGGAGGCCTATGCCCTGACCCGGCAGGCTTTCGATGTCTCGGAGCGGTGGAACCTGCCCGTGATGATCCGCTTGGTCACGCGGCTTTCGCACAGCCGGTCCCGGGTAAAGCCCGATGAGCCCCGGCCTCAGAATGACATGCACTCGGGGGAAAGCCGGGACTGGATACTCCTGCCGGTCAATGCCCGGCGGCGCAACCAGCGGTTGGTCGACCTCCAACCGGAACTCACAAAATTTTCCGAGGAATCGGCCTTCAACTCCCTGACCATCCCCGATGCGGACAGGGGCCCGCTCGGCATCATCGCTTCGGGCATCGCGTACAATTATGTGCGTGAAAACCTCGCGGATGTCGGGACCGTGCCGCCTATCCTCAAGCTTGCGGTCTATCCGCTGCCCGAGGCCAAGATCGCGCGCCTCTTCGAGCAGGTGGACACCGTCCTGGTCGTGGAAGAGGGCTATCCCCTCATCGAATCCCGGCTGCGCGGCCTCTTCGGCGTCGCGGGCAAAACCATCCGGGGCAAGCTGGACGGATCCCTGCCGTTAGCGGGAGAGCTCCAGCCCCACCTGGTCCGCGAGGCCCTCGGGCTCGAGCCGCTTCCGCGGGAATCAGAGGGAGACATCCAGCTGGCCGTCCGTCCCCCCCAGCTCTGCCAGGGATGCCCGCACGCCGACACCTTCAACGCATTGAACCGGGCCCTGGAGGGCCATGTCGGGTCCACCGTGTTCAGCGACATCGGCTGTTATACATTAGGGGCGCTCCCCCCCTACGGGGCGGTGGATACGGCTGTGTGTATGGGCGCCAGCGTGAGCATGGCCAAGGGAGGCGCCGATGCGGGTATATATCCCTCGGTGGGCGTGCTCGGGGACTCCACTTTCGCCCATTCCGGCATCACCCCACTCGTGGATGCGGCGGCCTCCGACACCGACATGACGCTTTTCATCGTGGACAATGCTTCTGTTGCCATGACCGGGGGCCAGTCCACATTTCTCTCCGGCGATAAGCTGCTCAACATGATCCGGGGAACCGGTGTGGACGAGCGGCACATCCGTGTCATCACGCCCCTCGCCCGGAACCTGGAGGCGAACGTACAGGTGATAGAGGAGGAGATTGCCCATCGCGGGCTTTCCGTGATCGTTTCGGTGCGGGAGTGCATCCAGCAGGCCCGCAAACGCAGCCGGGAGAAGGGAGTGCAGTGACGTGAAGCAGGATATCATCCTGGCCGGAGTGGGAGGACAGGGGACCCTGTCCATCGCCTATGTCATCGACAACGCCGCGCTCCAGGCCGGCCTGAACTTCAAGCAGGCGGAGGTCCACGGCATGGCGCAGCGGGGCGGGGCGGTCCAGTCCCATCTCCGGCTGTCTCAGGGGCCCATCTTCAGCGAGCTCATCCCCCGGGGTCAGGCCGACCTGATCCTGAGCGTCGAACCCATGGAGGCGCTCCGTTATGTGGAATTGCTCCACCCCCAGGGCCGGTTGGTGACGAGCCGGAAACCGTTCGTCAACATCCCCGACTACCCTGACCTCGAAGAGGTGCTGGCCGCGGTCCGGGGATTTGGGGAACGGGCCCTCATCATCGACTCGGAATCCCTGGCCAAGGAAGCGGGCTCATTGCGGTCCCAGAACATGGTGATGCTGGGCGCTGCCTCAGGCGATCTCATCGTGGGCGAGGCGCTGCTGCAGGATCACATCCGGGCCCTGTTCCTGCCCAAGGGTGAGGAGCTGGTAGAGATAAACCTCGAGGCTTTCCGCCTTGGCAGAGAGGCCGCCGCCTCTGCGCGCAGCTGAATCGATTCGGCCGCTGCGGCCGGCCGCTTGTGCATGCCGGGGGCGTATGGGAAGGATCCAGGAGAAATGAATGGATATCAATTTCACGGCCATTGAACACATATTCCGGCAGGCCAAACACGAAACCCTGCTGGAACATGAGGTCTATGCCGTCCTGAATGCCATGGGTTGGGAAACACCCGCCCATTTTTTCCTTCCGGCGGGGCAGGCAGCGACCGAACAGGACCTGTCCGGGATCCCCGGCAGAGGCCTGGTGCTCAAAGTGGTGTCGCCGCGCATCCTCCACAAGTCTGATGTGGGAGGCGTGCGGTTCGTGGACAACGATCCGGAAATCGTGAACCGGGCCGTATCAGGTATGCTGGAAGAGGTCCCCGAGCATTTCAGGAGGTGGGCGGAAGAATCCCACCCGGAGGAGAAGGCCGGTGCAGACGGCGGCAGCGCCGCACTGATCCGGGGAACGCTCATCCTGGAAGCCGTGGACTATGAGAAGTCGGGATTCGGCACCGAGCTGCTCCTCGGCCTGAGAAATTCCCGGGAGTTCGGACCCATCGTCAGCATGGGCAGCGGCGGGCTTGACGTGGAGTACATCAACGCCCGGCTCAAGGAGGGGAGGTCGGTGTCCATCTCTGCCGCCCATCTCCCTGAGGAGGATGTGTCCCGGACGCTGCGTCCGCTGGCTTTCTATGAAAAGCTGACCTCGGGCTTCAGGGGCCGGCCGCCCCTGGTGGCGGCGGAAAAACTGGCCGAGCTCTACCTCAAATTTCAGCGGTTGGGAGCCCATTTTTCTCCTTATTCGCAGGACAGCGAATTCGTGATCGAAGAGGCCGAGGTCAACCCCTTTGTCGTAAGCCGGGGCCGGCTTATCCCGCTGGACGGCCTCTGCCGCATATCCCGCAGCAAGCACGGGGAGCCGGAGAGGCCCCATGCGGACATAGGATATCTGCTCGAGCCCCGGAGCATCGGGATCATAGGTGTCTCAGAAAAGATGAACATCGGCCGCATCATCCTAAACAACATCCTCAAACAGGGATTCCCGCGCGAAAAGGTCTATGTGGTCAAGCCGGGAGCCAGGGAGATCGAAGGGTGCCGCTGCGTGCCCGATGTCGCCGGCCTCCCCGAGGCCGTCGACCTGTTCGTGCACACGGTCTCTGCCGAGCAGGGCTTTCAGGTGATGCGGGACCTGATCGAGGCTCAGAAGGCCCGCTCGGCGATCTTCATCGCGGGCGGGATGGGTGAAAAGGAGGGAACGGAGGACATCGAGCAGGGCATAAAGTCCCTGATCCGCGAGGGCCGCGCCGCGGGCCGGCAGGTCCCCGTGGTAAACGGCGGCAACTCCCTGGGCATCTTCTCGAGGCCGGGGAAGTACGACACCACCTTTATCCCGGAACACAAGATCTTTTCCCTGCCGCGCGAGGGTGTGCGCCCCTATCCTCTGGCCTATCTCAGCCAGAGCGGGGCCTACATGATATCGCGCATGAGCCAGCTCCCCGGGATCGAGCCCGTCATTGCGGTCTCGATAGGGAATCAGCTCGACCTCACCATCTCCGACTACCTCAACTATCTCAAGGACCGGGATGAGGCGCATGTTTTCGCCCTGTACATCGAGGGGTTCCAACCCGGAGACGGCCTGGCCCTGGCGAAAGTCGCCCATGAGATAACTTCGCAGCCGGGCAAGACGGTCGTGGCTTACAAGGCGGGCCGCTCCCTTGAAGGCCGGGCCGCCACGGCCAGCCACACGGCCTCGGTGGCGGGGGACTATGCCGTGAGCCGCGCCGTGCTGGAGCGCGCCGGGGTGATCATGGCCGATACCATCGACGAATTCGAGGACACCGTCAAGGGCCTGTGTTTTCTGGCGGACAAGACAATCCGGGGGATCCGGGTGGGCCTGATCTCCAATGCCGGCTTCGAGTGCGTGATCATGTCGGACAGCATTGCGCATGAACCGACGCTTGAGCTGGCCCGGTTCTCGGATGCGACCGCCGGGCGGATAGCCCAGGTGCTGGATCCTCTGGGGATCACACGGCTACAGAACGTCCGCAATCCCATGGATGTCACACCGGTGGCCGATGACGGCGCATTTGCCGCCTGTGTCGAGGCCATCCTGGAGGATGAGAACGTGGACTGCGCCGTGGTCTCGCCCCTGCCCATGTCACCCGCAATGAACACGCTGGCGCCTTCGGAATTTCATGGCGAGGACCTGATGCGGGAGGGAAGCACGCCCCGTAGGCTGATCGACCTCTTCCACAGGACCGACAAGCCCTTCGTGGTGAGCATCGACAGCGGCAGGCCCTATCTGCCTATGAAGGAGCTGCTGGAAAATGAGGGCGTGCCCGTGTTCCGCCGCTGCGACGAGGCCGTGGCATTTTTGCGCCGCTACGTCCACCACTCCCTCGCAAAAAAAAGGGACAGGCCCCTTTTTCAGAATAAAAGGGGCCTGTCCCCTTTTTTTGCTTTTTTGGTGAGAGACACATGATCACAGAAAATGTGAAGCGAATCCTGGAGGAACTGCCCGGGGGAGTACAGCTGGTGGCCGCGGCCAAGACGCGCACTCCCGGGGAGATAGTCGAGGCCCTGGATGCCGGTGTGAAGATCATCGGCCAGAACTATGTGCAGGAGGCGGAGGCGGCTTATGATGCGGTGGGCGACCGGGCCCGGTGGCACTTCATCGGGCATCTCCAGAGGAACAAGGTCAAAAAGGCGGTGCGCCTGTTCGACATGATCGAGACCGTGGACTCCCTAGAACTCGCCGGGGAGATCGACAGGCGGGCCTCCCAGAACGGCCGCAACCTGCCGATCCTGATCGAGATAAACAGCGGTAGGGAGCCCCAGAAGTTCGGCGTTTTCCCCGAGGAGGCCGAGGCGCTGGTCGGGCAGATAGCTCCCCTGGCCCATGTCCGGGGTCAGGGCGTGATGACCATGGGCCCCTTTATGGGAGACCCCGAGGATGCCCGGCCCTTCTTCGTGGAGACGCGCCACGTGTTCGAGCACCTGGGCACCTGTACCATCCCCGGCGTCGAGATGAAGTTCCTCTCCATGGGAATGACCAACTCCTACCGGGTTGCGATCGAGGAGGGCGCCAACCTCGTCCGCATCGGCACCAAGATCTTCGGACCCCGCTAATAATAAAGGGCACTCTGTCTGGCCAAAGGAACTCTTGAGCTGCGTTTATCGTATACACAGAAGGATGGTTTATCCGTGCTGTGCGATCACAATTCCGGAGATATCGAAGATGAGAAAACCCTTGTGGATAACGTTGGCTATCGTGTCGATCATCGGCGCCGCAGGAATGTCCTGGCTCTATTCTCAGGATGTCCGACGTGAGCCCGTAGAGTCCATAAGCCGGGAAGAGCTCCGCGATCATGTCTATTTCCTGGCCTCGGACGAGCTCGAGGGCCGCTACCTGGGTTCCAAGGGCTTTGACATCGCCCTCTGGTACGGGGCCAGCCAATTCCAGGCGGCCGGGTTGGAGGCTCTGTATACGAAGGACGATCAGCCCACGTTCCTGCAGCACGTCCCGGTGGTGAAGCGCCGGGTCAAGGAGCCTCCCGTCCTGACACTGAACTCGGCGTCCGGGAAGAAGGCCTATGCTCATGCCGCTGACTACAAGTGGATCGAGGGCCATCTCCACTCTACGGAGAACAAGGAGCTCCCGGTCGTGTATGTGGGCTTTGGTATCCACGAGCCCGAATACGGGTGGGATGACTACTCCGGTCTCGATGTCGCCAACAAGGTTATTATATTAACGGCCGGGGCCCCTGTCAGGGGAGGGAAGCCTGTACTGCCTGAAGAAGTCCACAAGAAATATCTGTCTGTGAACGGCCTTCAGAGCAAGCTCATGGGCCTGGTCAACAAGAACACGGCTGGGGTGTTCGTCCTGGCGGATGAACAGCTCCTGAAAATGTGGGACTCCCTTCCGGACAGGACCCTGGAGACACGGTACGTCTATCTCAGTGAAGGCGCAGGCGCAGTCCAGATACCCGTGATCTGCATCGTGAAACGGGAGGTCATCCAAGACATTCTGGTGGGGCAGGAGCGTACTCTCTCCCAGCTCCAGGCAGAAGGCATGGAGAACTACCGGTGTTTTCCTCTCGCAGAAGTAAGCCTCGAATTTGATGTGACCTACGAGGAGGAAGAGATCCCGACATGGAACGTGGTGGGTTTTATCAAGGGCACGGACCCCGTATTGAGCGGTGAGTACATCACGGTGACCGCCCACCTGGACCACCTGGAACCGCGGGGCGGGCAGGTCTGCAACGGGGCGGACGACAATGCCAGCGGCAGTGCGGGAGTTATGGAGATCGCAGAGGCCGTGGCGCTTGATCCGCCCAGGAGGTCGGTGATCTTCGTGCTGTTCACCAAGGAGGAGGGAGGAGCCCTGGGATCGAGCCATTTTGTTTCGGACTGCCCCGTGCCGATCGAGAAGGTGGTCGTGAACCTGAACCTTGATATGATCGGCCGCACGGACGCGTATTCCAAGGGGGACCGCAGCCACTATGCCCTGGATTCGGACAAGATCACTCCCGGGCTCAAGCAGGCACTCATGGACGTGAACAGGCGCACAGTGAACTGGCCGCTCAAGTTCGAGCGGCCCCGTAACGCTCCGGGTGTCGGGAGCGATAACATCATCTTCGACATGAAGGGGATCCCGAGCATCTTCTTCTACTCCGGCTCTCACCGGGACTACCACAGGCCCACAGACGATGCGGACAAGGTCGACTACGAGAAGGTGACGGCCATCTCCCGGCTGGTATACGAGTTGACCATGGAGCTTGGGAATCGGGACACGCTCTGGTAAAGAACAGGTTCTACAGAATCATTTCGACAATCGTGTAGATTCTTTGACAATACCCACTCGCCTCCGGACGGCTTCCTTATCAGCTTGCCTGACTGGCAATAATATTACACACGGCATTGAGAATGCATCGGACTTCGCGTGCATCTGGAATTTAGAAAGAGTTGTGGTATAATGCCTTTTTTGCAGGAAGGAAGGGCACATGACAGACACAAAACAGGCACTGGAAGCGTTGTTTCAGGAGTTGGGTTATTCCGACTACAAGTGGATCGACCCCGAGTCGATCGTGGTGTCCCAATGGGTGCGCATGAAGTGCCGGTTCGGATGCCCGGAGTACGGCAATATTGCCGTGTGCCCTCCCCAGGCGCCTCCCTTAGCTGAGTGTGAGCGCTTCTTCCGGGAATATACCCTGGCGGCCGTGTTTCACTTTGCCAAAGCCATGGAGCGCCCCGAGGACCGCCATGAATGGACCAAGCGGTTAAGCGAGGAACTTCTGGAGCTGGAGAGGCGGGTTTTTATATCCGGGCATCGCAAGGCTTTCCTTCTGTACCTCGACAGCTGCCACATCTGCGGCAGCTGTGTCGGTGAGAAGGAGCCCTGTAACCACCCCAAAAAGGCGCGGCCCACTCCCGAGGCTCTGGGAGTGGACGTGTTTGCCACTGTGCGTCAGATTGGGTATCCCATCGAGGTGCTTTCCGACTATGACCAGACCATGAACCGGTATGCCTTCCTGCTCATCGAATAAGACCACAGAACTCAAGCGAGGAGACTCGAGACCATGGACAAGTCGATAAATCTGATCGAGGAACCCATCCCCTTAAGGAAAGAAAGAAAAGGCGGGGCAGCCGGCCTCATGCTGTCTGCCCTGCTGCTGGAGGCCTGCCGGATGATCGATGACGGCATGGAGATCCCCCACATCGAGTCCGTGGCCAGGGGCACATTCGGCCTGGCAAGCGGGTTTCTGGCCCGGATGGATGAGCTCGGCGCTCTCGCGACATGCGAGTATCTCACCGCCATGTCGGATGATTCCGATGCGGAAGATCCCATTTTCCTGAAGTATTTCAATTTTTTCACTCCCGCCCGGTCCCTGGCGGAAAGATGCGAGAAGGGACGGGCGGCCGGGACCGCTGCCCTCTGGAAGGCCGGCGCAGGTGAGGATAAGGAACCGGATGATTTCATGCTCACCGACCTGTTGAAAAAGCGGTTCCAGGCCGTGGCTTTCATCAGCGCCGCCGAGATCGTCGAGGCCGGGCTCCTGGAGATCGCGGACGTGGAAAATCTCTGCTGTGAAGCATTCGGTTGGCAGGAGGGCCCCTTCGCCATGATGAACCGTCTGGGCATCGAGGAGACCATGCGCAAGGTGACCGAAAAGATGGAGATGTCTCACCGTCAGGAGATCAACTTCCCCGTCACCAAGCTGCTGATCGATCAGGCCCGCAAGAACGAGCCCTGGCCGCTCAACAGCAGGATCCAGTAGCCGGACACAAGGACGACGGTCGGGGATGGCTGTGCGTCCCTGGAATGAATAGGAAAAACGAAGCATGACGATCCGAGAAGAGCTGGAGGCACAAGAGCGGCAGTTCCTTTCGCCCCGGGCCTGCCTGAGCGCGGATTCCCGCGGCCGACGGCGCGAGGAGAAGCTGCACCCGCTGCGGACGGCTTTCCAAAGGGACCGCGATCGCATTCTCCACTGCAAGTCTTTCCGGCGGCTCAAGCACAAGACCCAAGTCTTCCTGGCCCCGTTCGGAGACCACTACCGCACCAGGCTGACACACACGCTCGAGGTTTCCCAGATCGCCCGCACCATCTCCAAGGCGCTGCGGCTGAACGAGGATCTCACGGAAGGCATCGCGCTGGGTCATGACCTGGGGCACACGCCGTTCGGACACGCGGGTGAAAAGGTCCTCTCGGGTCTTTCCCCGGATGGTTTTTCCCACTACCGGCAGAGCCTGCGGGTGGTGGACAAGCTGGAATACGGGGGCAAGGGCTTGAACCTGACCCATGAGGTGCGGGACGGGATCGTGCGGCACTCCAAGGGACGGGGAAAGATCCTGGATGCCGGGGAAAAGGACATGCCCGCATCCCTGGAGGGGCAGGCGGTCCGGATCTCGGATGTGATCGCCTACGTGAATCACGACATCGATGACAGCCTGCGGGCGGAGATCATCAAATCCGAGGACCTGCCCGAACACCTGGTCCGTATCCTGGGCAAGTACCATGCCAACCGCATCGACACCATGGTGGAGGATGTCGTGAGATCGAGCCTGGCGGCGGACCTGGATCGGATCCGCATGAGCGATGAGATCTCCGCGGCGGTCGCCGAGCTGCGTGATTTTCTGTACGACCGGGTGTATTTTTCATCCGAAGCCGAGAGCATGACACTCAAGGTGGAACGGATCCTGAAGGAACTGTATGAATACCTCCTTGAGGATCCGGGCGATCTTGTCAATTCCTACCCGGAGGAGGATCCGTTGGAAGTGAGGGCCCGCGATACGATCGCGGGGATGACCGACCTCTACGCCCTGCGGCTGTACGAAGAGCTTTTCTCGCCGCCCGACTGGCCGTTGATCTAGAGCCAAAAAAAAAGGCCCGCCTGGGGGGCGGGCCCGCACAACGTCTGTTTATATGTGGTGTTGCCTATTTCTTGAGTAAGATCTCTTCGAAGAACTGGAGGGCTTCTTCCTCGCCTGTCTGCCCCAGCCAGAAGATGGCGTTCTTACGAACGGCCGCGTTCTGGTTCGACTTGGCGATGGAGATGAGCAGAGGAACGGATTGGTCCTTGGGCAGCTGGCTTATGGCGAAGACCGCGGATTTCTTGAGATCAACGTCCTCGTCCGATCCTTCCACCACTCCCTTGAGCAGCTTGACCGCCTCTGCCGAGGCCTTCTGTCCCAGCCAGAAGATGGCCTGCTTGCGTACCTCCCGGTTCGTGTCCTGTCGAGCGATGCGGATCATCTCCTGGGTGGCATCCTCTTCTTTGTTCAGGCTGTATGCGAAGACCACTTGTTTCCTCAGCTCGGTTCCCTGGACCTTCTTGTCGATGTCCTTGAGGGCCCTGTAGCTCTCGGGGCCCTTCTGGTTGCCGATCCAGAAGATGGCGTTCTTGCGGATCTTTGTGGTGTAGTTGCCCAGCGCCACCCCCTTTAAGAAGGGAGTCACATTGGGGCTGTCGTGGATGCTGAGACCGAAGATCAGGCCGTTCTGGAGGTCATCCGTACCGCCGTGTTCGAAACGGTTGGTCAGGAATGCGAAGCTCTCGGCTGCGGTGACCTCTCCCAGCCAGTAGAGGGGCGTATCCTCGAAAGCGAAGCTCCTGTCCGGGTCGAAGATGTTGCTGTCTACTATCCGGCTTTCGCCATTGGACATCCGGTAGAGCAGGAATATCCCGGCCGGGCCGCCCTCATCCAGTTCCGTGTCCACGGAATACCCACCTCTGTGTTTTCCCCGGTATATACGGCGGATCTTGATCTCGTCGGATTGGGTTCTGACTTGATAGGGAGAGCTCAGATCCCTCCTGTCTCCCATGTTGACTCCGTTTCGGGAGGGGAACACGTAGCCTGTCAGATACAGCCCTTCCTTGTGCTCTTTCCGGAATTCCTGTCCGGCCGCCGCGATCCGTTTCTCCAGGGATAGG
>CBFDBC010000053.1:0-18189 GCA_965602945.1 uncultured bacterium | reverse complement strand
CCTCTCGCGCGATCTGGGTTTCCTGAACGAGATAGAAAGCCTCGACCCTCTGGAGGACACCGTCCTCGTAAATCTCGAAGTCCTCGATGGTCAGGTCATCCACGAAGGTGTCTCCAGAAAAAACCCGGACCGGGATCTCGATGTTGATGGTCACCGTTTCATGTTGGAACTGCTGAATTGGGTGAGATGAGACGGGAATGATGGACAGCACCGCCAGCACCAGGGCTGGGATCCTCATGGTTCTGTTTAACGTCATCTTGAGGCCTCCATTGTGTTTATAATGAATACGATCTACATACCTTTATTTGTTTGAAATGGGATGAAGTGCCTCAGGGCGGGATAAATACGGGACAAGCGGGTGTGAGTGGCACTCTTAGAAGCGTGCCAGCAGATTGTCCCGATAGCATCGGCCGAGCTTCAGGTGGCTCCCGTCGGTCAGGACGACCCGGTAGTCGCCCTTATCCAGGGAGATGATCTCGCGGACAAAATCCAGGTTAACGATGAAGGAACGGTGGATGCGGACGAAGGTATCTGGAGCGAGCCGGCCTTCCAGCGAGATCAGGGTCTCCCTTATCAGGTGCTCGTCCTCACCGACATGCAGGACCATGTAGTTACCCGCGGCCTCGATGAACCGGATGTCGCCTGTTCTCAAGAAATAGGCGCGATCCCGGGAGTGGATCATGATTCTTTTTAAGGGGGCCCGGTCCTCATTCAGCCGGCCGATCAAGGATTTCAGACGCTTTTCGAAGGCCGCCAGATCTCGTGAACGGATGAGCGACAGTGCCCTGTCCATGGCCTTCTGGAATCTCCGGCGATCGAAGGGCTTGAGCAGGTAATCCAAGGCATTCGCTTCGAAGGCCTGGAGGGCATACCTGTCATACGCCGTCACGAATATGATCGCGGGTAGAGAGGCCGGTTCGAAGTGAGCGAGGACCTCGAAGCCGTCCATTTCCGGCATCTGGATATCCAGGAAGATCAGGTCGGGCCGCTTTTTTCGGATGGCTTCGACAGCCTCCTTCCCGTTGGCTGCCTCTCCCACCACGCGAATGTCCTTGCTCTCAAGGAGGAGGTCCCGGAGGTAGTCCCGGGCGACGGGTTCGTCGTCGACGATCAGGGCCCGGACGAAGGAGCCTGTCACGGTTGGAGTTCCTCGGTGCGGTGGTCGGTGACCGGCAGTTCCAGGATGACGGATGCTCCGCCTTTGGGGGAATTTTCCAAGTGCAGCGAGTGAAGGGGGCCGTAGTGCAGGTCGAGCCGGGCCCTGGTGTTGGTGAGGCCGAATCCTTTCTCCGGCGAATCCGGAACGCCCTCCGGGAATCCGGGCCCGTTGTCCTGAACCCGCAGGATCAGCCGGTGACCCTCCATATCCGACGAGATGGTCAGTGACCCTCCCTCCGCCCGGGGGGCGATGCCGTGCTGGATGGCGTTTTCGACCAGGGGCTGGAGGATAAAATTCGGCACCGGGACACTCAGGCTTCGGGGATCGATCGAGAGCTCGATCTTCAGCCGCTCCCTGAACCGGACCTTCTGGATCTCGAGATAGAGGTTCAGGAAGTCGAGCTCGTCTTTTAATGGGACCTCCTGACGGTCCGAGGTGTCCAGGGCTTTCCGCAGCAGGTCGCTCAGGCCGGCGAGCATCCCTTCCGCTGTCTCCGGGTCCTTACGCACCAGGGCCAGGATGGCGTGCAGGGTGTTGAACAGGAAATGGGGATTGAGCCGGTTCCTCAGGGCTTCGAGCCGGGCCTGTGCCAGCCGGGCCTCCAGCTGCGAGGTTCTCAGCCTGTTGTGCTGGTTTTTTCGATAGTAGTCCCACATACAACCCAGGCTGACGATGGCGGCATATACCAGGAGGTTGATGTGCAGCGTCTTGATCCACAGAGTCAAGAAGAACCTCGGCATGTCGGCCGCCGCGACGCGATACAGGAGGAAATAGAGGCCGTGGGCGGCAATCCCATGCAGGAGAGAGAAGGCGAACATGGCGGCAATATGGAGAGGCAGGAAGACATGCCATTTCTTGAGATCGATCGGATGTCTTCCTATATATCTCAGAAGGAGGAAGGCGAGCGGCAGCCAAGGAAGCCAGAACAGGAGGTTGAATAACAGGTGGTTCAGGTAATCCGGGCGGGCTCCCACCCTGATGTCGAGCAGCGAATATTGCACGGTGGAAAATAGAATCAGGAGTGCAAGGGCAGAGGTGCCGGCAAGTATCAAACGCCACGGTTTTTGGGAATCCTCAGTCATGGTACTTTGGCCTTTATTCTGGCATAAACCAGAGCACAAGTCATCCTGTCGGTTTTTCTCAGCCGTGAACAGGGCGGTTCCTTAGACCCGCCACCAGTAGGAGAACTTCAGGAAGTAGAAGTTGCCCAGGTTCTGGTACACGCCGTTTTCCCGGAGCCGGTTGTCGTCCATGCCCAGGTAGAACACGGTGCCCGGGTTGAGCTGATAGCTCAGGAGCAAGCTGTTGAACAGGTCCCCGTCGTAGTCGTTGTAGTCCGTGATGAGGCGCAGGCTCCAGCGCCGGGTCATCTGCCAGGTGATGCGCTGGCTGATGATGTTGATCTTGTATACCTGCGGCCCACCCCTGCTCTCCCAGAAGGTGTCGTTGCTGTAGTTGTAGAACAGACGCAGGTTGGTTAGCGGGCGGAAGGTCAGCGTTGCCCCGTAGGAGACCTTCCATCCCAGGTAGGGATCGTCGTCGTAGTAGATCGAATCCCCGATCGAGAAGTTTAAACGGCCGCCCACCCATTTCAAAGGATCCGAACCCAGGCTCGTCCGGATGCCCTGGCGGTTGAAGTCGACACCGTTGTAGCGTTCGAACTCGTAATTGTAGTTGGCGAATATGTAGGAATTGCGCCAACCGCTGATGAATCCCCCGATCTGGACCTCCTCGTCCGTGAGGGTGCCCTCGAAGTCATAGGCGCGGCGGTACTCGATGGAGGGGCGGATGTCCACGATGATGTCGTTCATGGGCAGGATGTTGTATCCCACGCGGGCGCGGGCCTGGCGGATGTCCCGGCGCCGGATAAAGCCGACCGCCGCCTCGAAGTCCGGGGGCAGGTGGGTGTAGGAAGCCGACAGGCTCCAGCGCCGCGAGGCGTGGCTGAGGTCGAACTGCATGGCCGGCACCACATCGGTCGTCTGCTTCTCCACCTTGCTCTTCGATCCTACCACCTGGAAGGTGAAGCGGTTGAAACGGCCCAGCTTGAGGTGGCCGTCCACTCCCCCCACCTGGTTATAGTTGGAATTGATGGAGCTCCAGTCCTCTCCGTTGCGTTTGTCGGTGTAGACGGCACCGATGTAGGACTCAGCGTAGATGTCCTGCTTGAGCCGGAAGATGTTGACGAATCCGCGGCCGGCCTCCTGCTCCTCGGGCGCTCCCGGGATGTCGATGTCGGTGGGTGCCGCGTCATAGGTGCTCATGAAGCCCATGGTGGTCTTGCCGGCCTTGCCGGTCAGCTTGCCTCCCCACATGGGGGTGCTGATGTTCCGTGTGTAGATCAGCTCGATGGGGGTGTCGAAGTAGTCCTTGCCCTCGAGGAAAAAGGGCCGCTTCTCCGGGTAATAGACCGCATACCGCTGGTTCACGTCGATCTTGGGTATGTCCGCTTCGATCTGGCTGAAATCGGGATTGATGGCCAGGTCCATTGTCATGTTGGAGGTGATGCCGTACTTCAGGTTGAGACCGGCCTCGGGATTGATCGTGCCCGAACCTTCCTTGAGCGCGGTCAGGACCGGCATAACCTCCAGGTTCTTGCCCTTTTCCAGGTCACCCTCGATCTGGAGCTGTCCGGCCTGGATCAGGAAGCCGTTCACGTTGCGGGACCGCGGGTACCAGTAGATCTCCTCGTTCTTGCGCCGGATGGTGCGTTGGATCTGGAGGCCCCAGGTCTGGGAGGAGGAGTCGGGGAAGCGGAGGCTCTTGAAGGGGATGGAGACCTCCGCGGAGTAGCCCTCGTCGTCCATGGCGGCGGCGGTGTGGAAGAAGGTGTCCCAGTTCTTGTCGATGCGGCTGAAGCCGCCTCCCCGACGGCGCCGCTGGGTCTCGTTGTAGACGCCGTCGGACTGCACGCCGCAGGGATTGACCAGGAAGGCGAAGGCCCGTTTCTTGTCGTTGAAGGTGTCCAGGTAGATGGTGATCTCGTCGTCACCCATGGACTTGTCCCGCTGGGTCAAACAGGCCCGCACGGCCTTGGGGTTCGAGTCGAAGGCCTTGATACCGATGTAGAGGTTGTTGCGGTCGTAGCCGATGTAGGCGATGGTCTTTTCGGAAGGTTCGGCCCCTTCGCGGGGTTCGTACTGTGTGAACATGTCCAGCACGGCCGCGTCGGCCCAGAATTCGTCGTCGAGCAACCCGTCGATCTTGGGGGGGGTCGTCGACTCCTTGGCCACGACCAGGTAGTCCACGGGGTTGGGCTCGTCGTCTTTTTCCGCCCGGGACATAGAAATGCAGGCCAGGAGGATCAGTAAGGTTGTCAGCGTTTTTCTATACACGTCCGTGTCTTTCGATTCGCACCTGTGATTTTGTGAGCCTGGATGTCGGTCTTAAGAAGCCCCGATTATAGCAGATCCTCCCCTGAAGATAAAGCCTATCTCCCTCCCGTGTTGGTATGGGCGATCGTGACGTTCTGCTCGTCCAGGGTGATGCCCATGTCCCGCTCCAGTGCGGCCAGGGCCATGTTGTATTGGATGACCGCGTTGAGCTCGCGTGCACGTGCCGATGACAGGTCCCGCTGATACAGCAGGACCTCGAAGTTGGTGGACAGCCCCACCTTGAGCTTCTCGGTCACCGCCTCCAGCTGTCTCTCGGACAGCTGTCGGGCGATCTTGAGCGCCTGGATGGTCTTGAAGGCGGTTTCCACGTTGCGCACCGCGATCTTGATGTCGGTGTAGATCTGCAGCTCCTGCTCCTTGAGCTGGAGCAGGGCCGTGTCCAGGTTGATCTGGGCCTGGGCCAGGGAGGCGCGGGAGAAGATGGCGTTGAAGGGGATGTCCAGGGTGAAGCCCATGGACCAGTTCTTATAGGTCAATCCGAAGACGTCCTTGAAAGAGTCACTGATCCCGCCTGGGATCTGTGCCAGTGGGGGACCGAAGGGATCGTTGGGATCCAGGATGAGCTGCGTGCCGGACAGGCCGGGGCTCCAATAGGAGGCATCGAAGCTTAGATCCGGCAGCAGCTGGTTCTTCTGGTATCCCACGTCGAACTCGGTGTTCTGAATGCCCAGCCGTGCGGATTCCAGGTCCGGCCGGTTCTGGAGAGCTGTGTTGAGGGCCTCGTCCAGGCCGATCTCGAAGGACTCCTCCTCGGGGACATCGGTGGGCTCGATCCGGATGAGGTCATACTGCGGATCTTCCGCCCTCAAGTTCAGGATCTGCTTGAGCCGATCCTCCTCGTTGCGGATCTGGGCCTCCGCCACCAGCATGTCGGCCTCGCGTGAGGCCACCTCGGCCTCGGCGGCAATGATCTCGATGGGGGCCATGGTGCCCACCTCCACGCTGCGCTGGTTGCGGTCCAGGAGGTCCCGGGCATATTCCAGCGACTGCTCGGTGGATTTGAAGTTCTCCACGGCGTACACCAGGTTCCAGTAGGCCTGCTCCACGTTGTACACGGTCTGCTGCAGCGCGCGCTCCAGGTCCTTTTCCGACTGGTCCAAACGCGTCTTGGCCACGATGATCTCCCGCTTGGAGTTCCTCAACCCGAAGTTCCTCAGCAGCGGCTGGGCGAAGGTGAAGCGCAGCTCGGAGTTGTAACGTGGGTTGACCGTCGTTCCGGTACGGTTGGTGTTGTACTTGGAGGAGTTGAGGCGCAGCGAAAGGTTGCCGCCGCCGGGGATCTCCTGCCTGAGGGTACCCGTGTAGACATTGAAGTCCTGGGTCGCGACATCGGCCGCGTCGAGGAAGTTGGCCGAGGCATTCTGTGTGCTCGACCTGCCGAAGTCAAGGGTCAATGCAGGCAGGAATTTTTCGTTTGCCTGCATCACTGCAGCTTCCCTGAGCTCCGGCGTCAGCATCTGGACGGCCACGCCCAGGTTGTTGTGCATGGCCTTGGCCAGGGCCTCCTGCAGGGAGAGCTTCATGGGCGGGCCTTCCGTGTCTTGCGCGACCACGAGGGCCGGGGTGATGAGAAAGATTGCGAGCCATACGAAGAGTCGTTTTGCCATTGTTACCTCCTGAGAACACAGGGCCGGCAGGACAGAGAAGAACGTTTCATCTCCGGCTTGAGGGCGTGTCTGTGTATGGTTATTCATTGTTTTGATACGTTAGTTTCCCGTGTATGGTTTCAAATATCCTGTATGGAATCCTACATTATACAGAGAAAGTGTCTGCAGTACATGTTGAAATGGTGAAAAGATGTCATTAAACTCCGTCGTCGTCAATACTATATACCTTTGAATCCGTGTATTATTCATACCTGAGGGCATCGATGGGATCCAGCTTGGAGGCCTTGCGGGCCGGATAGAAGCCGAAGAAGATGCCGACCGAACCGGAGAACAGGAACGCCAGCACGATGGCCCCTACCGACACCACGGTCGACATCTGGGACAGGTGGTCGATGAGCTTAGAGCTCCCGATTCCAAGGGCGATCCCCAGGATGCCCCCCAGGAGGCTCAGCACGATGGCCTCGGTCAGGAACTGGAGCAGGATGTCCTTTTCCTTGGCGCCTACCGACATGCGGATGCCGATCTCGCGGATCCGCTCGGTCACCGAGACCAGCATAATGTTCATGATCCCGATCCCGCCCACGAGCAGCGAGATGGAGGCGATGCCTCCCAGCAGGAGAGTCAAGATCTGGGTGGACTCGGCCGCGCTTTCGGCGATGTCCGACATGTCGCGGACGTAGAAGTCGTCCTCGGATCCGGGCGCGATCTTGTGGCGGAGGCGCAGCAGTTCCTCGACCTGGGTCTGAGCCTCTGAAGTCCTGTCTTTGAATGAAGAGAGATCGATGGACTGAATATGTTGGATGCCCAGCAGGCGCATCTGGCCCGTGGTGTAAGGGATGAAGATCACGTCGTCCTGGCTGCCCCAGCCGGATTCGCCCTTCTCCTTCATAACCCCGATGATACGGAAGGGGATCTTGTCGATGCGGATGACCTGGCCGATGGCCGGCGCCCCCTCGAACAGGTTCTGGGCTACTTCAGAGCCCAGGACGCAGATCTTCTGACCTCCCCGGACCTGCTGGGCGTTGAGGAACTGTCCGTCAGAGATCTCCCAGTTGCGGACCTGCGGGTAATCCGCTCCGACCCCATAGATGGAGGTGTTCCAGTTCTTACTCTGGTAGATCACCTGTTTCCGGGTGTTGACGTTGGGAGACAGATACTCCACGGCGTCGCAGCTTTCTACGATCGCCTCGGCATCGGCTTCGGTCAGGGTTTCTCTGCTGCCCCCTCCTCCGTGCCTGCCTCTGTAGGACATGCTGCCCGGACGTATGGTCAGGAGGTTGGTGCCCATCTCCGTGAAGCGCTGCTCCACGTCGGCCTTGGCCCCCTGCCCGATGCTGACCATGGCGATCACGGCGCCGACGCCGATGATGATGCCCAGGGCGGTCAGGAAGGAGCGCATCTTGTTGCGTGCCAGGGCCATCAGCGCCACGCGGTTCGTTTTCATGATATTCATGATCTTATTCCCCTTCTATCTTTTCGATGAGGCCGTCGCGGAGGTATATGACCTTCTTGGCCACCGACGACACTTCAGGATCGTGGGTCACCAGGATGATGGTGATCCCTTCTTTTTCGTTCAGGTCGGTGAAGATCTTCATGATCTCGTTCCCTGTCCTGGTATCCAGGTTGCCGGTGGGCTCGTCGGCCAGGATAACCGAGGGGCTGTTGACCAGGGCGCGGGCGATGGCCACGCGCTGTTTTTCGCCGCCTGAGATCTGGTTGGTCTTGTGGTGCTCCCGGCCCTTGAGGCCCACGATCTCCAGGGATCTGAGGGCCATCTCCCGCGCTTTCTTGGCATTGACATTGGTGTAGAGCAGGGGCAGTTCGGTGTTCTCCAGGGCCGAGGTCCGGGCCAGCAGGTTGAAGTTCTGGAACACGAAACCGATCTTCTTGTTGCGGATCTCGGCCAGCTGGTTCCGGTCGTAGGTGGAGACCTCCTTCCCGTCGAGCAGGTACCGGCCCGACGAGGGCTTGTCCAGGCATCCGATGATGTTCATGAGCGTGGACTTGCCGGAACCGGAAGGCCCCATGATGGCCAGTAGGTCGCCCTGGCGGATGGTGTATGTGACGTTCTTGAGGGCGTTGACCTCCGTCTCTCCCACCTCGTAGACCTTGGCGACATTGTCCAATTCGATAAGGCTGTTGTTGTCCATGTATAGATCCTTGAACGTGATTTCTGTTTTACAGAGGGCTTTTAACGCATGAAGCGCATCATGCGCATGGCGTCGTTGCCCCGGCGTGAATCGGAACCGGAATCGGTCTGGCCGATGATGACCTCCAGGCCCTCCGCGAGCTCGCCGCTCAATACCTCGGTGTAGACGTTGTCGGTCACGCCCGTCCGGAAGAAGACCATGCGCAGGGTGCCGGTCTCGTCTTCGAACCAAACTCTGCTCATGTCCTGCCGGCCGCCGCCTGCGTGCTGGCCCATGCCGCCCGGCATCCCCATCTGTCCCTGGGGCCGCTGACGTTCACCGCCCTGCTGTCCATCTGGCCGTGCCTTCTGACCCATTTGGCCGCCCTCGCTTCCCCCCCGCATCTCCTGGAACATGGCCACCATCTCCTCCTGGGAGAGGTCGGGCGTGAAACGCATGGCCGTGTTGGGTACCAGCAGCTTGTTGCGGGCCTCACCCACCACGATGGCCACGGTGGCGGTCATCCCGGGGCGCAGCTTCATCTCCGGGTTGGCCACCTCCACGATGGTGGTGTAGGTCACGACGTTCGAGACCACTTCCGGAGCATACCGGACCTGCTTGACCGTGCCGCGGAAGTTCTCGTTGGGATAGGCGTCCACGGTGAAGCGGACGGACTGGCCTTCCGAGACCCGGCCGATGTCGGCCTCGTCCACCACGCACTCCACCTGCATCTCGGTCAGGTCCTTGGCTATCTGGAAGAGCACCGGCGCCTGCAGGCTGGAGGCCACGGTCTGGCCCTCGTTGATGTTGCGGTTGATGACCACACCGTCGATGGGAGATTTGATGACGGTGTAGCTCAGGTCGACCTTGCTCGAATCCAGCGCGGACTGCTGCTGCTCCAGGGTGGCCTCGGCCATCTGGAGGTCGGATACGGCGCCGTAGTAGTTGGTCTCGGCCGTGTCCATCTCCTCGATGGAGATCAGGTCCTTCTCGAACAGGTTCTTGGCCCGCTCATGCTTCTTCTTGGTGTTTTCCAGGTTGATCTTGGAGTTGTCCATCCGGGACTTGGCGCTGCGGTAGTTGGCCTCGCTCTGTTTGATCCGGGTCTGGAACTGCTCCGGGTCGATGCGGGCAATGATCTGACCAGCCTTGACTTCCGAATTGAAATCCACATATATGTTGTTGATCTTCCCCGATACCTGGGCACCCACATCCACCATGGTCACGGCGTTGAGGGTCCCGGTGGTGTCGACCAGGGCCTCGATCGAGCCGGTTTTCAGGGCTTCTTTATTGAAGCCGATTTCGGCCGCGTCGCCGGTCCTGAGTACAGTGAAATATAGCGTCACCGCGGCGGCTGCCACGATCAGTACGCTGATGATGATCTTTTTTTTCATGGGGATTCTCCTTTATCCTCTTTTTTCCTCTTTGGCTTGGGGAGAGCGCTGCTGCCGCCTCTCCGCCTCTGCGTGCCGCTGTGTTCTATATTCTTCCAGTATGGTTTCAAACTGCTTGACCTGTTCAGGATCGAGCACGGCCTTTATCTCTTCCAGGAATCGAATCTGCAGGGACCGGTACTGGTCGCCGATGTCTTCGCGTACCTTCTTGATGCGCTCCTCTCCCTGCTGGAACACCGCCCGTATCTGGTCCTGCTGCTCCGCACTCAGGCCGAGCGCTTCCTCCAGTTCGTTGACGGTGGGGAAGTGAACCCTCACCCCGCGGCGGCTGTCACGGGAGGGCCGGTCGGGCTTCGGGTTCAGTATGTTCTTTTCCAGGATCACTCCGCTCACGAGCCCGGCGGCAAAGACCACCAGGAAAGAGAGCACGATCCAGAATTTATAGTGATTTTTCATGGGGATTATTTCCTCTGGGTGCCGTTCTCATCCAGGGAGGAGAACAGCAGCACCATGTTGGGATTTCCCGGCGTATCCTCTGCCAGCAGGAGCGTGTCCTGGAAGGGATTCTGGTCACGCAGCAGCATGCCGGCCTGGCTCAGTTCTTCTGGCTGGGGAGAGATCAGTAAGGTCGCTGCCAGCGCGAAAAAGACGATGACGGCCAGCGAGCAGGGGATGGCCCGCAGGCCCCACTGCTTCCACACGGCCTGGAGATTGAGCCGGGGCTTTGGCTCGAGCCGGGGCTGGAGTCGCTCCCAGAAATAGGGCTTGGGTGCGGGGAAATCCTCGGCCTGCAGGGCCTGGCGCAGGCTGAGGTACTCCTGTTCCAGGGCACGGCAGGCGGCGCATTCACTCCGATGTTCTGCCAGCGCCTGCTCCTGTTCATCCGGTAGAGGATGGTCCAGGGAGTTCAGTATCCGTTTTTCCGCAGTTTTACACCGCATAGTCCCCTCCCAAGCGGGCCGAGAGCTGATGAACCTTTTTTCTCAGCAGTTTCCGGGCCCGGTGGAGCCTTGAGTCCACCGTCCCGGGTGATATGTCGAGCATCTGGCTTATCTCGCCATACGGAAATCCCTGGATGTCCCGCAGGGTCAGGATCACCTGATACTTCTCCGGCAGGGACTCGATGGCAAAGTGCAGCATTTTCTTCTGCTTCTCTTTTTCTCTGGCCTCATCGATCTGGGCCGTCGTGTCTTCCTGCATCAGCGTCCCCGGAGGGCTGTCCTCCAGCGGGATCTTCCTCACCCTGGTCTCCTTGCGCAGGAAGTCCTTGGACGCGTTGACCGCGATGCGGTAAAGCCAGGTGCTGAAGGCGGACTGGAACTTGAAGTTCGGCAGCGCAAGGTAGGCCTTGATAAACACGTCCTGGGCCAGGTCGTCCGCGGCTGCCTGGTCGCGTGTCAGGCTGTATGCGAGATTAAACATCTTTATCCTGTATTTCTCGACGAGAGCGCCGAAAGCGTCCTGGCTTCCGGCCTGCGCCTTCTCGACCAGCTCTCTGTCGTCCATTAAGTATCACGTTGTTTTCGTCTCCGTACACTCATTAGACGGAGGCGAGCCAAATTTCTTCCCGGCCGGCCCCCTTGACCGACCGGATCCTGGATCCAGACTCTATTTTATCGGATAACCAGTTCGCTGTTAAGCGCTTTAAGGGCCGTTCTGTCGGGTTGCCTGATCCTCACCATGGAATTAGGTCATATATTTTCATTAGTTATAAAAAAAAGGAAGGAGGGAAATCCCCCCTTCCTCTGAAGACAAAAGGAAGATCAGTCTATTCTACCGGGACCTGTTTCGCTTGTTTTTACTTTTTTTTCGCGGTCCATTCCATCTCGCGGTCCATCACAGACATGGTCCCGCTCATGGAGTCGCCGTCCACAGTACCCTTGTACTCCATCACGAACTCATTGCCCTGTCTTTCCCGCGTTATGGTCCACTGGAGGGTGTTGCCCTCGATGGTCCCTTCTCCCACCATCTCGCCGCCCTGCCGTCCGGGCATGGTGACCTTGATCTTGCTGCCGTCCTGCTCGATTGTGAAGTCCGAGGTCATCGGCCCGTCGCGGCCTTCCCGGGTCATCTCCCAGGTGCCGCTGACATCCACCAGGGCAAAGGCCGTGAGGGACACCAATGCCAGGGCGACAAACAATACGGTCAAAGTTTTCTTCATACTCTCTCTCCTAAAAATAGATGTTGGTATCTTTTAGATTACCACACTTTAGACCACGAGATGGCGGAGTTTCTTCCCGAATTCGGTGAATATCTCCGGCCCGTCATTGCGAGAAACGTAGTGACGACGCAATCTCATGGGATTGCTTCGCTTCGCTCGCAATGACATTATGGCCCGATAATCACCCACAAAATTGTCATACATCCAACATTTATGTTATAATTCTGTTTGTGACAATCAAGGCAACTTGCTGATAACAA
Source organism: uncultured bacterium (assembly GCA_965602945.1). Taxonomy (GTDB): domain Bacteria; phylum Acidobacteriota; class Aminicenantia; order Aminicenantales; family Aminicenantaceae; genus JAUXEH01. The sequence goes on along the minus strand of CBFDBC010000053.1, from coordinate 6,084 downwards.
ATAAGATATGAAATGGCCCCGATCTTGCACTAAGTCACGGTAAAATCAAACAAGGAGTAACACATGCGTATCAAACACATTCTTACCGTGGCAGGCTTGGTCTTAGTGCTGAGCTTTGGTTCGACCCTGATGGCTCAGAAAGGGCAGGCGGCCCGCGATGAGGTCCGCGTCAGCTGGACAGAGAACCGGCCCGGGGCCCGTCTTTTTTTCATGGACGAGAACGGCGACGGGATCTGTGACCATTTCCAGGACCACGACGGAGACGGCATCCCCAACGGCCAGGACCCGGATTGGGAACAGCCCAAAGACGGGAGCGGTTCCCAGAAGCGGATGGGCAAGCAGCAGGATCGAGGCGCGTTCGCCAACCGGAATGCGTTCCGGGAACAGAACAGCGGCGGGCAGCACAAACGCTCCTTCCGTTACCGCCAGAACCAGGCGCAAGGCCCCGGCTGTGATGAGTCCGGACCCAAGGGAAACGGATCCGGAAACGGAGGAAAGTAACACTGGAGGGCCGGCCCCAGGCCGGCCCTCTTTTTTTATCACTTGATGAATGTGATCATGAAAAAGCTCGGATGGGTCATCGTGTCTGTACTGGCGGCATGTGTCTGCCTTCAGGCCGACATGCTGACACTGTTCTTCAATCAGAAAACGACAGACAATCTCTTTCAGACCGCGTTTTCCGAATCCGATCACGTTTCCAGCATGGGCTTTTCACTGGACAAAGACCTGGGAGGGATCTCTCTGTTTGCGGAAGGAAGCCTCTCTTACCTGTATGAGAATCCCGATCTCACCTTCTACTCACAGGACCTGGGTCTGGACCATGTCTGGGTGCTTGGGAAAAAGTCTGGTTTGTACGTGTCCTTGACGGGCCGCGGAGCTTTCTACCGCTCGGATTTCAGCGATTTCAATTATGGAGCCCTCAACGCATACGGGGCCTTCAAGTCCTATCTCTCCCCGACGTCCATACTCAAGGCCGACTACGCCCTGACCCTGCGGGATTATCGATGGTCCCAGTTCGATTATATCAGCCAGGCCGTGAATGTTACCCTGGACAAATTCTTTCAGTCCCGGACAACCCTCAAGGCGGGACTGGGATGGGGATTCAAACACTATTTTCATCCTTATTCCGAGGAGGCAGCGCTTCCTGCGGATGAGAGTATCATACAGAATACGAACCACGGAATAGACTTTGTCCAGGTGCTGGGGAATGGGAGCGGTCCGGACCTGGACCAGAGAAATGGCCCTGGTATGGACCAGGGAAATGGCCCTAGCATGGACCAGGGAACTGGTCAGGGCAGCGATCAAGGTTCCGGTACCGGCAAGGATCAGGAAACTGATCAAGGCGGCGGGCCCGGCAGCGAACAGGGAACCGGCCTCGGCGGCGACTCTGACATGGGCCAGGGTCAAGGTCCCAGCAGCGGCCCCGGGATGGACCGGGGCATGGGTCCCGGCAGGCCGGTCGGCTCGGATTCTCTGGCGCTTTCCCTCCCCCAGACCGGCGAACAGCAGGGAAGCGCGGGGATCCACACAATGGCGGCGAATGCCCTCATCGCACAGGGGATCGGTGATCGCCTGGGATTGCGGATATCCGGCGTCAGGCAGTGGCCGCTTTCCGGAGAAAATCCCTTCATGTATGTCTGGGAGTTCTACATGGTTGAGAATCCTTTCTACGACCGCTTCTCCTGGGCCGGACACGAACTCGGAGCCCAGGTCACGTATCTGCTTCCTGGGGATATCCAGGCACAGTTGGGGTATAACTACTCCCAAAAGGAATTCCCAGGGGTGGAGGTCCTGGATGACGAGGGGAACGCCACCGGTATCGGGCGGGAAGACAGCCGGCACCATTGGCAGGCCCGGGTTTCGAAAGATTTCCACCGGTTTTCTTTGCTTTTGATATACAATTTCATCAACAATGGCTCCAATGATCCGCTTTTCGAGTGGAAGGGCAACTATCTGGCCCTGGGGATCGAATGGAATATTTTATTGGGAGCGAAACAATGAGGCTGAGGCATCGATTATTAGCGGGTGTGGCCGGGCTGGCCGTGTGGTGTGTGCTGTTTGCCTCACCGCAGGAGCTTCAGCATTTCTACAATGTGGACCGCGAGGTGGACATTACCGGGAAGGTGAGTGAGATCATCATGGAAGCCCGCTACCAGGACAAGGCCGCCTTCCTGACGGTCATCCTTGAGGAGAGAAATTCAGGAAAGCGGTACACGGTCGAGATAAGTCCGGCCTGGTTTTTCGAACAGGACCTCCATCAGGGAGAGCCGCTGAAGATCACGGGTTCTTTGGTGGCGGAAGGCAGGGTGAACCTGGTCATGGCCCGCCAGGTCCGGATGCGAGGGCAGATGATGGCGGTGCGGGACAAGCACGGCTTCCCCAATTGGAGAGGGGGGCAGGGCCGGCAGAAGAAACGCTGGAAAAGGTAATCGCATTTGAGGCGGCGAGGCCCTTTTCTGGTTTTTTCACTTCCTTTCCTGGGCCTCCTCGTCCTTTTCCTGGTGTCCTCGCATGTGAACCGCTATACCATCCGGAATCGAGTGGAAGACCTGGTGGAGGAGCAGCTGCAGGCCACTTCCGAGATCCTCAGCAGCCATGTGTCCCATCTCTTGTCCGAGGGCGCATCCGCCGACGAGATATTTCCTCTGTACAGTGGAGAGGAAAACATCTATTTCATGGCCCTGCTGGACGGGGAACGGAACATCCTGGGATGGAGCTCACGTTTTGAGGGATACCTGCCCCTGTCTCTCAAGGATGTGGAACTCCGGCGTTCCTGGATCCTGGATTCTCCGGTCGGACTGATCCTGAATCATTTTTCCTCCTTCTCCGGGCCGGACGGTAAAACATATTATATTTACCTGGGATATTCGCTCAGCAGCCTGGAGACCATGCTGTCCCGGTCCCGGGAGACCTTCTGGATCATCTTCTTGAGTCTTTGTGGAGTGGGCATCCTGTTCTTCCTCGGGATGGTCAGGCTGCAGAGCCGCTATCTGCGCAAAACCCGTGAATTGGAGAAGCAGACCCAGGAAAAGGAACACTTCAGAGAGATCTCGGCGTTTACCTCTGGAGTGGCCCATGAGATAAAGAATCCCCTGAACAGTTTGTCGCTTCTGTGTGATCTGTTTGAAAAAAAAAGCGCCGATGGAGCTGCGAAAGGACGTGCTGTCGGGGAAAACGGAGGTCCGCAAGATCTCCCGCATCGTGGACCAGTTCTCGGCAGCGCTCCGGCCACTCAGCCTGCATAAGGAGCGATTTATGCTGGATGACCTGCTCCAACAGACCCGGGATTCTTTCTTGAAGGAATTCGGCCGGCAGCCTGAGGATGTGAAGATCGAAGGCGGTGCCGCCGTGCCCGTAACCGCGGACCCGGGGCTGCTGGGGCAGGTGCTCTTGAACCTGCTGAAGAATGCTCATGAGTCCGCCCCGGAGGGCCGGATCGTCATGAGGGGGTGGCGGCAGAAGAAGGAGGTCTGTATCTCGGTCCACGACTCGGGAGCCGGTGTGGCTCCCCGAGACCTTCCGCACATTTTCGATCCGTTCTACGGCAATAAAGGACAAGGCCTGGGCATCGGGCTCTATCTGTCCAGGAAGATCGTCGAGGCCCACGGCGGGCACATCCAAGCGAAGAGTTCGCCGGGGGAAGGGGCGGAATTTATCATCGGGATTCCAGGAGAGTGACATGGCAGAGGGCAGTCTGATCATTGTAGAGGACGATCCCCTTCAGAGGCGGTTGATCAAGGAACACCTGGAGGGGGAGGGATATCTGGTGCTGGATGCGGCCACCGGGGCCGAGGCCCTGTCCACCCTGCGTACCTATCCGGTGGATGTGGCGATCGTGGACCACAAGCTGGGCCAGGAGAACGGGCTGGAAGTCATCGGGGACATGCTGAAGCAGAATCCGCTGATCACGCCCATAATGGTGACCGCCTACGGCAACGTGGAGAACGCGGTGGCCGCCCTCAAAGCCGGGGCCTATGACTACATCGTCAAGCCCATCGATTTCGCTAAATTCCTGCCGGTCATCAAGAGGGCGCTCGAGAGGCAGACGCTGCGCAGGGAAATATCCGTGCTGCGTGATTCCCTGGAGGAGCGCTTCAGCGCCAGGAACTTTGTGTTCGCCTCCTCCCACATGGAAGAGGTGGCCCGCCTGATCGGGAAGGCGGCGCGCAGCGGTGCCACGGTCCTGCTCTCCGGGGAAACGGGCACCGGCAAGGACCTGGTGGCCAAATCCATCCACTATTCCTCCCGCCGCAAGGAGGGTCCCTACATAGCGGTCAACATCCCCTCGCTGCCCGAAACCTTGATCGAGAGCGAGCTCTTCGGCGCGGAAAAAGGCGCCTTCACCGGTGCGCACGAGCGCAGGATCGGAAAGTTCGAGGCCGCTGCCGGAGGGACCCTCTTCCTGGATGAGATCGGGGACCTGCCGTCCCATCTGCAGGTGAAGCTGCTGCGGTTGCTCCAGGAGAAAGAATTCTACCGGCTTGGATCGTCGCGTCCCATCCGGGCCGATGTCCGCATCATCGCCGCCACCAACCGGGACCTCGAGGCCATGATGAAGGCGGAATCGTTCCGCCAGGACCTGTATTACCGCCTGAACGTCATCCGCATCCATGTGCCGCGCCTGGCAGAGCGCAGGGAGGACATCCCACCGCTGGTGGACCACTTCATCCGGAAGTACGCCCAGCGCGAAGGTAGGACAATCACCGGCATTTCTTCCGAGGCCATGAACCTGCTGCTCCGCCATTCTTTCCCCGGGAACATCCGTGAGCTGGAGAACATCGTGGAGCGGGCGGTGGTGTTTGCCGAGGGGACCGATATCGTTTCCAGCGATCTGCCGCTGTTCCTGATGGAACCGGTCGAGGAAGACGAACCCCAGGCCGGGCTTCCCCTGAAGGACAAGGTCCGGATACTGGAGACCAGAGAGATCCGCAGGGCCCTGAGGGAGAACGGCGGAGTGAAGAGCCGTGCCGCCCGCGCCCTGGGCATCACCGAACGCATCCTCAGCTATAAGATCGGCCTCTATGGCCTGGACGATCCTGCCTGAACGTTCTCATACGAGGCACTCAGCTCCAGGAGCCCCCGCCCGGATATGGATTTTCCGGCGATTGTGATTTTTTGTGCCCCCCAGACGTCTTCTGTAGTACTCCCATGGCAGACCAGCAGGACGTATTCGAAGGGCACAGGTCCCGGTTGAGGGAAAAATTCCTCCAGGGTGGGCTCGGCGGATTCCTGGACTACGAGATCATCGAGCTGCTGCTGACCCTGGGGACTCCCCGCCGCGACTGCAAAAGGCAGGCCAAGGAGGCGCTGCGAAGATTCAGGACGTTGAGCGCGGTGCTGGGAGCCCCGTCTGAGGAGCTCCAGGAGGTCAGGGGGATAGGGCCGCACAACGTGTTCGGTATCCGTCTTATACAGGAGGTTTCCCGTCGGTTCCTCAAGGATCGTATGGTCAGCCGGCCGGTGTGCCACTCCTCCAAGGAAGTGTTCGATTATCTCTTCCATTCCCTGAGGAATGCCAAGCAGGAACAGTTCAAGGTCATGTTCCTGGACGCCAAGAACCAGGTGATAGAGGAGAAGACTTTCTCCGAAGGAACGGTCGACTCCAGTGCGGTGTACCCGCGCGAGATCATCAAATCGGCGCTGCGTTACCATGCGTCCTCGCTGATCTTTGTGCACAACCATCCCTCCGGCGATCCCGCTCCCTCCGAAAGCGACCGCGCCATCACTCGAGAGCTGATCTTTGCCGTTCACACCATGCAGATCAGCGTGCTCGACCACATCATCATCGGCGATAACCGGTATTTCAGCTTCGCCGACCAGGGCTTGATCCAGGAGTATGAATGTGCTTTCCGGTCTCTCAAGGAGAGATTATAAAAAGAATCTTCAAATAATTGTTTATCCCAGCATTGCAAATGCCCGTGCGCCCGTAGCTCAGCGGATAGACCAATGGACTTCGAATCCATAGGTCGGGGGTTCGAATCCCTCCGGGCGTGCCACTATCATTTCCAGCAAATCTCCCCTTAAAAACATTAAAATTAATAACTTAAGTAGTCTGCTACCCTAATAAACTTTTGATCTTGAGTC
>CBFDBC010000052.1:0-18812 GCA_965602945.1 uncultured bacterium | reverse complement strand
TGAATGATCCATAAACCTGGATTATTCATGCTAAAACTGTATAAAAACCGTGTTTTCACCCAGGAGGTCCTCCAGGGACTTGTTGAATCGTTCGGACGGGGACACCCCCTGGATTTCCACGGATTGGACCACGACCCGGCCGGAACCTTCGGTCTCCAGTTCAAAATAGACGGGACATTCCCCCTCATTATCACCCAGAAGGACCTTGAGCTCTTCAAACGCGCTCTGCTCCAGCCCGGGCAGGTCGACCCGCAGGACCATCCGTTTCGCCTTCCCCCGGAAAGCCTTCTCCAGCGGCATGACCTGAAGGGCCTGGAGCTTGTTCCTGTCTCCGTTTCCCTGCAGCCGGCCTTTGACCCAGACCAGCAGGTCCTCGCGGATAGAATCATAGCAGCCCTTGTAGCATTCCGGAAAGGCCACCGCCTCCACCCGCCCGCTCATGTCTTCCAGCACAAAGGTAGCCATTCGGTCGCCTTTCCTGGTCTTCAGCAGACGAATCGCCGATATGATGCCCGCCAGGCTGACCTCGATGTCCGTCACCTGAACATCCTCCAGGTGCTCTATGGAGTGAGTGATCAGCCCCTTCAGTTTACTCCCGTACTGGGCCAGCGGATGCCCGCTCAGGTAGAATCCCAGGGCCTCTTTCTCATAAGCCAGCAGGACCGGTTCTTCCCATTCGCCCATCTCCCGGATGCTCCGGGGCACTGACGGCGGTTCGAGCTGCCCGCTCCCAAAGAGAACGGCCTGGTTGGAAGCCTGGGCTCTTTGATAATCGCCGGCATACGCTATCATCTCGTCGATGAGGCTGAAGAGCTGGCTGCGCGTGTAATCGAGTCCATCCAGAGCTCCGGACTTGATCAGGCTCTCGATCACCTACCGGTTGAGAGCTTTGGGGTCCACCTCCCTGCACATATCGAAGGGAGACACGAACGCCCCGCCCTCCTTATCCCCGCGGCCGCGTGCCTCGATCAGGGCTCGCACAGCTCCTTCTCCCACGTTCTTCACGGCAGCCAGGCCGAAGCGAATATCCTTGCCATCGACGCTGAAATGCAGATCGCTCCGATTGATGTCCGGGGGGAGCACCCTGATCCCCATCTCCCGGCATTCGTTGATGTATTTGACAACCTGGGGGGTCGCTCCCCGCTCAGCCTCAGAAGTCAGGAGGGCCGCAAGAAAATACTCCGGATAGTGGGCCTTGAGAAAGGCCGTCTGAAAAGCCAGATAGGCATAGGCGGCACTGTGGGATTTATTGAATCCGTACCCGGCAAAATACTTGATCTGTTCGAAGATCTTGTTGGCATTGGCAGAGCTGATCCCGTTCTTTTTGGCCCCATCCACGAAGCGTTTTTTCTGGGCCTTCATGACCGCCGTCTTCTTCTTACCCATGGCCTTGCGCAGCAGGTCTGCTTCCGCCATGCTGAAACCTGCGATATCGGTGGCGATGCGCATGACCTGTTCCTGGTACACGATGAGCCCCATGGTCTCCTTGAGGATGGGCTCCAGCTCCGGGGGATCGTATTTGATTCGATTGGGATCATGCTTACAGCGGATAAAATCCTCGGTCATCCCGCTCTGGAGAGGCCCCGGCCGGTACAGGGCGTTCATGGCGATGAGTTCGCGGAAAGATTCCGGTTTGTACCTCCGCAGAAGGTCCTTCATCCCCGTGCTCTCGAACTGGAAGACGCCGTCGGTGTTGCCCTCCTGGAAAATCCTGAACGTCGCTTCGTCATCCAGGGGCATGTTTTTCAGTTCGATCCGTTCCCCCGTGGCCTCTTGGACCAGTTTCTGTGTGTCCTGGATCACGGTCAGGTTCCGCAAGCCCAGCAGGTCCATCTTGAGGAGCCCGATGGCTTCCACATCCTGCATGGGGAACTGGGTGGTGATCTCCTCCCTGGCCGACTGGTACAGGGGCATAAATTCCACCAGCGGCCGCGGCGTGATCACGATGCCCGCTGCATGGATGGAGGCGTGCCGTACCTGTCCCTCAAGTTTCCTGGCCACGGTCAGCAGGTTGGCGACCTGAGGATCCTTTTCCTTCAGAGCTCGCAGCTGGGGGATCTTCTCTGAAGCGGCGGCGATCGAGGAATCTTCTCCCAGGGGCGGGATCATCTTGGCGATCTTGTCCACCTCAGGCAGAGGGACCTCCAGTGCCCGGCCCACGTCCCGGATAGCCTGCCGCGCTGCCATGGTCCCGAAGGTGATGATCTGGGTGACGTTGTCCCGGCCGTACTTCCGGGTCACATACTCGATAACCTCATCACGGCGCCGGCCGCAGAAGTCGATGTCGATATCCGGCAGGCTGATCCGCTCCGGATTGAGGAACCGCTCGAAAAGCAGATCATATTCCAGCGGGTCGATCTCGGTGATGCCGAAGCTGTAGGCCAGAAGGCTCCCCGCCGCCGAGCCTCGCCCCGGCCCCACGGGGATGTCCTGCGAGCGGGCAAAACGGATCATGTCCCATACGATCAGGAAGTATCCCTCGAATCCCATGTCCCGGACGAGCCGGATCTCTTTGTCGAGCCGATCCTCATACTCCTGCCGCGCGGGCAGCTCTCCCCCTGCAATGCGGGGCTCGAGCTGATGCATCCGCTCCTGGAAGCCCGTGCGCGCCACCTCCTCGAAGTGCTCCCCCAGCGACTTTCCGTCCGGTGGATCGAACCGAGGGAGATGGTATCCGGAGGAGGAGAGCTCAAAATCGCACTTCTCCGCCACCCGGACCGTGTTGGACAGGGCTTCCGGCACATCCTGGAAAAGGGCCGCCATCTCCTCTTCGGTTTTGAAGAAAAACTCCTGGGTTCCGAAGCAGATACGGTCTTTGTCCGTTACGCGTTTGTTGGTCTGGATACAGAGGAGGATGTCGTGGCTTTCCGCATCCTGCTTGTTCAGATAGTGCACATCGTTGGTCGCCACCAAAGGGACGCCCAGCTTATTGGCCAGCCGGATGAGATGTGGATTGATCTGCTTCTGCGGTTCCAGTCCGTGGTCTTGAAGCTCGATGTAGAAATCGCCGTCCGGGAAGAGAGACACATAGCTCAGGGCCGCCTCCTCAGCCTTGTCCTCCAATCCGCGGCTTAAATAATCGCTGACCTCCCCTTTGAGACAGGCAGACAGGGCGATCAGCCCTTCACCAAACTGAGAGAGCAGTTCCTTGTCCACCCGGGGCCGGTAGTAAAATCCTTCCAGATAGCTCTTGGTAATGAGCTGACAGAGGTTTCTGTATCCGATTTCGTTCTTCACCAACAGAACCAGGTGGTAGTGACCCGGGCCGTCCGTGAAGGGTTTCTTGTGCGTCCGGCCCAGGGGGGCCATATACAACTCGCAACCCAGGACGGGATTGATCTCATTGTCCCGCGCCGCCTGGAAAAAAGGGATGGCACCGAAGATGTTGCCGTGATCGGTGAGGGCGACGGCCGGCATGCCCTGGCGGACCGCCGCCTTTACGAATTCGGCCGGCTTGACCGCTCCATCCAGGAGGCTGAAATCCGAATGCGTGTGCAGGTGGACAAAATTCGCAGTCATGGTTTTCCACCCATTCGAAAATGCAGCACGCCGGTCACTCCCACTCGATGGTTCCGGGCGGCTTGGATGTGATGTCATAGACGACCCGGTTCACTCCCTGGACCTCGTTCACGATGCGATTGGAGATCCGGCTCAGGAGTTCGGTATCTGCAGGGAACCAGTCCGCGGTCATCCCGTCTACGCTCTGGACCAGACGGACCACGACCACCCGCTGATAGGTGCGGCGGTCACCCATCACGCCCACCGATCGGACCGGGAGCAGGACCGCGAAGGCCTGCCAGAGCTGGTCGTACAGCCCGGCTGCCCCTACTTCCTGAAGAATGATGTCGTCAGCCTCACGTATGATCCGCAGCCTTTCTTGTGTCACCTCGCCCACGATCCTCACCGCCAGGCCCGGGCCCGGGAAGGGATGTTGGGCGATGAAATCCTTGTCGATGCCTAGTTCCAGGCCCAGGGCCCGGACTTCGTCTTTAAACAGCTCACGCAGCGGCTCCACCAATTTGAACTTCAGGCCTTTGGGCAGCCCCCCGACGTTATGATGGGATTTGATGCTGGATGAAGGCCCCTTGACGGGGCTGCTCTCGATCACATCCGGATAGATGGTACCCTGCGCCAGGAAATCCGCACCGCCGATCTTCCGGGCTTCCTGCTCGAAGATCCCGATAAATTCCCTTCCTATGATCTTTCGCTTCCGCTCCGGTGAGGCGACCCTCTGCAGCTTCTCCAGAAACAGCTCGGAGGCATCCACGCCGACCACGTTGAGGGAAAAGCTGGTTCTGAATTTTTCCATGAGAGACTGGTATTGGGCTTTGCGCAGCAGGCCGTTATCCACAAAGATGCAGTGGAGATGGTCGCCGATGGCCCGGTTGATTATCATGGAGGCCACCAGGGAATCGACCCCGCCGCTCAACCCGCAGATCACGTGACCGTCTCCGACCTGAGCCCGGATCTCCCTCACCTTGCGGTCGACGAATGAACCCATACTCCACCCGGCTTCAAGTCCGGCCTGTCCAAACAGGAAGTTGGAGATGACGTCGATCCCCTGTGTGGTGTGGATAACCTCGGGATGAAACTGGACGCCAAAAAGCCCCGCCTCCCGGTTCTCGATCACAGCCGTGTCACAGTTGGGCGTCACTCCAGTAACTACGAATCCCGGCGGGACCTCTTCCACCTTGTCCCCATGGCTCATCCAGACCTGGCCCTGATCCTCGATCCCTGCCAAAATCCCCGACCGGTCCTTGACTTCCAGCATTGCGAATCCGTATTCCCGCTTATCGCTCGAGTTCACCTTTCCTCCCAGAAGGTACGCCATGAGCTGAAGCCCGTAGCAGATCCCCAGGACGGGAATTCCCAGCTCCAGGATCTCGGGCGAGGGGAGGGGGGCTCCTTCATCGTACACGCTCTGGGGACCGCCGGACAGGATGAGGGCGGCGGGATTCTCTTTTTTTAGCTGGGAAATAGGCCGCTGGAAGGAAAATATTTCGGAATAGACTCCCAGTTCCCGGACCTTGCGGGCGATCAGCTGCGTGAGCTGGGAACCGAAATCCAGTATGTAGACCTTATCCATGGAGAGATTTTATCAGAGGCCCTGCCCAATGTAAACGAACTGTTGTTTGTGAAGAATATTTCCCCATTTTTGGACGGATCTTCCCCTTTTCCGCTTAAGCTTGATGGACGAGTTCAGAGGGGATATACCGTTCCCTACCTGAAAGGGAGGGAAGGGTGGGGGAGGTTGGACGGCGGGTGGTTGGGGTGGAGAAAGGGCGGGCGGGGGAAGAGAAATGAGGGCACGGGCTGGATGGCGGCGGTTGACTGTTCTCGGGGAATTCCTTATAGTGGGCATGATATGAACAGAATCGACAGGATCATCTCCGAACTGTGCATGCAGACAGACTCAAAGATCGTCCTTCTGGTCATGGACGGGCTCGGCGACCTGCCCCGGGACGGAAGGACGCCGCTGGAGGCGGCTGTCACCCCCCATCTCGACCGACTGGCCTCGGGCGGGGCCTGCGGACTGACAGATCCGGTCTCCATGGGGATCACGCCGGGAAGCGGCCCCTCCCATTTGGCTCTCTTCGGATATGATCCCACCACCTATCAGCTGGGTCGCGGCATCCTGGAAGCCCTGGGAGTGGACGTGGATGTGGGGCCGGACGACCTGGTCGCCAGGGGTAACTTCGCGACCTTGAAAGGCGGGCTCATTGTCGACCGCCGGGCGGGGCGGATCCCCACAGAGGAAAACCAGGAGCTGTGCCGCACGCTGAACGCGGCTCTCTCCCCTATCGATGGGGCCGGGATCAGCGTCTATCCCGGAAAAGAGCATCGCTTCGTGGTGAAATTCACACGCCGCGGGCTGAGGGACGCCCTCAGCGACGCGGACCCTCAGAAGGAGCAAAAACCCAGGACCTATGCGAAGGCACTCGAGCCCGAAGCCGAGGAGACGGCCCTCCTGGTCAACGGCTTCCTGGACAGGGCCACCGAGATCCTCCAGGATCAGGAAAAGGCCAACACCGTGCTGGTGCGTGGATTCGCCCGTTTCCCTTCCATCCCCACCATACAGGAACGCTTTAAACTCCGGCCCGCGGCCATCGCCAACTACCCCATGTACAAGGGCCTGGCCAGACTGGTGGGCATGGAGGTCCTCGAGGTGGGACCCGAGATCCCGGACCTGTTCTCCACTCTGGAGCAGCACTATTCAGATTTCGACTTCTTCTACGTGCATGTTAAGAAGACGGACGCCGCGGGGGAAGACGGGGACACGGCCGCCAAGACCGAAGCGATCACCCGCACGGACACTTTCATCCCACGCATAACGTCCCTGGATCCCGATGTCCTGGTCGTCACTTCCGACCACTCCACGCCCTGCCGGCTCAAGTCCCACTCCTGGCATCCGAATCCCATTCTCATCCATGCGGCGACCGCCCAGCCCGACCGGGTCACGGCCTTCTCCGAAAGAACCTGCGGCCAGGGCTATCTGGGACGATTTCCAGCTCTCAACGCCATGGCCCTGATGCTGGCCCACGGCGGCAAGCTCAAAAAATACGGAGCATGATGCGGAAAAACGTCCCGTTTATTGCTCTGTTCATGGCCGTGTGCACGGTCCTGTTTTCCATCTCCGTCCAGGATGATCCCCGGGTCGAGATCTATGACCTTCGCCCCTATTCACATCCCACCTTCACCCGGATCGCCGTGGATGTGGGAAAGCTGCGCGAGTACCATGCCGACACGCTTTTCGGCCCGGACCGGATCTTCATAGACGTCTATCAGGCCAAGCTCAATCCCATCCTGCACAACAAGGTCATCTCCGTAGAAAACGGGTATGTGAAACAGATCCGGATCGGGCAGAAGAACCCCACGACCGTCCGGGTGGTCGTAGACCTGGATTTCGAAGAGGTCAAACGTTATAACGTATTCCACCTCTTCGATCCCTTCCGCATCGTCATCGACATCCATCCGGACTATGCCGTGGAAGGCGTCAAGGCCGGGACTCCGCCCAAGCCCGCCGATCCCACCTCCAAGGGATACAGCCTGGCCCGCCAGCTCGGGCTGGGGATCAAGCGAATCGTCATAGACCCCGGCCACGGCGGGAAGGACCCGGGCTGCATCGGCCGGAAAGGCACCCAGGAAAAGAGTGTGGTCCTTGACGTGGCGCTCAAGCTCAGGGAGATCCTGGAGAAGGAGACCGACCTGGAGGTGATCCTGACGCGGGAATCCGACATCTACATCCCGCTGGAGACCCGGACGGTCGTCGCCAACCAGAAGCAGGCCGATCTCTTTATCTCCATCCACGCCAACTCCAACCCCAAGAAGGGATATTCCGGGGTCACGACCTTCTACCTGAATTTTCCCAGCGATCCCTCGGTCATGGAGACCGTGGCACGCGAGAATGCGACCTCGACCAAGAACATGAGCGAGAGTGGCGAGATCATCAGCCGGATCCTCCGGGAAGACAAGATCAAGGAATCCACGGACCTGGCCCAGCGCATGCAGACCCAGCTGGCCAGGCACCTGAACACGCAGTACAAGGGCGTCAAGGATCTGGGAGTCAAGAGCGGCCCCTTCTGGGTCCTGATCGGAGGAGACATGCCCTCCGTCCTGATCGAGATCTCTCATCTCAGCAACAGTGATGAGGAGAACCGCCTCAGGACCGAGGGGTACCGCAGAAATGTCGCGCTGGGGATCTACCAGGGGATCCTGGCTTATATCGATTCGTTAGGGAAAGGATGATCACAATGAAACGAAGAACATTCATCAAAGACATGACAGTGGGCGGGCTGATGCTCAGCGTCCCCTCCGGCATCACGGCCCAGGAGGGAGCGGCGCCGAAGCTTGCCCAGGTCACGGGCGAAGACCCGGCCCTCATCACCAAGGAGGCCGTGGCCATCCTGGGAGGGATGGCCCGTTTCGTATCCAAGGGCGATAAGGTCCTGGTCAAGCCCAACATCGGTTGGGACAGGACCCCCCAGCTGGCTGCCTGCACCAATCCGGATGTGGTGAAAGCCCTGGTGGAGATGTGTTTCGAGGCCGGAGCCAAAGAAGTCAAAGTCATGGACAACCCCTGCAACCCCGCCCGCCGCACCTATGTCCGTTCCGGTATCTCCCAGGCAGCCAAAGACGCCGGAGCCAAGGTGCCCTACCCCAATGAACACAAGCTAAAAAAGATCCCGCTCAACGGGCAGCATCTCAAGGAGTGGGAGATCTACAGCGACTTTGTCGAAACCGACAAGATCATCAACGTCCCCGCCACCAAGCATCACAGCCTCTCCCGAGTGACGCTGGGGATGAAGAACTGGCTCGGGGCCTGCGGTGGGAACCGCAATCAGCTGCACCAGGGGCTGGATTTCGCCATGGTCGACCTGGCTGCGTTCTTCAAACCCACCCTCACGCTACTGGACGCCTACCGGGTCCTTTTCCGGAACGGGCCTCAGGGAGGGCGCCTGTCCGACGTCAAGGAGCACAAGACCGTGGTCGCGGGAGTGGATTATGTGGCCATCGATGCCCTGGGATCCACATTCCTGGATGTCGACCCGGCCGAGCTGCCTTTCCTCAAGATCGCCCAGGAACGAGGATTGGGTGAATCAGATCTGGAGAAGCTGAACATTGAAAAAAGAACACTCTAGAAAATACCGCCTCATCCAGTCCCTGCGCATCCTCAGTCAATCCATCTTTTTCCTGATTTTCTTTTATCTCCTGCTGGTCACCCGTTTCCCGGACGGGGATTTCATCGGGCGCGTAGAGATCCTATTCCACTTCGACCCTCTGCTCGCGCTCACCACGTTCATCGCCTCTCGCGTGTTTTTCCGGGCGTTTCTCCTGGCTGGAGTGACAATCTTCCTGACCTTCCTCCTTGGGCGCGTCTTCTGCGGCTGGTTCTGCCCGCTTGGCTCTCTGCACCAGTTTTTCTCTTGGCTGTTTAAGAAAGCCAAGCTGTTGAAGCCCAAGATCCCCAAGGACAAGCACACTGTCTGGAAGTATTACCTGCTTCTCCTCGTCCTGGCCGGCACACCGTTATCCCTCAACCTGGTGGGATTCCTGGATCCGTTTTCGCTGCTTTACCGGTCCTTTGCCGTGGGGCTCATGCCCGCCGTGGACCACACGACCTCAGCCCTTATCGGGCTTCTCTACGGCGTCGACCTTTCCTCCCTGGGAGACGTACTCGTCCAGTTCTTCGAGGTCCTGGCTCTCAACGGAGTTTTCCTGCAGGGTTTCTTCATCGGCGCCCTGTTCCTGGGCCTCATCCTGCTCAACATGACCCGGGAACGGTTCTGGTGCCGCTACCTGTGTCCCCTGGGGGCTTTGCTGGGGATCTTTGCCCGCTGGAACCTGCTCAAGCTCCGCATCGATGAAGACAAATGCATCAAATGCGGGTTATGCACGCGCCAATGTCAGACCCAGGCCGATCCCTGGCCCAACACGGAGTGGAAAAGATCGGAGTGCGACTACTGCTTCACGTGTGGGGCAGTGTGCCCCACAGCCGCCATCGGATTCGGCCCCAAGGGCACACCCGAGGGCCGGAAGATCGTGGACCTGGACAGGCGCAAGCTGATACTCACATCCCTGCTGGGGGTCATAGCTGTTCCTTTTTTCCGGTTGTCTCCGGCCAGAGCGCGCGCCTCGGAGAAACTCATCCGGCCTCCGGGGGCACTCCCCGAAGAGCAGTTCCTGAAAAAATGTGTGAAGTGCGGCGAGTGCATGAAGGTGTGCCCCACCAACGCCCTGCAGCCGGCCCTGACCGAGGCCGGACCGGAAGGGATCTGGACCCCCATGATCGTGCCCGAGATCGGTTACTGTGAGTACTACTGTTCCCTGTGTACGCAAGTATGCCCTACGGGCGCCATCCAGGAGCTTGATATCGAGGCCAAGAACAAGGTCAAGATGGGATCCGCCTGGATCAACCGCAACCGCTGCATCCCATGGAAATTCGGGAATCCCTGCATTGTATGCGAAGAGCACTGCCCGGTCTCACCCAAGGCCATACTGCTGACCAAGATCGAGGTCGTGCTGAAGGACGGGACGGTCAAGGCGCCCCTGGCACCGATCATCGACCTCGAAACCTGTACCGGGTGCAGCATCTGCGAGAACAAGTGTCCCGTGATGGACTTGCCGGCCATATACGTCACCAGCGTGGGCGAAAGCCGGTCCGAACGCAATCAGTTCCTGCTCGACATCATCCAGCCCGGAGTCGAGGATATCTACGGGAAGAAACCATGACGCATTTCGTGCTGAGCGTGGCCGTGACCTGGACCCTGGCCAACGTGATGAAGCCGATCGTTATCCTAATCCGGGAAAAACGGATCGACCGCACAACCATCGCCACCAACGGGGGCATGCCTTCCGGCCACACCGCCCTGGTCGTATCCCTGACTACGGCCCTGTTCCTGGAGACCGGATTGACTCCGGTTTTCCTGACAGGCCTGGTCCTGGCGATCCTGGTGATGTATGACGCCCTCAAAGTCAGGATCGAGATCGAAAGGCAGGCGCGCATCATCAACCGACTCCTCGAGGAAAAGGGCATGCCGGAACGCCTCGAAGAAAACGTGGGGCACACGCCCGCCGAAGTGCTGGTCAGCGTCGTGCTTGGGATCGCAATCCCGATCTTTATCTACGGCCTTCGCTAACTGAAGAGAACTCGCGTTTCAGGGACCCGGGGCAGGCCCGAAGACGTATCTCCTCCATCTCGAGCAAGATCCGATCCCAGGATTCCAGCCCCTCTTCGGGGGCGGGGTGGAGCTCGCCGGGGTCCGCGTTCAGGTCATACAGCAGGCGCGCCGTCTGCTGCCCGTAGCGAACCCGGATCGCCTTGTAGGCGGCGGTCCGAAGGGCCCGAGCCTGGTGCCCGCCCTGATGCAGTTCGGCATACACGTGATCCCGGCCTCCGATATCCCCCGAGCCGCTGAGGAGCGGGCTGAGGTCCTGTCCCCCCAGGGGCTGGCCCAGGCCATCGCCGGAGGGAATCCCACACAGAGAACTGAGGGTGGGGAATATATCGATCAGGCTCACCAGCCTGTCGACCCGGCCTGTACGGGCGTTGGGCCCCGGGACGCGCCACACCAGGGGAACGTGGATGAGTTCATCGTGCAGCGACTGCCCGTGTCCCCAGCCCCCGTGTTCGTAGAACTCCTCCCCGTGGACGGCGGTGATCACAATGATGGTGCTTTCCGACAGGCCGGAGTCATCCAGAAAAGCCAGGAGCCGGCCGAGGGCCTCGTCGTGCTGGCGGATCTCTCCGTCATACTGCGCGATCAAACCGGCCCGGGTCCGATCCGGCAGAGATGCGGCGGCGGCAAATGGCGGGAAACTCGGCTTCCCTCTCGGAAAAGATGTAACGGGAGGACCGGAACCCTCCGGAGTGAACATCCGGTCATAGGGAGCCGGAGGCGTATAGTCCCGGTGGCCGCCCCGATAATGGACATAGGCAAAAAAGGGCCGGCTTTCTGTTTCCGAGACCCATGAGGCTACCTTGTCCGTGATGACCAGGGGATCTTCCGTCAGGATGCTGTCCTCGGTGGCGAAAAGGGACCGGCTCAGCCCCAGAAGGCTCCGGCTGAAACCGGACAAACACGGCAGTTCGGCCGCCGTCAGTCTTTCCAGGACATGCGAAATCAGGGTCCCGCTCATGGGGTCGACAGCCCTCCCGAAAAAATCGTCCACGCCCCGGCCGAACCCGTACACCGGGGAGATGTTCCTGATAGTGGAAAAGACGGCGGTGCGATAACCGAGCCCATGAAAGGCCTCGGGCAGGAAAGGGAGCGACCGGGGAAGCGTATCCGAATAGCCATGCAGGCCATGGCAGGACGGATAGGTGGAGGTGAACAGCGAGGGGGCGGATTCCATGGTGTAGGAAGAGGGCGCGAAGGCCTTCAGGAACACCATCGCGCCGGCGGCAAAACGGTCCAAGTTGGGGCTGGTGGCGCGCGGATATCCGTAAAATCCCAGATGGTCGGGACGCACCGCATCCAGGGTGATCAGCAGGACATTGTGCCCGGGCTGGACCTGGCCGAGAGACAGCCTCTCCCGGGGACGGGGCGAGGGCGGCCGGAGGAAAAGGTTCCCGGCCAACGTTACGATCAGGACCAGGGCCAGGATACCGGTGAGCCGGGCCAGCCCTCTTGCGGTCAGGCGGCCCGGGATCACACGGACTCCTATCCAATACCCCAAGGCGGCGCATAGGCCCAGAAGCAGCGTCCCAGCCAGAGACTGGATCGAGAACTGGACGGGCAAACAGTACTGGTGGATGTAGCCCAGGATGAGCAGCCAGACCGCAAGGTACAGGGGGAATCCCAGCGGAACGGATCTCCTGTGAGAGGCCCGCGCCCCGGACCTGAGCACGTTCAGGATGCCCCAGGCAGCGGCAAAGAATGACCACACAAGGGAATACCAGAGTGCAACTCGCGGGAGGTCCCGCCAGCCCAGCACAGATCCGCCGCGCAGCATCTCAGCCGCCACATTCAAGGCCGCCATGCTGACCCCGGCGGCCCCGGCCGCCCAGGCGCCCAACCCGAAAGACCGGGCGATGGTCCTCATCTTCCTCATCCCGCATCCCGGGGAGGAATGCGCCGGCCGGCCCCGACTTTCTTCATGTGGAGGCCGTCTCAGTCGGAGATCACCTTTTTCAGCTCCTCCTTCAAGTGGGGAATGACTTCAAAGAGGTCCCCGACCACTCCAAAATCCGCGACCTTGAAGATCGGCGCATCGGGATCCTTGTTTACGGCCACGATGAATTTCGAGGAGGACATCCCGGCCATGTGCTGGATGGCCCCGGACAGCCCGAACGCCATATAAAGGTTGGGAGAAACCGTCTTCCCGGTCTGCCCGACCTGGTGCTGATGGTCGATCCACTCCGCATCCACCGCAGAACGGGACGCCCCCACAGCGGAGTGGGGAAGGATATGAGTGAGGTCGCGCAGGAGGTCGAAATTTTCCGCCGCCTTGAGGCCGCGCCCCCCGGAAATGACGATCTCGGCTTCGGTCACGTCAAGCTCCGCCCCTTCCCCCCGTACCTGTTCGACGACACGGTCAAGGACCTGATCCTCGGGCACCGCGATGTCTCTCACCTCGCTTTCTCCGGATCCCGGTCCGTTTTCCAGCATGGGGAACACGTTGGGCCTCAGGGTCGCGAGCTGCGGAGTGGACATCAAACGCAGGGTGACGAAGGCCTTCCCCGCAAAAACGGGGCGGACGAACTCCAGCCGCCCCTCCTGCACAGAGAGGAGGGTACAATCCGAAGCCAGGCTGACGCCCAGCCTGGCGGCAAGACGAGGGGCCAGATCCCGGCCCAGGGCCGTGGCAGAAAACAGGATGGCCCGAGGCTGAAGCTCCTGGGCCAGAGAGTGCAGCGCGTAAGCATATCCGCTGGGGGCGTAATGGCTGAGCAGGGTGTTCTCCAGGACGTGGACCTTCGCCGCCCCACAGGCATACAGATCGGAGGCCAGCCCTTCCAGGCCATGTCCCACCAGGACCGCGTGGGCCTCCCCCTGCAGTTCGTCCGCCTGGCGGCGGCCCTCGGAAAGGGCCTCCAGGGAAGATTTCTTGACTTTTCCATCTCTGACTTCGATATAGACCAGTATCATGGGAACCTCCTATACCACCTTGGCCTGGCTGTGCAGGAAATCGACCAGCTGGCGCGCCGCTTCCGCCGCTTCCTCTTCGATGATCTTCCCCGCCTCGCGCGCAGGCGGGCTTTCCATCCGCACGATCGTCAACTGCGGGGCGAGCTGCTCTTCGGTCAAGCCAAGCTCTGCGACCGTGATCACCGGGATCTGCTTACGCTTGGCCATCATGATCCCCTTCAAGGTTTCGTAGCGCGGCTCGTTCAGGCCCTTCTGGGCGCTGACCACAGCCGGCAGGGAGAACGTGATCCGCTCGGAAGCCCCCTCGATCTCACGCAGGGCGCTGCCGCCGTTCCCTTCGAGTTCCAATCTGGTGGCCACGTTCACCTGGGGCAGGCCCAGCATCTCCGCCACCATGGCCGGGATCTGCGCGTTATCGGCCCCCGTCGATTGTTTGCCGAAGAGGAGCAGGCTGTAGTCGAGGTATTTTTGCTTGAGTGTTTCCACTATGATGCGGGCGGTGCGCAGCCCGTCATAACTTTCGGGCGCATCATCCCGGATGAGGACCGCTTCATCCGCGCCCATGGCCAGGGCTTTTTTCAGGGTGACCTGCGCCTCCTCGGGGCCAACCGAAAAGACCGTCACGGATCCGCCCTTGGTTTCGCGGATCTGCAGGGCTTCCTCCACGGCGTACTCATCAAAAGGACTCATGACAAAGTTCAGCCCTTCCTCGATGATGCGGTTATTCTCATGATCGATTCGGATCTTGGATTCCGTATCTGGGACTCTCTTGATGAAAACGAACGTGTTCATCTCGACCTCCTTGTGCCTGGACAATTCACAACACAGGTCGATTTTGAATCGATATGTGTTATGAATGCTCCAGATTATTTTGTATTCCGGATTATACCAAAAGTAGTTTGTATAACAGAACACCTCAAAAGGCAATAGGCGGGTAAAACCAGGGTCCGTCTGATCATCGGGGACGTTTCCCCAGGCAGGCGTCCCCCTAGAACGGGCTCTTGAGGAGCAGGGTCCCGTTGGTTCCGCCGAATCCGAAGGAATTGCTGAGGGCAAAGGTGAGCTCGGCAGGCCGGGCCTGGTTGGGCACATAGTCGAGGTCACACTCCGGGTCCGGATTCTCGTAATTGATGGTCGGCGGCAGGATCTGGTGTAAAAGGGCCAGGGCCGTGAAGGCGGCCTCCAGCCCGCCGGCCGCACCCAGCAGGTGCCCGGTCATGGACTTGGTCGAGCTCACGGCCAGCTTTTGGGCGTGAGCGCCGAACACTCGCTTGATAGCCAGGGTTTCGATCTTGTCGTTCCAGGCGGTGGAAGTGCCGTGCGCGTTAATGTAATCCACCTCTGTGAGCTCGATCCCGCCGTCGCTGACCGCCCGCATCATGGACCGGTAGGCCCCATCGCCGCTTTCCTGAGGAGCCGACACATGGAAGGCGTCTCCGCTCATTCCGTATCCCACGATCTCGGCATAGATACGGGCGCCACGGGCGATAGCGGATTCCCTCTCCTCCAGAAGCAAAATTGCGGATCCCTCTCCCACAACGAACCCGTCCCGCTCTCTATCGAAGGGTCGTGAGGCCCGGGTCGGCGCGTCGTTGCGCGTGGACAGGGCCCGCATGGCACAAAAGCCGGCCACACTCAGGGGAGTTATGGGGGCTTCCGCACCCCCGGCCAGCATGATGTCCGCGTCTCCTCTGGCGATGATCCGAAAAGAATCCCCAATGGCATGCGTTCCGGAAGAACAGGCCGTGGCCGTGGCCGAGTTCGGCCCCCCGGCCGAATACAAAATCGAGACCTGTCCCGCGGCTTCGTTGATGATCGAGGAGACGAGGAAGAAGGGGGAGACCCGCCCGGGCCCCTTCTCCAGAAGAACCGTATGTGTGTCCTCGATGACACCGATCCCTCCGATCCCGGAACCGATGTACACTCCGGCCCGATCGCCCCGCATCAAGGCTGTATCGATGCCTGAATCTTCCACCGCGAGCTGGGCCGCAACCACTGCATACTGGATAAACCGGTCCATCTTGCGGGCTTCCTTCCGGTCTATGAATGCCAGGGGGTCAAAATTCGTGCACTCGCCCGCGATCCGGCTGCTGTGCCGGGCGGCATCGAATCGGGCGATAGGGCCTATACCACTCCGCCCTTCCCGGACTGCTTCCCAATTCAGCGCAGTGCCGGTCCCAAGCGGAGAGAGCAGTCCCATCCCCGTGATGACGACCCGACGAGCCGAAGCCCTCCCTGCAGAGTCAGCTGATCCGCCCATGCCTGGTGTGTCCGGGGAGCGGCCTACTTGATGTTGGAGAGCACGTAATCGATGGATTTACCCACCGTGGTCAGCTTCTCTGCTTCTTCATCAGGGATGTCGAGGTCGAATTCGTCTTCCAGAGCCATAACGAGCTCAACCGTATCCAGGGAATCGGCTCCCAGATCATCAATGAACGAAGCCTCGTCCGTGATCTGTTCCTCCCCGATACTCAGCTTGTCCGCCACAATGGTTTTTATCTTGTTCAGGAGTTCGTCTCTTTCCATTTTTCCCTCCTCTAAATTTAAAATATTCGAACAGATGCTACATGAGCAATCCGCCGTTGACGTTGATCACCTGCCCGGTGATGTATCCGGCTTCATCCGAAAGCAGGAACTTTACCGCATCCGCCACATCCTGCGAAGTCCCGAAGCGCTTCAGCGGAATAAGGTTCATAAAATTCTCTGTAACGGAATCCGGCAGGGCTTCGGTCATGGCCGAGGTGATAAATCCGGGAGCCACGGCATTGACTGTGATCCCCCGGGACGCGACTTCGCGGGCCAAAGATTTTGTGAATCCGATCACACCGGCTTTGGAAGCGGAGTAGTTGGTCTGACCGGCATTCCCCATCACTCCAACCACCGAGGAGATGTTCACGATGCGGCCGTACCTGTTTTTCATCATGTGCCTGATGACCGCTTGGGAAAGGTTGAAGGTCCCTTTCAGGTTGACCGCCAGCACGCCATCCCACTCTTCCTCCGTCATGCGCATAAGGAGATTATCCCGGGTGATGCCGGCATTGTTCACGACATGGTCGATCTTCTGATGGGCCAGGATCGCTTTCTCGATCACCTCGGAAACCTGATCCGAGCGGGAGACGTCGGCCACGTAGGACTCGGCCTTTCCCCCGTCCCGCCGGATGTTCTCCGCCACGACTTCCAGCTTGTCCGGCTGGATGTCCAGGAGGGCGATCTCGGCCCCCTCGCCGGCGAGCGCATAGGCTATGGCCTCTCCAATTCCTTGGGAAGCCCCCGTAATCAGTGTGACTCTTCCATCAAACTTCATCAGGCTTGGGCTCCATTCAGGGCCTTTCTGAATCCCGCCATCTCACTCTCGATCTTGGCCTGAACCTGGCCTACCACGTAGTCTCGGGCCAGGCGGACGGCGTTTTTTACCGCCACCGGGTTGGACCTGCCGTGGCCGATGATGCACACACCATCGATCCCCAGCAGATGGGCCCCGCCGTATTCGGAATAATCCACGCGCTGGTAGATCCTCTTCAGATGCCTTTTCAGCAGCAAATAGCCGACCTTGGCGAAGATGTTCCGCATGATCTCGGTCCGGGCGATCTTCTCCAGCGTGTCGACCATCCCTTCGCTGGTCTTCAGGGCCACATTGCCTGTAAACCCGTCACTGACGATCACGTCCGCCTTACCGGAGTAGATATCGCGGCCCTCGATGTTGCCGATAAAATTCAGGGAGGATTCCGACAGGATCTCATACGCTTCGCGCGTCACGTCATTGCCTTTGGTGCTTTCTTCACCGATGCTCATGAGCGCGATGCGGGGATCGGCGATCCCCAGAACACTCTGCATGAAAATGCGTCCCATGTGCGCGAACTGCTCCAGATGCTTCGCCGAACAGTTCACATTGGCACCCACATCGGTCAGGAGGGTCAGTCCGTTCAAAGTGGGGACCAGCAGGGATAGGGCAGGCCGGTCCACTCCTTCGAGCGCGCCCAGGACCTTCCTGGAGATATAGACGACCGCCCCGGTGTTCCCCGTGGAGACGAAGGCGTCCGCCTCTTTGTCTTTGACCAGCTGGGTGCCTACCAGTATGGAGGATCGTTTTTTACGCCGGAAGGACAGGATTCCTTCGCTCATCCCGATGGATTCCGCCGCATCCACGATGCTGACTCTGGCACCGGAGTGGTCGATCCGTTCGAATTCCTGTCGAATGACGGCTTCAGCTCCGACCAGGACCACCTCGAGCCCAAACTCGCGGGAGGCGCTCACGGCCCCGGCAACAGTGACCACCGGGCCGAAGTCTCCTCCCATGGCATCAACGGCGATCTTCATGACGGTTTCTCTTAGTCTTCAGATCCTTCTATGACCTGCCGTCCTTTGTAGAACCCGCATTCGGGACAGGCCCGGTGGGGAAGCTTGGGATTGCCGCAGTTTGAACATATGGACAGGGCCGGCACATCGATGGCATCATGGGCCCGTCTCATTGTTTTCCGGGAATGTGAATGTCTTCTCTTTGGATTTGCCATTTATCTTTTATCTCTCAAAAAGTCTTTGAATTTTTCCAGCCTGGGATCAAGCTCACCGGCGGCGCATGAACAATCGCCTTCCTTGATGATCTTGCCACAAACAGCACAGATCCCCTGGCAGTCCTTGGCACACAGGGGCCGCACCGGGAAGGTCAGGTTAAGCTGCTCCAGGATCACATCCTTGAGGTCGATCTTCTGGCTGTAAAAGAACAGTTGGCTTATGTCTTCGTCGTCAAGCTGGTCCTTCACGATCTCCAGCTCCTCGGGAAGGTAGACCAGGTCGAAACAAGAGTTTACCTTGAACTCGAAAGGTGAAAGGCAGCGGCTGCACACAAAGCTCAAGCAGGTGGCGATGCGGCCGGTGATGAAGATCTCTTCCCCGACCATGCGGACATTGATGTCGGCGTGCACGGGTTCGAGGAAAACGGCGTTCTCTTCCACCAGCTCCGAACTGAAGAACTCAAAATCCTCGCTGACATTCAGTCCGTCTTCCGGCAGTCTATCAATGTCTATTATCATCGTAGTATTGTTTCAGTTGGTTGTGCTTCAAAAAAAAGTTATCCTATTATACCATCTTGCCTCCCTTTGTCAATAACGGGCCCGGGATTGGCGACGGGCAGCACTGCAGCGGCAAGATTCCTGCTATCTCATTTATTATCAGATAATAAGCAGCCACCCTCTCCATTCAGGTCAAGCATCCCTCTGCCGAAGG
>CBFDBC010000051.1:0-19302 GCA_965602945.1 uncultured bacterium | reverse complement strand
CATTTTTTTGTGTGTGCCTTTGTCAGCTTCCGATGACTTGTTCTGCGAGAAGGTCACTTCTCGATGATCTCCTGCAGATACCTGAGGGCGGCCTCATCCTTGGAGCGGCCCAGGAAAATGATTATGTTCCTCTGGAGTTCGGGATTCTTCTCCTTGCGGGCGATGCCGATCAGAGAGGGGATCGCCTCCTTGCTTTTGTTCTGGGCGATGGACATGATGAGACGGCTCTTCACCTTGGTCTCGTCGCTCTGGTTGTACATGTCGACCAGCAGGGGAAGGAGGTCGGCGCTCTTGTTCTGTCCCAGCCAGAAGACGGCATGTTCGCGGGCCTTGGGGTCCTTGTCTCCCTTGGCGATGGCGATGAGCTTCTCCTGTGCGGCCAGGCTTTTCCGGTTCTGGCCGAATCCGAAGATCAGTCTTTCCTTGATATCCATGTCCGTCTCTTTGTCGTACAGGCTGATGAGCAGGTCGACGGTCTCGTCGTCTCTTTTCTGCCCCAGGAAGAAGATGGCCTGCTGACGGGTCTTGGGGTCCTTTTCGCTGCGGGCGAGGGAAATGATCTTGTCTCTGGCGACGTCACTCTTGTTCCGGGAAAGTGAGAACAGCGCCATCTGCTTGATCTTGGGGTCATCGGTATCGTTCAGGATCTTGAAGAGCAGGCCGAGGCTCTCATCGTCTTTGCGCATGCCCAGCCAGACGATGGCCTGCTGTCGGACTTCCTTGTCCGGGTCCTCTGTGGCCAGTTTCGCCATGAGGGGGCCCACCTCGGGGTGATCGGAGCGGCTGAGCACGAAGATGGCGTTGCGCCGGAGCTTGGGATTTTCCTCGTCCGTAAGGATCTTGACCAGGATGGGGTAGGCCTTCTCGCTGTCCACGTTGAGGAGGGCCTGCAGGGCCACCAGCTTGAGTTCGAGCTCGGGGTCCTTCTCTTCTTCATCCTGATCCGAGGTGAGACCGAGGACCGCCATCCCTTCGTAGGCGGCCAGGGCGGAATCGTACTGGCCCGCGGCCCTCTCATAGGCGAGAGAGCCGGTGTACATTCCCTCTATGGCTTCGTAGCTGGGCATGATGGCTATATCGGCCAGGCCCTCCAGGGCCATTATTCCGCCCAGGCTGTCCAGCGAGCTGTACGCCAGGGCCCCGCTCAGGCTCTCGAGTTCCATGGCTTCCAGGGACATGCCGGCCACCAGGAGTTCGGCATGTTCCAGTTCGCTGAGCTCTCCGATGTCCTCTGTGTTGAGCAGGCTTCCGCTGATGTAGGCCCGGTAATCCGAGAAACCACTGTCGACCAGGCCCTCGGAGATCTTGACCCGGAGGATGCGCGCATCGTCCACCCAGGTGCTGTCCTTGTGTTTGGTGATAAGGTTGTTGAGGGCAACGATGGACCTCTCCTTGGCTTCGAGGCTGCCTTCCATGCCTGCCAGAGAATCACCCAGCTTGTTCAGGCTGTACCCCAGCCAGTAAAGGGAATCGTCCAGATAGCTGCTGGACTGGTGGGTCTTGATCAGATACTCCAGGTTCTCGATGGCGGCCTGCCAGTCCTTGTCATAGACTGACTTTTTGGCGCTGTCATAGATCTCCTTGTCTTTTTTCTCCTGGGCCAGCACCATGCCGGAAAAGACCAGCATCAGGGCCAGCAGCAGTGATAGTGTCTTGGTTGTTTTCATGATCTTGTCTCCTTAGAGTTTTTGTAGGACGTTTATCTTGAAGAGGATTTCCCTCGATTGGATTAGCCGGCGGATCATGCCCGGTGCCTCGGGGTCGCTGCTCTCCATGTTCTTGATCTCGCGGAGCACGAGGTCGATGTCTTCCAGAAGATCGGCCGCTCCGGGGTCGTTCTGGGCCACCAGACGCATCAGCATGTAGTTCTGGACGAGCAGGCTCTGGATGAGCCTGCGGTCCACGAGGACCCGGTCGTCCGTGATGTCTCCGGCGGGCCGGTTGGCGTACTCGGCCAGGAGCGGCTTGAGGTTGTCGAAGTGGTCCTTCAGTGTGAACTGGGGGTACTCCGGCCCCAGTTCCGTGCCCGCTGCCGCGTCTGCGGCCATAGGCGTCTGCGGGGACGGCCAGAAGCGTCCGATGAAGAGGCCCACGGCAAAGATCAGGACAACACCCGCCGCCACCGGGGCCCAGCGCGGGAAAAGGGCCCAGCCGGTCCTTGGGGCCGGTTTTACCCGGGCACCGGATGTGATCCCCCCCCAGCATTTTTCCCAGGCGGCCTCAGGGACCTCGGTCGTGTCGGCCTTGTCGATCATATCCAACACGTCCCGTGTGTAGGCCAGGTCTTCCGCACATGCGGAACATTCCCGCGTGTGCTGATCGAGCTTCCGCTGCTCGGCATCGGAAAGCTCCCCGTACAGATGTAGAATGATCTGTTCTTTTGCTTTACTGCACTTCATAGCCCTGCTCCGGTATAAGACTCTTGAAATGGTCTTTTATGGCGGTCACAGCCCGGAAGAGCTGTTTCTTGACGCTCCCCTGGGAGCATCCCATGTATTCCGAGATCTCGAGGGTGCTGAGCTGCTGGTAGTGGCGGAGGATAAAGATCATCCTCTGGCGTGCGGTCAGCTGGTTGAGCACCGCGCTGATCTTGTCCCTGGCGTCCTGGATCCCCACCGAATGTTCGGGATTGTGTTCCTTATTGTCGGACGACAGGTTGTCGAGATTGTCGGGGTCGAAAAATTTGTCTTCCATTTTGTTTTTCTTACGCAGAAGGTCGATGCTGGAATTGATGCCGATCCGATACAGCCAGGATGTGAAGCTGTTTCCCCCATCCGTGTGGAATTTGTCCAGCGCCTGGTAGGCCTTGATAAAGGTGTCCTGCAGGATGTCTTCCGCGTCCTCTTTGTTCTTGGCATATCGGAAAGCGATGGCGAAAACTTTCCGTTTGTTCTGATCGAACAGCTGCCGGAAGGCCTCCATGTCGCCCTGCCTGGCGGATTGTACGAGTTCTCGTTCTTCCATGCTTAGTTTGTCACTTCAGTCTTGGTGTATAGGATGCTCACCTTACAAAACGTACCAAACACACTTTTCGTTGACCATTTTTCCCTTTTTGGGGACGGACCATGAAATATACTTGATAACATTAAAGATAGCACATAAGAACGACTTTTTTCGATGCTTAGAGAGCTGTTTTTTGGGGTGAAAATGCGGTTCTTAGGAAAAACAGAGGTTTTACAGCTGGGATCAGAACGGAATGTGCTTAGAACTGAGTTTTTGGGCCAAAAAACACTGCTATAAGCTCAAAAAATAGGGCTACTTAGCATGTATCTTGTTTGATATCAGCTACATTTCGTGGTCCGTCCCCGAACGAGAGTGGAGGCGGGCGTATTCGGTGCGGTAGAGGTCCTCGTACTTCTGCTTGAGGTCGGGCCATTGGTCCTGCGTGATGTCTTCGGTCGAGATCGGCGGGAGCACCGAGATATACACATGCCCAGGGTGAAACCAGAAGCTGTCCTTCCTCTTGATCTCGGAGGTCCCGTCTATGACCATCGGCAGGATCGGCTTGCGCGCCTCAGTGGCAATGCGCAGGAACCCGAACTTGAAATCCTTGATCTCCGGTGCCTCTGTGCGTGTCCCTTCCGGGAATATCAGCAGGCTGGCCTTGCCCTCCTTGAGTATCCCGGTCCCCTTGATGATGGATTCCCGTGCCTGCCGCCGGTTGGACCGGTTGATGGGAAGATATCCGGCCATGCTTATGCACCACCCGAACAGCGGTATGGAAAAGAGGTAGCTGGCGGCGAAGAATTTGAAGTGCAGCTGCAGGGCCCGGGCCGCCGCGAAGATGTCTGCCGAGCTCTTGTGGTTGCAGAGGATCAGATACTGTTCCGAGCGCTGGTAGTTCTCACGCCCTTCGATGGTCATGCGCATCCCGCCGATCCGGGACAGGGTGCACAGGTACCATTTCTCCAGGTAGTGGTTGATGCGACCGTCGCGGTCCAGGAGCCAGCACACGAAGACCAGCGGGGAACCCACGACCATGATGAGGATCCCGAAAAACAGCAGCATCACGGTGAGAAATATGGACACGATCATGGTTCTTATCCCGCCTGCCCTGTTCGAGTGCAGCCCTCTTTATCCCCTATTTCGTGCTAAAATGCAACCTCCCGGCCCGCTTTCGAATAAATCGTCCCATGTACCGGTAATTAAGGTGTCGCCTCATAACGATTATCCCTGAGTTTCGTATCAATATACATCAATGGAGGAGATAAAATGCTGATAGTAAGCGCCCGCGGTACCGCCGTCGTCTATGAGGAGGGGTAGGGATTATGGATAATAAAATGGAAAAACACGTCCACCTCCTGGGTGTGTTGTGGATAGCCCATGGCGGCCTGATCTTCCTGGGCGGCCTCTTCACCTTCGGCCTCCTCTTCGGATTCTCGTTCCTTCCCGAGCTGGAACCCGATGGCGAAACGATCCTCCGCGTGGTGGCCTTCAGCGCTGCCGGCCTGATGTGGCTGCTGTCCATCCCAAAGATCATCGCCGGAGTCGGGCTGATCAAGCACATGGAGTGGGCCCGCATCCTGACCCTTATCCTTTCGTTCCTGGCGCTCTTCAACGTCCCGCTCGGTACGGCACTGGGGGTCTATTCGCTCGTGATCCTGCTCAAGGACGACACGACCCAGCTCTTCCGGCAGCGTGCCTGAAACCGGGACTCCGACTTTTGAAAAAGGTATCGATGTGTTTCGAATATATTCAAGGAGACTAAAAAATGAAAAAAATACTCACCCTTTCGATCCTTACGCTGTTTGTGCTTTCCGTCTCAACACTTTCGGCCCAGTCCGCCGACGAGATCGTCCGGAAGATGATCGACGCCCAGGGCGGCAAGAAGGTCTACGAGAGCATCAAGGACATGACGATCAAGGGTACCGTGGAAGTCATCCCTCAGGGCTTGGATGCGGATGTGACGATCTACAAAAAGGAGCCGAATCAGCGCCGTTCAGATTTCGAGATACAAGGGACGGTGATCACCTCGGCCTACGATGGGAAGATGGCCTGGGGGACTAACCAGCAGACCTTGGTGGTCGAAGAGTTCACGGGAGATCAGGCAGCGAGCATCAAGCGCGAGGCCATGCCCGTCATCGCCCCCCTCTACCCTGAGAAATACGGCCTATCCCACACCCTCAAGGGCAAGGAAACCATCGAGGGCAAGGAATACTGGGTCCTGGAACGGAGCTATCCCGACGACTTCAAGATCACGATCTACCTGGACACGGAGACCAACCTGCCCTATAAGAGTTTTTCCACGGTCATTGGCCTCGACGGCGTGGAGCATGATGTCGAGACGATCCAGACGGATTATAGAGAGGTCAACGGCCTCGTGATGGCCCACTCCACCAAACAGATCGTTGATGGCATCGACTATCTCTTGTACTCAGTGAGCGAGGTAACTTTTAACACCGGAATCGAAGACTCTTTCTTCGTAATGGAGAAGTGATCCCAGGGGAGAGGTGAGGCGGACAGGGGAAGGCTAGCCCCCTGCCTTTGTCCGCGCTCTCTCTGCATTCTAAATCCCGTCCTCCCGCCCCCTTGAATTTATCCTCTTGACCCGCCGGATTTATCATCCCGGGAATCACCCCTAAGGGTGATTGACGTTTTTTGGCATCAGCGTCATAACTATAGCTGTAGATTTTAGAAAAGGCGGATCAGGGTCGTTTCCGTTGTCGCTAGCCAGGCTAGCCGCCCCTCCCCGCGTTTTCAGCCGGTCCCAGGGACCGACAGGATGGGAAAACGATGAAGGACAAAACAGTTTTGGTCGTGGACTTCGACGAGAGATCCATTGAGCCCCTCTCCCAGTTTCTCAAGGATGAGGGATTCGGCGTGCTGGTCGCGCGCGATGGCGAGGAAGGCCTGGAGATGGCCAAGAAGGAGACTCCCGACCTGGTTGTCCTTGAGCCCATGCTGCCCAAGCTCCACGGATTCGAGCTCTGCGGCATCATCACGCATGACCTCGAACCGAAGATTCCGGTAATCATCCTCACCAAGTTCTACCGGGAGGAACAGTTCAAGATCGAGTCTGTCCGCTCTTTCGGGGCCTCGGCCTTTGTCAGCAAACCGTTCAAGAAGCCGGAGATGGGCAAGCTGATCAGGGAGCTGCTCCCGGCTGAGCCAGAAGGCGACGAGGAACAGGAGCTGAAAAAGGAAGAAATCAATGGGACCGCCATCCCGGACGCTACACCGGCCGAAGCGATAAAGGAACTGCAGGAAGAGGAACCATCAGAGAAACCACAAAAACCCGATGCCAAAAAAGACCGCGATTTCGGCCAGGAACTCGATGACATGCTGGAGGACGCCTTCGCCGACCTCGGGCTGGTCGGGGGAGAGAAGAATGCCCCGCCTTTGAATGGGAAAATCCCGGACGAAGACATCAAGCCGGACGCGTTGGATGCGGCGGTGAAGGAGCCGGAAGCTCAGGCCCCGGCGGCCATGCCCGCCGATCCCATGCTGAAGGTCGAGGAATTACTCTCTCCCAAACCTGAAAAAAAAGCCCCTCCCCAGGATGATATCCTCCAGAAAATAGATGAACTGGCCCGGGGTACAAGAAATAATCCGAAGGCTGACGCCTCGCAAGCGACCGAGGAAGGCAAGGAATCGCCCGAGAAGATCCTGCAGATGGCCGATGCCGTCACGGAGACCCTGGAAAAAGAGCTCGAGACCAAAGTCAAGGAGATGAGCGCCCGGGAGAACGAAAAGACTAAGGTCAAGGAAAAGACGAACTCCAAGAGAAACAGCAAAGAGAAAGCCCGGAAAGAGACCGTTCAGAAGTCTGCGGAGACAAAGCCTGAACCCGAACCTGAGCCTGTGCTGGAAAAAGTTGAACCCGCCGTGATCGAGAAGGCAGAGCCTGCTGCCGAGGAAAAGGTCGAGCCGGCCGCCGTCCAGAAAACCGAGAAACCGCCGGAAAAGCCGGATCTCAAAGATGTGGTCGCAAGCGAAGGCATGTTCTCGGGATTCGGCCCTGATGAAGAGGTAAAATCCGGGTCCAATCCGATCAAGAGCCTGATCGCCAAGATCAAGGGCGCTCCCAAGAAGATCATCCTCCCGATGGCCGCCTTGGCCCTGGTCGTCGTAGTCGCGGCCGTATTTATGATACCCAAGATGTCAAAGGATGCTCCCGTGGAACAGGCCACGCTGGGTGCCAACACCATGGCGCAGTCTCTACCCGCTTCTTCCCAGGGTGAAGAGGCTGAAAAACCCGCCGTCGACCCAGGAGAGGATCCCAACGGGATCGACAACCCGGCTGAGTCAGGGACCGTGGAGGAAAATCCTTCCGCACAACCCCCTCGGGAAGGGACCACGGAGCAGCCTGCACAGAAACCAGCAGAAAAACCCGAACAGAAGCCCGAAGTTAAAAGCACGCCGCCGCCCACCCCTGCGCCGGCCGTAGAAGACATCGCCGAATCCCAGGTTTCGTCCGAGCTGGCAGGAAACATAACGCCCAGCCAGACCACACTGGAGAACCCAGTTCCGAACCAGAAGCCTCCGCAGAAAAATGAGGAGCGGACCGGGACCATAAGCGGATCCGATCCCAACCGCGAGGCGGCCGGCCCCCCTGCTGAGAAGGCCGCGTCCGAACCGGAACAGCCGGGCAACAAGGCGCCTGCCAGGGTATCGATGGGCGACATCGTTTCCATAAAACAGGTTGACACGGAACCCGAGCTAATCCAGCAGGAGATGCCACGGTTTCCCGCGGCGGCGAAGGGCCGCGGGGTCGCAGGCACGGTAATGTTGAACACCCTGATCTCTGAGAACGGTGATGTTCTCCAGACCGTTGTCATCCGGAAGATCGACGGCCCCTACGGATTCAATGAGGCCGCGGAGCGGGCGGTGAAGAAGTGGAAGTTCCGCCCGGCCTGGAAGGATGGCGTCAGGGTTAAAGTGTGGAAGGTCCTAACGATCGCCTTCAAGGAAAACATGGACTGAGCTTCATTCTTTCTCCTCTTTCATAGATGTGAGGGCCCGCCTTCCCCGGCGGGTCCTTTTTTTTACCCTGTTTCTCCCGAGTCATTGCGGGGCCCTCCGCGTCATTGCGAGGAGCACAGCGACGAAGCAATCCAATGAGATTGTTTTACTGCATTCACAATGACCGGGATTGTTTCGGCCCCGGCCTCGTTATCCCACCTTATGGCCCCGCAATGACATCGGCCGGCCGTTGACAATCGGCCTCAAGCCATATAGATTGTGGAAGTAACACGTGTCCGCCCGACTCTTCGGGGGTAAAGCCCTCTCTTAGGTGCATCCGTGACATCCATCGGCCGAGACCCGGACCTGGAGACTCTCCAAAACTCGGATTCCGTGCGCGCCCTCGTCCTCAACGCCATCTCAGAGCTTGTCGTCTATCAGGACACGGACCAGAGGATCATATGGGTGAACAGGGCTGCCGCCGAGTCGGTCGACTCCACGATCGACGAGATGGGGGGGAGGCACTGCTACGAGGTCTGGCATCAACGTATCGGACCCTGTGCAGACTGCCCCGTTTCCAAAGCCATGGAAACAGTACAGCCCGAGAAGGCGGAGATAAACGGCCCGGATGGGCGCATATGGCTTATCAGGGGATACCCTGTCAGGGGAAACGGCGGCCGGGTCCTGGGCGCGGTGGAAGTCGCCCTGGAGATCACGCAGCGCAAGCAGGCGGAGCAGGCCCTGCGTGAGAGCGAAGAGCGCTACAGGAGCCTCATCCAGACCTCGCCCGACGCAGTGACCGTCACGGACATCGGAGGCCGCATCACCTATGTTTCACACCAGACCCTGAACCTGCACGGGTTCCGGCGAAAGGAAGATCTGCTGGGCAGAAAGTTCGCCGATCTGATCGCCCCGGAATCCCGTGCCCAGGCGATCATCTACCTGCGCAAGACCTTGAAACAGGGTCTGACCAGAAACCTGGAATACACGCTGCTCAAAAAAAACGGAGACCGATTCATCGGGGAGATCGACACGGCTGTGGTCAAGGATGCGCAGGGGAATCCCCGGACGTTCATCGCGGTGACCCGGGATATCACGGACCGGAAGGAAGTGCAGACCCAACTGGAGGCCTCGGTCCGGGAGAAAGAATACCTCCTGCAGGAGATCCATCACCGGGTGAAGAACAACCTTCAGGTGATCTCGAGCATCCTGGACCTCAGCCGCATGCGCATCGATGATCCCAGGGCCGTCGACCTCATCACCAATGCCCGCTCCAAGATCCAGAGCATGGCCTTCATCCACTCGCAGCTCTACCGCAGCGAGCGTTTCGACCGGATCGAGATGGGCCAACACATCCGCGAGCTGCTGCGCTACCTGACTGCGGTCTACAACCCGGAAGGGGCGGTATCCTGTCACGTGGACATCGAAGAGGTGTATCTCTCGCTCACCCAGGCCATACCCTGTGCTCTGGTGATGAACGAACTTATATCCAACGCCTTCAAACACGCTTTCACCGACAGGAAAAAAGGGACCATCGAGGTGTCCATGGAGGTCGCTGCCGGCAGCACCGCCGTGATAAGCGTCAAAGACGACGGCGCCGGCACCGGGGATGACTTTGATCTCGCGGGTGTGAACAGCCTCGGACTCAAGCTGGTCCGGAACCTGGTGGAAAGGCAGCTCAAGGGGAGCATAAAGCTGGCGCGGAAGAAGTACACCGAGTTTCTCATCCGTTTCCCGCTTCTGTCACAGGAGGAGAAGAATGGCAAAGGTTCTGATCGTTGACGACGAAGCCGCCATAACCACACAGCTGGAGGAGCGGCTGGAGGTCATGGGTTACGAGGTCACGGGCACCGCATCCACGGGGGAAGAGGCCGTGGGCCTGGCCAGGGAACACAGGCCGGACATCATCCTGATGGATATCGTCATGCCGGGCGATCTGGACGGGATCGAGGCCGCCCGCCTCATCCGCAGGGAGATGGACATCCCCGTGGTTTTCCTGACAGCCTACGGAGACGACCGGTTCATCGAGAGGGCCAAGGATGTCGGTCCCTACGGCTACATCATCAAGCCCTACCAGGAAAATGCCCTGAAGGCGGCCATCGAGATCGCACTGTACAACCGTGAGGTCACGCGCTGCCTGGAGGAGTCTGCCCAAGGGTGGCGGCGGCTGACGGAGAACATGGAGGAGGCGGTTATCCTGTGCGATGCCGCGGGGAAGGTCTTTTTCTGGAACCGGGGAGCGGAAAACATATTCGGCTACGCGGCATCCGAGATTTCAGGCCGGGCCTTCATGGATCTGGTGTCGGAGGGGACCAAAAAGGAATACCTGCAGGAGATCGAACGCCTGTTCGCCCACGGGGATTCACCCCTGTGTGACTGCTGGGTCGAGGTGTTGGGAGTGCGCAAGGATTATAGCCGCTTCAACATGGAGATGTGTGTGACCCCCTGGACCTATCAGGACGAGAAAGCCTTCATAGGTGTCGTCCGGGATATCACCGCCCGGAAGAAAGAGGAAACCCGCTTCGAGACCAGCCTCCAGGAAAAGGAACGGCTCCTGGATGACGTGCGGCGCAGCGTCCAGGACAACCTGCAGCTTATCTACAGCCTCATCGACCTGCAGAGGGCCTGTGTGGAATCGCGCGAGGGCCTGAAAGGCCTGGGTGTGGGCCGCTCTCGGCTCGAGGCCCTGCTGTATGCCCAGGAACGGGTGTCCGGGTCGGAAGCACCGGCCCGGGTGGATTTCGCCGGCTATGTCCAGAACCTGATCGCCCGCCTGGTCCGGTCATACGGTGTGGATGAGCGCCGCATCACCCTGGCCCTGGATATCGAATCCCTGCCCCTGGACCTCAGGACCGCCACCGCCTGCGGGCTGATCGTGAGCGAGCTGGTGTCCAACGCGTTCAAATATGCCTTCCCGGACACATCACAAAAAGGGGGGCGCGTGAGTATCGGCTTCCACCGCAGCGGGGCAGATTACGCCCTAAAGATCCAAGACAATGGGATCGGTTTCCCTCCGGATCAGGATTTCCCGGGGGACAAGACCCAGGGGCATCGGGTGGTGGCAGATCTGGTTCAGCACCTCAAGGGCGACATCCACCTGGAGCGCAGCGAAGGCACGGGCTTCAAGGTTGTCTTCCCGGCCTCGGATTGATCCTCCCGGACTATTTCTTCTTTTCTACCAGCAGGGTTTCCAGACGGTCCCGGATGAGG
Organism: uncultured bacterium; assembly: GCA_965602945.1. Lineage (GTDB taxonomy): Bacteria > Acidobacteriota > Aminicenantia > Aminicenantales > Aminicenantaceae > JAUXEH01. The sequence continues at coordinate 8,190 of CBFDBC010000051.1, read as the reverse complement.
GTCTCGATCATCTCCGTGAGCGCGATCTGAGAGGGGGAGACCGCGGCTTCCGGGACCACGAAAAGGTCGGATATCTCGCACTGCAGTCCCCGCGCGATCTTGTTGAGGATTTCCCAGGTGGGGTTGCGGTATTTCCCGTTCTCGATGTTGCAAAGGCTCGAGGCCGGGATCCCGGCCAAATCGGCCAGTTCCCGCTGCAGCATAGACTTTCCGCGCTTTCTCCGGCTGTCCTCAGACATGCGCAGACGTTTGATGTTCTGTCCCAGGTCCCTTAGCCCGAACGCCATGAAAAATTAATACCACACATAATTGAACAGTTCAAGCCGGAAGTGCATTCCGGGGAAGATTTTCTGCGTTCTCCTGAAGATTACCCTGGGGATCAAGTATGCGCAGTGAAATTACTTGACATATAAATCAACTGGCTATAAATTATAACTACAGATAATATGTTTGGCGGAATATAAGTGACTGCCCATCCGACCTGCCTGCCTTGGTTTTCAACCGATCTATTAATTTGCCATATATCACAAAAGGAGGGCCTGTATGCCTAAGCTTACCATCGAAGACTTGAAGGCCTTGAGAGACACGGCTAAGGGGAGAACCCTTTTGAGCCGTGACGGCCCCTACAAGGTCAAGGTGACCGTTCACATGGGGACCTGCGGGATCGCCGCCGGCGCCCGCAATATCATGGAGGCCATGATGCTGGCTGTGGAGGAGAAAGAGGCCCGGGATGTTTTCCTGACCACGTCGGGCTGCGCTGGTCTGTGCAGCAAGGAGCCCATGGCCACCGTCGAGTTCGCCGATTCCGTGCCCGTCAAATATGTGGAGCTTACACCCGAGAAGGCCAGAGAGATCTTCGACCGCCACGTCTTGGGTCAGGAACCGGTCACCGAATACGCCATCGCCGTAGGAAGCGAACGGTCGATCTGAGGAGGAGATCATGAGCAAGAAAATCTATCGCATGCAGCTTCAGCTGTGCGGGGGATCGGCCTGTCTCGCCAACCATTCCTTCGAGGTGTACCAGGCCCTGGACGCGGAACTGAAAAAACACGGGCTGGAAAATGAGATCGAACTTATCACGACCGGCTGCAACAGCTTCTGCGACACCGGCCCGCTGCTGATCGTCAAACCCGACAACATCTACTACAACCACCTCAAGGTCGAGAGCGTACCCCACCTGGTCGAGGAACACTTCATGAAGGGCCGCCCCGTGAAAGAGATGATGTTCATCCCGCCGTCGGAGGAGGAGTTCCTACCCAAGCTCAGTGAGCTCAGCTTCTTCAAGAAGCAGATCCTGGTGGCCCTGCGCAACCGGGGGCTGATCGACGCGGAAAAGATCGACGACTACATCGCGCGCAATGGCTACATGGCCCTGACCAAGGCCTTGACCGAGATGACGCCCGCGGGGATCGTCGAGGAGATCAAGGCGGCGGGGCTGCGGGGCCGGGGCGGCGCGGGTTTTTCCACAGGGCTCAAGTGGGAGCTTACGGCCAGTGCCGCCGGAGGCAAGAAATACGTCATCTGCAATGCGGACGAGGGGGACCCGGGAGCCTACATGGACCGCAGCATCATCGAGTCCGATCCCCACTCCGTCCTGGAGGGGATGCTGATCGGGGCGCGGGCCATGGGTGCGGACGAGGGCATCATCTACATCCGCAACGAATACCCCTTAGCCCTCCAGCGGGTGACCACGGCCATCGAGCAGGCCCGCGAATACGGGCTGCTGGGGAAGGACATATTGGACTCCGGTTTCGACTTCGATATCAGGGTGGTGCGGGGTGCCGGCGCCTTTGTGTGCGGCGAAGAGACCTCGCTCATCTCGTCCATCGAAGGCCGTTTGGGCGAACCCACGCCGCGGCCGCCCTTCCCGGCTGAGAGCGGGCTCTGGGGCAAGCCCACCAACATCAACAACGTGGAGACCTGGGCCAATGTCCCGGTCATCATCGACCGGGGCGCCGGATGGTATTCCTCGATCGGAACCGAGTTCAGCAAGGGCACCAAGGTGTTCTCGGCCGTGGGCAAGGTGAAGAACACGGGCCTGGTGGAAGTCCCCATGGGTATCACCCTGGGCGAGATCATCTTCGACATCTGCGGCGGCATATCGGACGACCGCAAGTTCAAGGCCGTGCAGATCGGGGGGCCTTCGGGAGGGTGTCTCCCGGCCGAGCACCTGAACCTGCCCGTGGATTATGAGAGCCTGACCGAGGCCGGTGCCATGATGGGCTCGGGCGGCATGGTGGTCACGGACGAGAACACCTGCATGGTGGACATGGCCCATTTCTTCCTGAACTTCGTCAAGGACGAATCCTGCGGCAAGTGCACCCCCTGCAGGGAGGGTATCCCCAGGATGCTGGAGTACCTCAACCGGATCAAGGAGGGTAAGGCCACGATGGCCGAGCTCGACGAGCTCAACGAGCTGGCCCTGGCCATCAAGGAGTCTTCGCTGTGCGGCCTGGGCAAGACGGCCCCCAATCCCTTCCTGACGACCTACCGGTATTTCAAGGGTGAGTATGAGGACCACATCCTGCGCAAGCGCTGCGACGCCGGCGCGTGCAGCCACCTGGTCTCCTCGCCCTGCCATCACACCTGCCCCATCGAGACCGAGGCCAGTTCCTACATCGCGCTCATCGCCCAGGGCAAGTTCGATAAGGCCCTGGATGTCAACGTGTGGGCCAACCCGCTGCCCAGTGTGTGTGCCCGGGTGTGTCATCACCCCTGTGAGACCACCTGCAAGGCCGGGCAGTTCGGCCATCCCATCGCGGTGCGGGATCTGAAACGCTTCGTGACGGATTACGCACGCGGCAACGGCGGCCTGCCCAAGGTCAAACCTCCGTCGGAGAAGCGGGACAAGGTGGCCATCGTGGGCTCAGGACCGGCAGGCCTCATGGCGGGCTGGGAGCTCGGAAAGCAGGGCTACCAGGTCACGATCTATGAAGCGGAATCCGTGCCCGGCGGGATGCTCTCCTGGGGGATCCCCGAGTACCGGCTCCCCAAGGATATCCTGTACGCCGAGATCGACCGGATTAAAGAAGCGGGGGTGACAATCAATCTCAACTCCCCCATCGGCCCCGAGCTGACCATCGACGGCCTGCTCCAGAAGGGGAACAAGGCGGTCTTCATAGCCACGGGCACTCCGGTCAACATGAAGCTGGGGATCCCTGGTGAGGACACGGAAGGTGTGGTCGACCCCATCGCTTTCCTGAAGAAGTACAACCTGGAGGGTGACGCCGTGGTCGGCAAGAAGGTCGCGGTGGTCGGAGGAGGCAACACCGCTTTTGATGCGGCACGCACAGCCTGGAGGCTGGGCGCCGATGTCACCATCCTGTACCGCCGGACTCGCCAGGAGATGCCCGCCAACGTGGAGGACATCAACGAAGCCATCGAAGAAGGGATCAAGATCGAGTACCTGACCATACCGGTCGAGGTCTTCTCGGAGGACGGCCGGCTCAGCAGGCTCACATGCCAGCGGATGGAACTCAGCCAGTTTGACAAATCTGGTAGGCGCCGCCCCGTACCCGTAGAGGGGAGCGAGTTCGAGTTGGAGGTGGACACGCTCATCCCCGCCATCGGTCAGGAGCCGGACCTGGCTTTCATGAGCGGCAGGACCGATCTTCAGGTATCTAGATGGAACACCCTGGAGGTGGACCCGGAGACCATGGCGACCAACCTGCCCGGAATATTCGCAGGAGGGGACGTTGTGACCGGCCCGGCGACGGTGCTGGAGGCCATGCGTCAGGGTAAGATCGCCGCCGAATCCATCCAGCGTTTCCTGAGGGGGGAAAGCCTGGTACGGGATTACCAGCCCACCTCCGCACGCCTGGAGGTTCCGCCGGTCCAGTTCATTCCGGAAGACGACGAGGAACCCCAGCGGGTCGAGATGCCGAAGCTGGCCGTGACCGAACGCCGGGGGAACTTCAAGGAGGTGGAACAGGGCCTGACCAATGCGGCGGCCATAGCCGAGGCCCAGCGCTGCCTCAGATGCGACCTGGAAAGCCTCAGGATGAGAGGAGATTCATAAATGCCCGGGACAAAGTTATATGTTGGGAATCTTTACTGCATGGCGAACAAGGATCATCTGCGTAAGCTGTTTTCCCATTACGGCCGCGTGAGCGGGATCACCATGATCGAGGGAACGGGATACGGGTATGTGGAGATGAACAGCGTCAAGGAAGCGGTGGATGCCAAGAAGGCCCTGGATGGGGCCGATTTCCTCGAGCGCGTGATCCGTGTCCGCTACGCCGACGAACCACAGTACGTCGTGTAGTAGCTGCGTCGTGTGACAGGGACTGTCTCATTTTTTTGGAACAAAAAAGGGGCCTGTCCCCTTTTTCTTGTTTTCGCTGGGGGAGGGTCAGGGGAACCTGCCTCGGGGGCAGGCTGCCGTCCTGCATCAACCGGTAGAGATATCGGCACAAAAGGCGGCCTGTCCCCTTTTTTTTACGGCGACGAGCTCAGGATCGTGCGGACCTCAAAATACCAGTAGAGCTCCATGCCCACGAGGATGGCGTAGACGCAGAAAACGGAATAGATCAAAGCTTTTATCCTGATCAATCCGAACAGCTTGAAGTTTTTGTGCACAAGGAAAAACATCAGACAGCACACGGTGATCAAGTACTTTACCGCCAGGGCGAGCACGATGTCCTTGTTCATGAGGGCCAGCATGAAGGGATTGAGTTCGGAACCCCCGTAGCGCATGAGGGTCAGGGTCATATACGCGTCCGCGAAACACAGCACCAGGATGGCGGTGATGACCAACAGGTAGCGGAGTTCGTACCTGTCGACATAGTAGTTGCTGCCTTCCTCCTCCCTCCTGGCACATTGCCGCTGGCCCTTGAAAGTGTATTTGCTCAGGATAGGAGTCGGACGTGTACGTCTGTCGCAGCAGTCGCGTCGTTCGGCGTTCACGTTGAAACCGTCGCTTCCTTTGGCAGCCAAAACCAACCGGCTGTTCCTTTCCTTATGTATATGAATACAAAAAAGTTCCCTGCTTGTCAATAGCCGTGGGGGGTGAAATAGGCAGAGGACTGTCCTTACAATCTCATCAAAACCGGTAGCCGAATGGTCCGCAAGAGTGGCCTGCCGGCTTCGTATCCGCTACAATATCTGCAAGGAGCCTACCCATGAAGATCATAAACGAGACCATGAGCCTGACTACCCAGGGATTCAACGACATGCATGACATAACCCGGGATGTCGCCCAAAAGCTGGACGAACACGAGCTGACCAACGGGATCGTGACCATATTCGTGCCCGGCTCCACGGGCGGTCTGACCACCATTGAGTTCGAGCCAGGGCTGGAGCAGGACTTCGCCGAACTCATGGACCGGGTCGCTCCCCACGGCGTGGGCTACCACCATGACGCCCGCTGGGGCGACGGCAACGGCTTCTCGCACGTGCGCGCCTCGCTCCTGGGGCCATCGCTCTCCGTCCCCATCGCAGACGGCCGCATGACACTCGGCACCTGGCAGCAGATCGTGTTCGTCGATTTCGACAACCGCTCCCGCTCCCGTTCCCTCATGGTCCAGCTCATGGGCGAATAATAAAGGGGAGTGGTCCAATTAAAGCCCTTAATTGGACCACTCCCCTTTATTCTCCCTTTTTTCTCTCCCCAATTCTCTGCTACAATATGTCATCAAGAAAATCCCATGACCGAACTCAAAGACAAGCTCCAGCAGCTCAAGCGCGAACGCAATGCCCGCTCCAAGTCCCAGGCTATCCAGGACGCCTTATCTGAACTCGACAAAGACCAGGAACTGACTACCCGGGACAAACTGGAACAGCTCCTAAAGCTCCGGCCGGACCGCACCCCACAACCCCCCAAGGTCAAGCCCAGCGCCTCAATTGACAGGGAACCGCTCCAGTTCACCGAGAATCCCTATGCGCTGGATGCCCGCTACGGCAGCATCTCCGTAGGCGAGGGTCTCAAGATCAGCGGCCATGTTTTGGCCTGCTTGAGCCGGGAGCCGAAGTTCGAGGACCTCGACCTCTCCACGGCCCTCTTCTTCGACCTCGAGACCACGGGCCTTTCCGGCGGCACCGGCACGATCCCCTTCAACATCGGGCTAGGCTACTACCGCGACGACAAGTTCTGGGTGGGACAGTACTTCCTGGGGGAGCCGGCCTCAGAGCGCCAGATGATCGAGGACTTCAGCCGCTTACTGGATGACATGGAGTTCAAGTCTATTGTCACCTTCAACGGCAAAACCTTCGATGTCCCGCTGCTTGAAACCCGCTTCATCCTCCACCGCATGCCCTTCAAGCTGGCCGGGCTGCCCCACCTGGACTTCCTGTTCCCGGCGCGCAACCTGTGGAAGCACAAGTACGACAACTGCCGCCTCTCCTTTCTCGCGCGCGAGGTCCTGGCCACGGGACGCGACGAGGACATCCCCTCGGCCGAGGTTCCCTGGCGGTATTTCCAGTACCTCCAGACCGGAAACTACGATCTCATCGAGCCCGTGCTCTACCACAATGCCGAAGACATCCTTTCCCTGCTCGGACTCGTCATCCTGGGTGCGTCCATCTTTTCTGAAGACCCGGACGGATGCTCGGCTGATGCCATGGACTTTTTTGGAGCGGCCAAGGTCCTGGAAAAGGTAGGCCAGACTGAGAAGGCCGCCGATTTTTACCAGCGCGCCCTGGACGGCTCGCTTTCCCACGAGGTGGGTCTCTCCACGCGGCGCCGCCTGGCCTCCCAGTATAAGCGCAGTCTGGAGTGGGACAAGGCTGTGGCTCTCTGGAGCGAGATGGCAGATTCGGAGGACGCCTCAGGGGACCTCCTGTACTGCCTGCGCGAGCTTTCCATGTATTACGAACATCGGGCGAAGGAATTCGAAAAAGCCCACAGTTATGCCGAGGAAGGCTTTGTCCTGGCCATGGGATTCTCCGAATACTACGAGCGCGACTTCACCCGCCGCCGCGAACGCCTCAAGCAAAAGTTGAAAGTGAAGAAGGTCGCCCCATGAAAGCCATGCAGCTCAAATACTTCGCTCCCATCGAACAGAACCCCCTCGCGCTCGCCGACCTCCCCATACGCCAGCCCGAGCCCCATGAGATCCTCGTCCGCGTCAAGGTCTGCGGCGTCTGCCACACGGACCTCCACACCGTCGAGGGAGAACTCCCCGGCGTCCGGCTGCCCATCATACCCGGACATCAGATCGTAGGGGTGGTCGAAAACATGGGAAGCAAGGCCTCCCGTTTCGAAGCCGGGGACCGTGTCGGAATCGCCTGGCTGCATTCTGTGTGCGAGAATTGCGGCCACTGCGACAAAAACAAGGAGAACCTCTGCGAGTCTGCCAGGTTCACGGGCTATCACGTGGACGGCGGATATGCCGAGTACACGGTCATCCCCGAGAAATTCGCCTATAAGATCCCGGAGGTGTTTTCCGACGAGGAGGCCTCGCCGCTCCTCTGTGCCGGTATTATCGGTTACCGGGCCCTCCGCTTGAGCGGAATACAGCCCGGCCAGAAACTGGGGCTCTACGGATTCGGGGCCTCGGCTCACGTAGCCATCCAGGTAGCCATTCACCGGGGATGCCAGATCTACGTGTTCAGCCGCAGCTCAGCCCATCAGGAACATGCACGACGGCTCGGTGCGGCCTGGGCCGGGTCCTCAAAGGACGATCCCCCAGAAAAACTGGATGCCTCGATAAACTTCACTCCGGCAGGGGAGACCGTGCTCGATGGTTTGCGACACCTAGACAAGGGCGGAACCCATGCCCTCGCCGGAATCTACATGTCGCCCATCCCGGAGATGGACTACACAGAGTATCTGTATCATGAGAAAACACTCCGAAGTGTGGCCAATGCGACACGCCGGGACGGGGAAGAACTGCTAGAGGTGGCTGCCGAGATCCCCATCCGGACCACGACGACTGCTTTCCCTCTTGAGGAAGCCAATCATGCCCTCAAGCTCGTCAAGAGCAGCGCCATCGACGGCGCCGCCGTACTGAAAATATCGGATTAGATCATGCGTAAATGGTTCTTCCTCTTCGGACTCCTGGTGCTGGTCTATCTCATCTCCAAGCTCAACAACAGTAAAAAGCAGGAAAAGTCTCCCTTTTTCAAGCGCATGAACGAGACCGTATCCATCTTAGTCTGGGCCCTGTCGATTGCCTATGCCCTCGCCTTCCTGTACTGGCTCTACGGCGCGATCTTCAAATAGAGACAAGCGTCCCTCTTGGTGCTCTATAA
>CBFDBC010000050.1:0-19373 GCA_965602945.1 uncultured bacterium | reverse complement strand
ATGGTGTTTGCAGTCTTCGCTCCGATCCAGCACGGTGTCAGCTCGTTTCTGAAGGGGATCGGCAGTCTATGGACGAATTATTTTGCGCTCCGGGATGCCAGAATGCGGAACCAGAGGCTGAGTGAGGAAAATTTTTCACTCCTCCAGGAAAACATTATCCTGAGACAGTCCCTCAAACGCTTCCGAGGGGAGGCCATACTCAAAGAACTGTACAGCGGGTTATCCGAGCGGGTGATCGGTGCCCAGGTGATCAGCCTGGACTCGGCAAACCCATATAAATCTGTCGTGATCAACAGGGGTGATATGGACGGACTGACCCGGAACATGGTCGTTCTGGACGCGTTCGGAAACCTGGTGGGCCGCGTGTTCCAGGTCACCCTCAAAGAGGCGACCGTGCAGCTCATCACGGACGATAGAAGTGGGGTGAGCGTCACCACCGCAGAAGAGCGCGGGCTGGCCATACTGAAAGGCCGGGGCGGGCTGATGTGCGAACTGGATTACAGCCTGACCACGGATGAGGATCCCCAGCAGGGCGATACACTCATCACCACAGGATTTGACTACATCTATCCGCCGGGCATAAAAGTGGGCGTCGTGATATCGGTCGAATTTAGACCGGAGCTGTTCAAGGTGGTGCGTGTACAACCGTATTTCAGACTGCGCCGGCTGGACCGGCTGGCAGTGATCGGAGTGGACTGGCATGATATCGAATGAAGCGCTGCCCGCAGGGAGTCGTCCTTGAGGGATGCCGCTTATACGGCTGCCGGAATGGCGGCGGCATTCGTCCTGTCTTCACTTGTCGGACGCCTCTCACCCGCGCTGGTCCTTTCGTTTAATCTCCTGAGTGTCGTCGTCCTGTATGCCGCTGTCCGTAAAGGCGAGGTATACGGTGCGGTTACAGGCATGCTCTGCGGCCTGCTGCAGGATGCTTTTTCCATAGGAGTCTTCGGTGTTGCCGGGATAGCCAAAACCCTGGCCGGATTTGCCGCCGGATCAGTGGCCAAGAAGATCAACATCGCGTCCTTTTCCAGGAGGTATTCCTTTTTCGCCGTAGTGCTCATCCTGGAACTGGCCGTTTGGGCCTTTCTCTATACCGCCGTGTTTTCCCAGCGGATCTATACGGCCGGAGGCCTGATCTTCCTGCAGCCCTTCCTGACGGCCCTGGCCGCCGTAGGCATCTTTCCCCTCGTTCGCTGGATCAACCGTTTTCTGGAAAAACGGAAAAAAGCATGAGAGAAGGCATCTACGAAGACATCTCGCTCATCCTCCGGCGCGCCCGACTGTCGGTCTTGGTCGTGGGCGCGGCGTTCCTCCTGCTTGTGCTGTATCTGTGGAAAATGCAGATCCTGGACTATAAAAAATTCTGGGCGATGTCCGAGGCCAACCGCGTGCGGGAGGTGATCCTCCCCGCACAGCGGGGACTCATCAAAGACCGTTCGGATAATACCCTGGCGACCAATATCGCTGCGTTCCAGGCGGCTGTGGTGCGGGAGGAGACCGATGATCTCGAGGCCTCCTACCTTCGCATCGCCGGACTCCTGGGCATGGAACCGGACGTCATCCGGCAACGTGTGGAAAAGTACCGGTCCCTCCCTGTTTTTCAACCTATCGTCATCAAGGATGACCTGGATGATGAAGAGGTCGCCAAGATCGAAAGCCGGCGTCTCGAGTTCCCGGAACTGATCGTGCAGGCCGAACCCAAGCGGTCCTATCCCAACGAGACCTTCGCCGCGCATGTCCTGGGTTACCTTCAGGAGATAACCTCGCAAGAAATCCGTCAGGGCACCTTCGGAGACTACGTGTTGGGTGACCTGGTGGGACGGACCGGTATCGAACGGGAGTACGAGTCCGACCTGGTAGGTGCGAGCGGCCATAATCTCGAGATCGTGGACAGCACCGGGCGGTACAAGGATACGATCCTTCGCCAGGATCCGGCGGACGGCGACACCATAAATCTGACCCTGGATACCCGGCTTCAGGCCAAGGCAGAGGAGATGCTGGTGGGACGCGAGGGAGCCGTCGTCGTAATGGATGCGCGCAGCGGTGAACTGCTCGCTCTGGCTTCATTTCCCACCTTTGACCCGAATAAATTTATCAACCGCTTCACGCCCGAGGAATGGATGGACCTGATCAACAATCCGAGCTATCCGTTGGAGAACCGCGCCCTGCGCGGCCTCTACTCCCCGGGGTCGATTTTCAAGCTGGTCATGGCTCTGGCGGCCCTGGAGACGAACCTTATCACCGAACGGACCTCCTACTACTGCTCCGGCTCTATCCTCATCTACAACAATCCCTTCCGCTGCTGGTTCGCCGGGGGGCACGGCCTGATGGATCTGCCCAATGCGATCCGCAACTCCTGCAACATCTACTTCTACCAGCTGGGCAAACAGCTGGGTATCGAGACCATCGCAGAGTACTCACGGAAGCTCGGGCTGGGAGAGCTCACAGACGTGGACCTGAAGGGAGAATACAAGGGCCTGGTCCCGGATCGTGACTGGAAGAGGCGCGTGCGCAACGCTCCCTGGTATCCCGGGGAAACCATATCGGTGTCCATCGGACAGGGGCCCCTCCAGGTGACGCCCCTTCAGATCGCCACCATGACTGCTGCGATTGCCAATCGAGGAAAACGTGTCCGGCCCCACCTCCGCCTGGATACGGGAGCAGGAACGGTCCCGAAGAGCAGTAACGGCATCGCCGTGAGCAGCGCGAACATCGAGAAGGTCATTCACGGCATGTGGATGTCTGCCAATCGCGAAGGGACGGCCCGGGCCGCCCGAGTCGAGGGTTTTGATGTCTGCGGCAAGACCGGCTCCACTCAGGTGGTCAGCCGGCAGACGGCCGAAAAACTGGGCGAATCCCGCAGGGAAACGAGAACACACTCCTGGTTCACGGGCTTCGCTCCCCGTAACGATCCCCATGTGGTCGTAACCGTGATCGTGGAATTCGGTGGGATGGGCGGGGCCACGGCCGCTCCCGTAGCCCGTGAACTATTCCGTCTTTACCAGGAACTGTTGTACGATGATTGACCGGTCCCTCATACGGCACATCGACTGGCTGCTCATCCTCCTGCTGCTGCTCAACTCGCTCATCGGTGTGGCTTTTATCTACAGCAGCTCACAACATCTCCCGGGGAATTACCACATGCGCCAGCTGTTCTGGATCGGCGTCAGTTTCATCGCGCTGTTCCTTTTCCTTTCCATCGATTACCACCATCTTCTGGCACTTTCTCCGTATTTCTATGTTGTCTGTGTCCTCCTGCTCGGCGGTGTGCTGGCGTTCGGCAGCATCGTCTCCGGGGCCAAGAGCTGGTTTCGCCTGCCGTTTTTTCAAATCCAACCCTCAGAACTGGCCAAGCTCGCCGTCATCCTGGTGCTGGCCGGATTTTTTTCCAAATTCAGACGATTCACGATCTCCTTGGGCGAGGGGATGTTGAGTGCCGGCATCGTGCTGCTGCCGGTCGGCCTCATCGTGATGCAGCCGGATCTGGGCACAGCCCTCTGTTATGTGCCGGTTTTCCTGGCCACGCTGATACTGGCCGGAATGAACCGCAGGATGCTCATCCTTTTCCTGGCTGTGAGCATGCTCCTGGGGGCTGTGGGGTGGAATTTCCTTTTGAAGGACTATCAGAAACAGCGCATCACCACCTTGCTTTACCCGGAGCAGGATCCCCTGGGATCGGGATATCAGATCGCGCAGTCCAAGATCGCGGTCGGCTCGGGCGGCCTGTTCGGCAAGGGATTCAAAAAGGGAACCCAGAGCCAGCTGCGCTTCCTGCCGGCCCGGCGTACGGATTTTATCTTCTCCGTCATCGGTGAAGAGGCTGGCTTCGCAGGGGTGATCATGGTTCTGGGCATCTATTCCCTCCTCCTGCTGCGGATGTTCCAATCTGTGGAGAGGTCGCGTGACCGGGCCGGGGTGTACATCTGCTTCCTGGCCGCGTTTCTCATTACGAGCCAGGCCTTCATCAACATCCTGATGACGGTCGGCCTCTTCCCGGTAGCCGGGATCCCGCTGCCGTTCCTCAGCTACGGGGGATCTTCGCTTCTGACGAACTATCTTGCCGTCTCGCTGGTGCTCAACGTCAAGATGCGTCGCTTCGTCAACGTCTGACCTGAGCTATTTACGGGCCGATCTCACCACATCGACTTCGTCGCGGCCCAATCGACGTAGTACACTACGCCTCATGAGCCACATCCTTGTCGCTGCCGCAATCTCGACCCGTAAATAGCTCAGGTCCCACGCATCAGAAAAAATCAAATTTAATGCCGGTGTTCTTTGCTCTTTTGTGATCGGATCTCAGCACATCGGCATCGTCGTGGCCCATTCGACGTAGTACAATCTTGGAGTCATTGTACCATGAATTCACTCCCTGTTGCCGTCCAACCCGACCCCCTAATAAGGAATTTGATCCTCTACTGGGAATGAACAGAAAGCCTGACCGGTAATCGGAAAATCCTGAAGGGTATCCGTAGGGTTGAGGTGTCGGATCCAAGAGGCATGTCTTGTAAGAGGGGGACCGCCGCCGTATAATACGCGGGGTTCCGGCATGAACGAAAACTGGCTTGAAAGAATCCTGCGGCAGGTACAGAAACCCGGCCGCTACACGGGCGGGGAGTGGAATGCGATCCGGAAGGACCCGGCTGAAGCCGAGCTGAAGATCGCCCTTGCCTTCCCCGATCTCTATGAGGTCGGGATGTCCTATTTGGGCCAGAAGATCCTCTATCATATCCTCAACAGCCACCCAGGGGTATTGGCGGAGCGGGTTTTCGCCCCCTGGCCGGATTTCGAGCAAACACTGATCAGAGAGGGCTACCCGCTGTTCTCGCTGGAAAACCGCATCCCTCTGTCCGAATTCGACATCCTGGGATTTTCGCTCCTGTATGAGCTGAACTACAGCAATATCCTGACCATGCTTAAACTGGGTGGTATCCCGCTCCGGTCTGCGGAGCGCACCTCGGGACACCCGCTGGTTGCGGCGGGTGGGCCTGCGGCGTTCAACCCGGAGCCTGTCGCTGATGTGTTTGATTTTTTCGTGATCGGTGATGGGGAAGAGGCCTTCCCCGAGATCGTGGACTTCTGGATGTTGCATAAACCGGACTTGGGAGACCGGGAGGATTTCCTGAACAGACTGGCCGCTCTTGAGGGAGTGTATGTCCCCTCCCGCTTCAGCGTGTTTCTGCCGAACGGTTCGACTCTCCAAGCCGTTAGGCAGAATGATGGCCGGCCCGCGGTCGTAAAGAAACGGGTTTGCCGTTCGATCGGAGAGGCACTGTTCCCCGCGGACATCATCGTTCCCAACATCCAGGTCATCCATGACCGTGCCGTGGTCGAGGTGGAACGCGGCTGCCCCCAAAACTGCCGCTTTTGCCAGGCCCGGCAGATCTACTTTCCCTCCCGGCCCAGGGACCCGAATTTTGTACGGGAACGGATCATGAGCAGCCTTGCCTCCACTGGATATGAGGCGGCCTCTCTGGCGGGCCTTTCTGTAGGCGACTACGGCCATCTGGAGGATGTGATCACGACGCTCATGTCCGAGCTGCATGAATCCAGGGTGGCTCTGTCTCTGCCTTCCCTGCGTCCGGGGGGATTGACACCGGAGGTCGTCGAGCAGATCCTCAGGGTCCGCAAAACCGGCTTCACTCTCGTCCCCGAGGCCGGGACCGATCGATTGAGGCGCGTGATCAACAAGCATCTCGAGGACAGGGACCTGTTTCAGGCCGCGGAGACCGCATTTAAAAACGGCTGGCGGAAGCTGAAACTCTACTTCATGCTGGGGCTGCCGACCGAGACCGAGGAAGATGTGGACGGCATCGCAGACCTGGCAGTCGGTCTGGTTCGGCTGGGGCAAAAACTGCTAGGCAGCCCTCCTCAAATCAACCTTAGCGTCGCCTCATTCATTCCTAAACCTCACACGCCCTTCCAGTGGGAGGGGATGGCTGAGGAAGAGGTCCTCCGCTCCCGTTACGGGCGGCTGAGATCCCGGCTCCGAAGGTATCGTTCCATCCGGTTCAGGGAGCACGGGCTCAAGGGATCAGTCCTGGAGGGCGTGTTCTCACGCGGTGACCGCCGCCTGGGCGGGGCTCTGCAGAATGCCTGGGAGGCGGGGGCCCGTTTCGATTCCTGGACGGAGCATTTCGAATGGCCACTTTGGGAAAAGGCCTTTGCCGGTGTGGACCTGGATTACAGGACCTATCTGGGTTCCCTGGATCACTCTGCGGTCCTGCCCTGGGATCACATTCATACAGGCGTTAAAAAGACCCACCTCGTGAAGGAGCTGGAGATGGCCCTGGGTGCGGTCCCGACTCCGCCCTGCGAACCTCGTATGTGCAGGGAGTGTGGTGGGTGTGCGTTCGGCTTTCCCGGGGAAGAACCATCTGTGCCCTCGAGTCTTCCCCTGAAATCCGGACCCCGGGTCTCCTCTCTGGGCGAGAAGAGCGACACGGTCCTGCGTTACCGTGTCCGGTACAGCAAGAAGGGGATGGCACGCTATTTCTCTCACAATGACCTTGTCAGCCAGATTCAGAGGAGCTTTCGCCGGGCCGGCATCCCGGCGGAATACACCCAGGGATTTCATCCCAAGATTCGCATGAGTTTCGGGCCGGCCCTGGCCCTCGGGATGGAGGGTGAGGAGGAAGTGCTTGAGTTCCGGTCTCCGCACACACTTCCAGCGGAGGAGTTTCTTTCCCGGATCAACTCCAAGCTGCCCCAGGGAGTCCGGATTCTATCCCTGGAAAACCTCGAAATGGACGCCCCTTCGCTCTCGGAGGCCCTCACGGCCCTGGTCTATTCCCTCGACCTGCATGGGGGGGGCCTCTCCGAAGCTGTGGCGGCTCTCTGTGATGGCCCCGACTGCAGCGGCCTCTCGAAACGGGAAGTGCTGGCACACAGGATACGGGAATTGGGAGCGGAATCCGCTCCAGGCGGTCCAGCTGTAGAATTCGGCCCTGAGGTTGGTATCGAGCTCGATGAAAACCGGCTGAGAATCAATATCCCTCTTGGCCCCGGCCGGATACCGCGTCCGCAGGACATCGTGCGAAGGCTGCTCGATCTACCCTTCCCGGCCTTCCATCTGATCCGCGAGCGCATGGTCTTACTCACTGGATCGGATAGCTCTGTATAAATACCTTGACGATACGGGGGAGGGCGTACTATTATATCAGGACTTCATCATCACTATGCTTGCCTGAAACGAAGGAGGAACGAGTGATAGATTTCAGCTTGGCCGAAGAACAATTGGCCCTTCAAGAGATGGCACACGAGTTCGCTGAGAAAGAGATGCGGCCCAATGCCGCCAAATACGATAAAGCCCAGGAGTTTGCATGGGATATCATGCACAAGGCCTTTGATGTGGGACTTTTCACCTGCGAAATCCCCGAGGAATACGGGGGCGGCGGTTTGAGCCACATGGACATCTCGATCCTCAGCGAAGAGCTGGCCTGGGGGTGTGCAGGGATGTATACAACCATAATGGCCAGTTCGCTGGCACTAACGCCCATCCTCCTCTTCGGCAGCCATGAACAGAAACAGAAGTTCCTGATCCCATTCACCAAGGAAACCTCCATTGCCGCCTTCTGCCTTACGGAAAGGGAGGCCGGTTCGGATGCCGGGTCGCTCAAGACCAAGGCAGTCAAGACCGGGGATGATTATATCATCAACGGATCCAAATGCTTCATCACCAACGGCGGAGTGTCCAAACTCTACGTGGTATTTGCGTTGACCGATCCGGGGAAAGGAGCCCGCGGCATCAGCGCCTTTGTGGTCCCACGTGATACACCGGGCCTCATCATCGGTAAGGAGGAGGATAAGATGGGTCACCGCGCCTCCAATACCTGTGAGCTCTTCTTCGAGGATGTCAAGGTCCCGGCTGCCAACCTGCTCGGCAAGGAAGGCATGGGATTCATCGTGGCCATGCGGACCCTGGATAAGACCCGGTCCCCGGTCGGAGCCGGAGCTGTCGGAGTTGCGCGTGCGGCACTGGAACATGCTGTCGAGTACGCCCGCACACGGATTCAGTTCGGGAAACCTATCGCCCTGTTCCAGGACATCGTTTTCAAGCTTGCCGACATCGCTACCGAGGTGAATGCCGCCCGGTTTATGGTGTGGAACGCGGCCTGGAGGCTGGACCAGGGCCTGCCTGTGGGAAAGGAATCGGCCATGGCCAAGTATTACGCCTCTGACATCGCCATGAAGATCACCACCAACGCTCTGGATATCTTTGGAGGCTACGGGTACATGAAGGATTATCCCATGGAAAAGCTGATGCGGGATGCCAAACTCCTGCAGATCTATGAAGGTACCAATTCGATCCAGCGTATGGTCGTGGGCCGGGAGGTCATCGGCCCCATTAAGAGATAGCCGGGCAACAATACTCGGCACTCCTGCTCTCAGTTACCTTCTCGAAATCCGGATTCCTCCATTTGTTTTGGGTGATCCAGTCTGCCGGATGAAGGGGTAACATCCGGATAATAGGGGATAGGAGCGACAGAAAAGAACTGCGCTGATTTTCCCTACGGAGTAGGATGTATTACGGATACGAGAGGGACGTACGTTTAATCTTCAGTGATGTATTCAGGGATGATGCCGGTGATGTCCACGCCGGCCCCTTTGGCGATGTCGATCATTTCGATCACGTAGCTGTAGGGAACCTTGGCATGAGCCCGGACAAAGATGGTCTTGTCCTGCCGGACTTCGTAGATCTCTCTGAGCCGGCCGCCCAGCATGTTCATCTCGACCTGCTCCTGGTTGATCATGACATCCAAGTCGCTTCGTAGGGTGAGCACGATCAGTCCCTGAGGGGCGGAACCGGATTCTGCCACGGTGTCCGGAAGTTTGACATCCACGCCCTTCTGTACCATGGGTGTGATGACCATGAAGATGATTAGCAGCACAAGCAAAACATCGCACAGGGGAACGACATTCGGTTCAGCTGATGAAGACATTGCGACCTCCTGGTTTTTCTCCTCTTCAGAGGTAACTATTTTAAGGCATTGCCGCTGCCCTGTCAACGAAAATCTCCAGGGGAAGTTCCCGTTATTTGATCCGAAAGAGGATTGTCCTGGCTTCGTATACTATGAAACCCGCCAGGAGGATCAGCAGGACACTCACGGCGCCCAGCATGATCTTGCCACCGCCGAAAAACCGGTAACCCTGGTAGGCGAGAGCGGCCAGGGTCGTGACCAGCATGAAATAGGCCGGATACAGGGTGTACTTGGAGGGTCTGTTCATGCTCACCAGATAGGACGAGATGATGATGAGTGCGAGCGCCGCCACCAGCTGGTTGGATGCACCGAAAACCGGCCAGATGGCCTTGTATCCCTCGGTCGCGCCCAGGGCCGAGGCCAGCACCAGGATGATCGCGGAAGCTGTCCAGCGGTTGCGGAATATCCGGCCCCTGTCACCCAGCAGTTCGGTGAAGATGAACCGGCCCAGGCGGGTTCCGGTATCCAGGGTGGTCAGCACAAAGGCATTGAGCATGACCATGCCGAAGAAACCTCCCAGAATCACGGTGATGCCCGGCAGCGAGGAGACCAGGCGGCCGTATCCGGTGGCGAAGGCCGTGATGGGGCCTCCTCCTTCGGGCGTCATGAGATGCTGGAAGTTGAATTCTCCTATGCTGCCGGACGGAACCCAAAAGAGGGCGCCGGCCGCGATGAAGATGACCAGTCCTGCCAGGGCGGCCTCTGTGACCATGCCTCCGTAGCCGATGAGTCGGCCCGCCTTCTCGTTGGAGAGCTGTTTGGCCGTGGTGCCGCCCGCCACGACCGAGTGAAATCCTGAGATGGCGCCGCAGGCTATGATCACGAACAGCATGGGCCAGAGGGGTCCTTCCTTGCTGGAGAATCCGACGAATGCCGGTGCGGCCAGGACCGGCCGGGCGGCCAGCAGTCCCAGGTATCCGCCGCCCAGCCCCAGGAAAAGTATCCAGGTACTGATGTAATCACGCGGCTGCAGCAGGAACCAGACCGGGAGGGCCGAGGCGAACAGGCTGTAGATGATGAGGACGAAGAACCAGAAGGTCTGGCTCGAAATGCCCATCAGCCGGCCGGGGAGCTCGACGGGCAGCAGTGTGCCCAGATAGATGAGGAGGAAGAGCAGCAGGAGCGAACAAGCCGTCGCGGCCGGGACATTTACGCCTTTTTTGTAAACCAGCCAGCCGAAGATCATAGCGATCAAGATCAGTCCGAAGGTCGGGATCACGATCTCGGGTTTGGAGACCAGGGTCTGGGCGGCCACTACCGCAAAGACCGCGATCACCAGGGACAGGGTGAGCCATAGGAACACGGAAAAGATCACTTTGGTGCGGCGTCCCAGGGTATGCTCCGATATGCTGGCCAGCGACATGCCCTTGTTCTGTACCGATACCATCAGGGAGGTGTAGTCGTGGACGGCGCCGATAAACACGCTGCCCAGGGCGACCCACAGCAGGGCCCCCAACCAGCCGAAATAGAGGACTCCCAGGAGAGGGCCCAGGATGGGGCCGGCGCCCGCGATGGAAGAAAAATGATGGCCAAACAGGAGGTATTTTTTTGCCGGCGAGTAATCTATGCCGTCTTCGTATTCCCGGGCAGGTGTAATCCGGTCGTCATCCGGCAGGATCACATTTTTCTCCAGGAATCGCCCGTAGATCTTGTATCCCAGGACCAGCCAGATGATCAGGACAGCCGCAACGATCAAGGAGTTCATGGGCCTATGTCACTCTTTGCGCGATCTCAAGAAAAGGAAGGCTGCCAGTCCTAGGAATACAGCCAGGGCAATGAACTGTCCCAGTTCCCCGGGATAGACGATGCCCAGGCCCTTAGGCCTGGCCTTGGTGATGAAGGCATAGGCGGCCACTCCGACCATGGTGATGCCTTCTCCGGCGATGAGGCCCGATCCAAGTAATATGCCCTTCTCTGACTTTTTCTTCCTGTCTTCCTCGTTTGAAGCCTTCCTCTCGATGATCTGGCGGAGGAACCCGCCGACGAAGATGGGGGTCATTGTGGACAGCGGCAGGTAGATCCCCACGGCCAATGGGAGCGAGGGGATGCGCAGCAGCTCGGCCACAATGGCGAACGATCCCCCGGCCAGAACCAGACCCCAGGGCAGGTCCCCGCCCAGGACCCCCTCGATCACGGTCTTCATAAGCGTGGCCTGGGGGGCGGAGAGTGCTTCGCTCCCGAATTCGAAGGCTTGGCCCAGCAGCCATACCGCCCCGGCGATGGCGAATGCCGAGGTGATGACCCCGATGATCTCGGAGGTCTGCTGCCGCTTGGGCGTGGCCCCGATGATATACCCGGCCTTGAGGTCCTGTGAGATGTCTCCGGCTATGGAGGAGCCGACGCATACCACGGTCCCCACGGTCAGAGCTGCGGCCATGCCTAGCTGGTCGGTCCATCCCATGAGCACGAATATCAGGCTGGTCCCCAATAGGGTAACGATGGCCATGCCCGAGGTGGGATTGGAGGAAACGCCCACCATCCCCACGATCCGCGAGGAGACCGTTGCAAAACAAAAGGTGAAAAACACGATGCAGATCGCGGCGATGGCTCGAACCATTATCGCTGCCTGGATGCCGATGAGGTTCGGTGTGAAAATGATCACGAGCGCCACGACCAGGGCGCCAATGCCCAAGACGGTGATGGGAAGGTCCGTGTCGGTCCTCTTTTTTCCTTTGGCTGCCTGGGGGTCTCTGCTGGACCGGAAGTCTCGGATGCCTAGCTTAAGGGAGTTGTACATGGTGGGCAGGGACTTGATCACGGTGATGATCCCGGCCACGGCCACTGCCCCCGCCCCGATATAGCGGATGTAATTGTGCCAGATCTCCTGTGGAGTCATCTGGGAGATGGTTAACTCGGTCTGGGGGAAAAGTGGCATCGTGAGGCTTTCTCCAAACCAGGCGATGAGCGGGATGAGGCCCAGCCAGGAAAGGAGACCTCCGGCGACCATGATGCCCGCGATCCGGGGACCCAGGATGAATCCTACCCCGAGCAGTGCCGGAGAAGGTTCTCCCCCCAGTTGGGCTTTTTTCAGAATGGGGATATTGAGTGCGATTTTCTCGGGCCACATGTGGAGGAAACTCTGCATGATCTTGTAGACCGACGCGATCCCCAGGCCTAGGAAGATGTTCCAGGCTTTCGCCCCTCCTTCTTCCGCCGAGATCAGGACCTGGGCGGCTGCCGTGCCTTCCGGGTAGGGGAGTACGCCATGTTCCTTGACGATCAAGGCCTTGCGCAGGGGGATCATGAACAGGACGCCCAGGATGCCGCCCAACATGGCCAGCAAACCGATCTTAAAGATGCTGGGGCTGAATCCCAAGTCTGGATATTGCGCATCCCATAGGAACAGTGCCGGGATTGTGAAGATGATGCCCGAGGCCAGAGACGAACTGGCCGAACCCGTGGTCTGGGCGATGTTGCACTCCAGGATGCTGCTCCGCCCCAGCAGGGGGGTGAGCACCCTGAGCACGGCCACCGAGATCACCGCCAGGGGGATCGCAGTGGAGATGGTCAGCCCCACCCTGAGGCCCAGGTAGGCGTTGGCCGAACCGAAGACCACGCCGAATATGGCCCCCAGGATGACCGCCTTGATGCTGATGTCCTTGATGTCTGATTGATCCGGAACGTAACTCTTGAACTCCTCCATGGTCGCTCACTCCCTGGATCTAGAAATTATGCGAAGTCTATCATAATCCCGCGGCTGACGTCTACAGCCTGTTTACAGAGTAGCTCCCGGCCGGCTTGACAGCAGGTGAGAGGGGCCGATATAATTCTGGAAACCGGGCAGGAGATTCACAGCACGGCCGAAACAGACCGATGGAACGAGAGGATATCCTGAGAAAGATCGAAGAGATCCGCGAGGAGCTTGCCGAAGACCGGTATGAGATCATGAAAGGCAAGATCCTGGAGAGGTCGTTTCACCTGCACAAGTCCGCCCGGAACCCGCTGAGCCGCATATTCATTGAGAAACTCCGTACCAAGCTGATGCACGAGGTCGAGCTGGTGCTGGGGCCGGTCCTGGAAAATCAGCGAGAGATCAATCTTCGGTTTCTGGACGAGATCGAACGGCTCAAACAGGCCTGCCTATCCGGAATCCCCGGCAGCGCCGGACAGGATGATGAAAGACCGCATACATCGGCTCCTGAAGACGACCAGACATAGGCTGGCGAACATGGGGGGACGTCAACCTGTCAGGACCATAGCCGTGTGCGCCGCCCAGGTCCCCTTTTTCCAGGGTGGGGCCGAGGCGCATGTCCAGGGTTTGGTGGACAACCTCCGTGCCAGGAATTATGAGGTAGACCTCATCAATATCCCCTACAAATGGTATCCGCATGATCAGCTCCTCAAGAGCATAGAAATGTGGGGAATGCTGGACCTGACCGAGTCCAACGGGAAAACCATCGATCTGGTGATCACCACGAAATTTCCCTCCTATTTTGCCGACCATCCCAACAAGGTCCTCTGGTTGATACATCAATACCGGCAGATGTATGACCTCTTCGGAACCGAATACTCGGAGTTCGAACCCGAAGATGCCGAGGGTATGGCCCTGCGGGAAAAGCTGATCACCATGGACACCCGAGTGCTCAGGACCTATCCCCGGATCTACACCAACGCCGGGAATACGGCGGCGCGCTTGAAGAAATACAACGACATCGACGCGGAGCCCCTATACCATCCCCCCCGCTTCAGCGGACGGTATTATTCGGAGACGTATGGGGATTACATCCTGTCGGTGGGACGCCTGGACAAGCTCAAACGTGTAGACTCCCTGCTGCGGGCCATGGCTCACACGTCCGCCGGCATCCGCTGCAAGATCGTCGGGACCGGCCCCGAAGAAACGGGCCTCAAGGCCCTGGCCGGGGAATTGGGATTGGAGGAGCGTGTGGAATTCCTGGGATTCGTTTCCGGGGACCGGCTCCTTCGGGAATACGCCGGATGCTCAGCCGTCTACTTCGCCCCGCGGGACGAGGACTACGGATATATAACACTCGAGGCCTTCCTCTCCCGCAAGCCGGTGATCACCGCTGTCGATTCCGGTGGTCCTCTGGAGTTCGTGGAGGACACGACCAACGGGCGTATCCTCCCATCCCTGGAGGCTGAGGAACTGGGCCGTGCCATGGAATCACTGTGGAACGACCGGGAACTGTGCGCCCGGTTGGGGGATGCGGGTCATGACCGTGTGAAAGACATAGGATGGGACCACGTCATCCGGGTCCTGCTCGGTGAGGAAGAACACGTATGAAGGTCGCCCTGTTCAGCCCCCTCAATCCCGTCAAGTCGGGCATATCGGACTATACCGAGGAACTCCTGCCCGAGCTGTCGAGAGAGGCTGCGCTGGACGTCTATATCGATGGGGGATACACACCATCGAATGCCGAACTGCCGGCGCAGTGCCGGATCATGGCTTTTGATCCGGACGGCTTTAAACCTGAGAGCTACGACGCCATCCTGTATCACATGGGCAACTATTACGACGCCCACAACTATATTTACGAAAGCCTTAAGCGGTTCCCGGGTATCGTCGTCCTGCACGATTATGTGCTTCAGAGCTTCTATGCGGAGCGGTACGAAGCCAGCCGGGATTTCAACCAGTACCGTGACCTACTTGAACGTTATTACGGAGAAGAGGGAAAGGAAATAGCATGGGAGATCCAAGCCCGGAAACCTGTGCCCATCTGGGAATCTCCGGAAGCCATCCGGTTCCCGCTCTGTGAAGAGATCATCGCGCATGCCCGAGGTGTGATCGTCCACTCGCAATTCATTTTCGATCGGATCAGGCCCTTGACCGATGTGCCCATCGCCGTGATCCCTCTTCACGGACATTCGCTGAAAGAATTCGACCCGGCCGCTGTACGCAGGGAGCTGGGGATCGCGGAGGGGGAGATCCTGATCAGCTCTGCAGGATATGTCAGCAGGAACAAACGCTTCGATCTCATCCTGGCGGCATTGGAGCAGCTCGAGGATCTCCCGGTCCGGTTCGTGATCGCCGGAGAGGACCGGGGCAGGATCCTGACCTCCGGTCAGATGAAAGCCCGGGTTGATTTCCAGATTACGGGCCATCTGCCCCTGGAGAAGATGGAGCGGATCATCTCCGCGTCCGATATATGCATCAACCTCCGTTTTCCGACCATGGGAGAAAGTTCCGCCGTCCAGATTCGCATGATGGGATCCGGAAAGCCTGTTCTGGTCACCAACCTCGGCTCCTACGCTGAATTTCCCGATTATGCGGTCCTCAAGATCGATGTCGGACTGGACGAGGCGGAGATGATCAAGCACTTCATCCGCGCCCTGGTACAGGATGAGGATTTCCGGCGGTCTGTGGGGAGAGAAGCCGGAGAGTATGTGGAACGGGAATGCAGCATCCCCAAATGCGCAGAGCTTTACATGCGTTTCATCCGGGAATGCACAGAAGGGGAGCCATAGAACATGCAGGATCGATCGGTTCTGAAGGAAGAAATAGCCCGGCTCAAGGCCCGCCTTTCCGAAGAGAGGGCCGGGATCACGGAGATCACGGCGCTCCTTCCCTTTGAGATCGAAAGGGAAGCAGGCATATGGGAGTTTGACTTCGACGGGCTGGAAGCGGAGATGTGGAGACGGTTCGCCCAGCTGGAGGATCAGCAGGACTGCATTTCCGAAGAAGAAACCTTCCCGGCCGGCCGGATTTCTTCAGGTATGCTCCGGAGACTGAAAAAGCTCTACCGGACACTGACCGGGCCTCTGGCACGCGCCATCATCGACAAACGGAAGCAGTTCAACCTGGACCAGCAGAACCTGCTCAACAAAGAGTCCGTGCCATTCTATCTGTCGTTGATCCTGACGCTGCAGAAGATCAAGGACCGTCTGAATGTTTTGGAAGAGTCCCTGTCAAAGATCGAAAACGAGCTGGAGGAACAGTACAAGGAGGTCCGGAGACGGGGTAAGGGCGGGCCGCACGGGGCGGGGAGTGATTCCGATGACTGATCGGCTGGAAGACTTTCGTGCTTTCCTGGCCGCTGACCCCGCTCCGGCTCAGGAAGCCGTGGCCCGCAGCGTCTACCAGGGATTGACGGGGGAGGAGGCTCGGGACGAAGAAGAAATCCTGAAGGAGAAGATAGAACTGGTACGGCAGGCGCGGGGGCTCCAATCCGCCCTCAATGTGCTGTCCCGACTCGAGGTGGCCCTGGGTTTCCGTAAGCCTTCATTGGGTTTGTATGACAATGCCCTGCATTTTATCGGTGGGGCCCAGAAATACGGATGCACCCTCGCTCATGCGCTTCAGGACGAGTTCGAGATCACCCTGATCGCCAACTCAGAAGTCACAAGGGAACAGCTGGAGTCCTGGTACGGCCTGGATCTCTCCCGCTGCGGCATCAAGGTCGTTCGGATCCCGTATTTCGAAGACAGTGAAAAACAGCGGGGCGTTTTCGATGCCGGACTGGCCGACCTGAGAAAAGAAAACCCGTTTCATGCCATAAGCCTGGAGAGCGGGAAGTATGATGTCTTCGTGAACAACTGCATGCTGGAAATGGTCTATCCCCTGGCCCCAACCTCCGAGATGGTCGTGCATTTCCCCGAGCGGGAGATATCCCGATTTTTTCACGGCGGCCGCTACACGCACATCATCCACAACAGCCTCTATACCGCGACGTGGATCTCGAAACGCTGGCGGCTCGAGCCGCACGTCCACATCTATCCCCCCGTCGACATGGTCTCTCCTCTCCAGGAAAGCCTTGAGAAAAAACAGGATATCATCCTGTCTGTGGCCCGATTCGAGCCGGGAGGCAACAAACAGCAGCTGGAGATGATAAAGTCATTCCTCCATCTGCGCCGGCTCTATCCCGGGGAGACCGAGGGTTGGAGGCTGGTCCTGGTCGGGGGGAGCACTCCGGTCAATCCTTATCTGGAGAGGCTAAGGAGCTGGCTGGCGGACGCGCGCGCTTCCAACATAGAGCTGCGGGTCAACACACCGGTGGAGAAGCTCAAGGAAGTATACGGGACCGCGCGCATCTTCTGGCATTTCAGTGGGCTGGGTCAGAGGGATCCGGCCCGCATCGAGCATTTCGGCATGACCACGGTCGAGGCCATGCAGAACGGCTGTGTCCCGGTGGTATTCCGCGGCGGGGGACAGATGGAGATCGTGGAAGAGGGTGTGTCCGGTTTTCTGTTCGATTCTCTCCATAAACTGCAGGAGAAAACCCGGGTACTGATGCGGAATCCTCAAATGTCCTTAAAGCTGGCCGGCGGCGCCCATGCGCGCGCCCTGGCATTCACAAAAGAGGTATTCGTCGATCGGGTCCGGAAGCACTTTTCCGATATCTTGCGCGAGTACCGCTTCCGGTAGAATCTGAGTGGCTATCCCAAGGTCTCCAGGGCTCTGGTATTGTTGTCTGTCCGGATGACCATGAGAACCTTGCCGGTCCCTGCGGACGAGCAGTAGCAATATTCGACATTGATCACCGCATTGCCAAGGAGGGCACCGATCTCTGCCCCGGCTCCGATACGGTCGCCGATCATCACGGTGATTACTTCATTGATGTTCACGGTATATCCCAGGGATTTCAGGCTCTTCTCCGCTTTTTTGTTGTCAGAGGTTACCAGATAGAAAACGCCCTTGTCTTTTTCTGCATAGGCATTGAGGGCCTTGAGGTTGATCCCGCCATTGGCCAGGGTGCCCATCACGCGGCCCAGGATACCGGGTTCGTTGGGCGTTATGACATGCAGCTCTGTTTCGAGTTTGACTTCGTGCACTTTCTAATCTCCTGTTGGCTGGAAGGCTGGATTATACCAGAATCCGGAGGGAAATTCACCCGCTATTGTGTTTTTGAGGCCACAATCTATAATGGGATTCATGAAAAATACTCGAATCGCGATAATCGATAACGCCATTGACCATGCGGTCTACAGACCGGTGGAACACTGGCGCAAACATCTACCCATAAAAGGCGAGGCCTTTCGTGCACAGTCCGGTGAATTCCCTGACCTGCAGGACGGGTACACGCACCTGATCCTGACCGGATCCGAGGCGTCGATAGTGGAGAGGGAAGCCTGGGTGAACATCGAGGTCGATCTTGTTCAGCGGGCCGCCTCCGGAGGGCTGGCTGTTGTAGGCAGCTGCTGGGGACACCAATTGCTCGCCCTGGCGCTCTCCGGGCCGGAAAACGTACGGCGCTGCAGCGAGCCGGAGATGGGATGGCTGCCTATCGACATCACAACGGACAACTCCCTCCTCGGGAAAAAGGGCCGCTTCTACGCTTATACGGTCCATTTTGACGAAGTGGTCGGGCTGGGCGAAGATTTCCACGTCCTGGCCTCAACGCCCCAGTGCCCCGTACATGCCTTCCAGGTGAAGAGCAGGCCGATATGGGGCGTGCAGTCCCACCCGGAGATCGACATCCCCGACGGCAGGGAGCTTTTCCAGAAGTTCCTGGGACAGCAAAGTCCGGATGCGGCTCTCTTCCAGGCTGCGCTAGCCTCTCCGGAAAGGGACAGCGGGGCGATCCGGGGGATCGTACAAGCTTTTTTGGGAGTATAGGACCGCCGCCCTGGAACATTTTGCTTAGGCGCAGCCATTTTTTCTTGACAAATGTGGATAATTAGCATTTATATATACTTACCCGAATTGAGGGTTACGGGATTCTTATCCTTGTCATTCCGAGGTATGTTCTAAAGGAGGAGGCATGAACGCGAAAAAAATCACGGCACTGGCGATAGGGCTGCTGGTCCTGTTTTCCATGAGTTCGCTGGCAGAGACCAAAAAGCTCAAGCAGATCGGACGTTACACACTGGTACGCATCAAAGGAGAGGTTCCCACTTCTGAGGTGATGAAGACTCTGGTCGACCGCTATGCGGGCGACATCAAATACGGATTCGATCTGGCTGGATTCGGTGACCTGTATCTGCCTTTTATGGATCAGATCAGATCCGAGAATTTCAAAGAGGGAGAGCTGTCCGTGGGACAACCCATCCCCTGGATGTTGTTTCGGTCTCAGGGAAAAGTCAAGATCGTCAAGGACCTGGAGTGGGCCGGCCAAGGCCCCCTTCCGATCTTTGTTTTCACCGTGGAGAAAGACTACAAATACTATGATTTCATGATGCCCAGAGCCTGCGGCAACATCTCGTTCCTCCGGACGCGGGAAGCCCCTCCGCCGGCCGCGACCTGCGACATCCGCGTGGATCCGGTCAGGGCCAACATCAACGACCCCATAAACGTGGACATGAGCGGCTCCCGAAATGCCGCATCGCTTGAGGTAGAGGTATTCGGACCCGACGGGCAGAAAGTGACCTCCAAATCCCTGACTCCGGATTCTCCACGCTGGCAGACACGGTTCGCCGTGCCCGGTGAATACGTATTCAAGGGCAAGGCCGTCAACGCCGCCGGCAAGGCCTCCACGAATCCATGTGAAGCCAAGACCTATA
>CBFDBC010000049.1:0-20094 GCA_965602945.1 uncultured bacterium | reverse complement strand
ATCCCGGCGACATCGAAGATGGCGAGGGTGATGGCCGCGTTCACGTAGCCGCGGTTCCTCTCTATGCGGGTCACCCAAACGAACAGGGCGATGTGGGCGGCCAGCACCACCAGCCGGATGATGAGGAACATCTGTATGTATTCGGCGGCATAGATCGTATCCAGGCCCAAAAAGGAGACATAAAGGATCGCGCTCAGGATGATGATGAGCTTGATCCGGCCTTTCAGGTCGTATTCCGTGTAGAGCCGTTCCTCGAAGCTCGGGGTGGGATCAGTCATGGGTATCCCTCGGCTCGGCGATGACGACATAGCCCTGCGGCGGTTCCCCGAAGGTGGGGATGGACTGGACCCACAGCCATCCGGAGTCTTCCAGGAGGCTACCGAGTTTTTCCGGATCGAAGAAGTCGAACGTGCCCGCTTCCTCCAGGTCGACCAGGGCCTGCGCATCGTTGAGGAACGACCGGATGGAGTCGAGCAGGAGTGCCTTCGGCCATTGGGGGGGCAGCGCATCCGCCGGCATGACATCGATCTTGTCCAGCAGCCGGGTGAACGGCCCGGAGGCATCGGTGTCGGGGCGCATGCTCGAGAGGACGAGCCGGCCCCCGGGGGCGATGATCCGCCTCAGTTCCCGGAGCGTTTCCAGGGGATTGAAGATGTAGGAAAGCACCAGGCTCATGAGGATCTTGTTGTAGCTGCCCGGGCGCAGCGGGAGGCTGGGGTTGGTATCCAGGCTTCCGGGGAATCCCAGCTTCCGGAACTCGGGTTTCTGCGTTTGAATCCCTCGTACATACCGGGCGGCCCGGTTGAAATCGACGATGAGGTTGTACTCGGGAGGTTCATGCCTGGTCTTGAGCCAGACGTCCTGCTCCGGGCTGATGGGTTCTCCCCGCAGGATCCGGTGGAGGCGGGGCGTGTATTCCTTATGAATCTTCATCGCACTTGTAAGGTCCAGACTATCGATTTTGTCGGATAACTCGACAAAAGTACCGATTTCCCCCGCCAGATATCTTTGTATCGGGAGGAAGCGGTTGAGTTCGATATCCAGGCAGAGCAGGTCGAACCTCCCCGGATCGAGCCTGCCGGCCAGCTTCTCGCGTGCCTGTTTCAAGGCCTCAGGGATCAGGTCGGCGATCGTGATGTGGGCCGGGACAGCCCCCCCGTTCTCCAGGAGGTGCGCGATGACATTGCCCGTCCCTCCTCCCAGATCGAGCAGCCGGTCCCCCGAAGCAAGGTCCAGGGCCAGGACCTGGTCGTCCAACAGCTGGTTGTAGTCGTCGGAGAGCGCCATGACATCGAATCCGAGCAGGTTCTCCTCGCCGATCAGATACCGCCTCCAATAGGTCTGCCTGTTGTCCAGCTTACGCGGCGGCAGCCGGTCTTTCTCGGACCGGCGCATGATCTCGAGATCAGGTTTGGTGGGGAGGGCGGCCCTGATCATATCCTTGTGCAGGGATCGATGGACCAGAGACGTGATCAGGCCGAACATCCTGAGCGCCTCCTCCGAAGTGCGGGCGTTGTGTCCCACGGGAACCGCGATGACTTCTCTGGGTGCATCGGCCTTGATACTCATCACGTCCCGGATCAGATCGGGAGTGATCCAGCTGTCATATTTTCCATAGATCCATGTGATCGGCACGTCGAGATGGCGCATGTCTTCCCGAGCCTGATCGATCGTCGCCACCCGGTTGGAGACGACATCGGCGGCATAGGGCACCATATTGATCAGGTTTCCCAGGATCGGGATGATCCCCAGGTCGATCCCGATCTGATACTGCTCGAGGAGGTCCAATCCGCAGTTGACCCGGTTCATCAGGTTCCGGAATTCGAGTGTGCCCAGGCAGGAGATCCAGTAGTCCACCCTGCGGCGGTAAGCCTCGTCCCGCAGGGCGATCCTGGCTTCCAGGGCTGAAAGTGAGAACGTCACCAGGATGACCTGCCCGGCGCTCAGGCTGGGATTGAGCTGGAGCCAGTCCAGCACGGTCTTGATGTCTTCCGCGCCCTGAGTGAGCGTGGCTTTCAGCATCTCGAACGGGGGCTCCGAGGCATCCGGATCCTTATGACTCTCGCCTTTCCTCCGGATGCCGTCATAGCGGAAAACGGCCACGGGCTTGCCCGCGTCCTGGAAATTCTGCGTGATCGTCAGTGCCAGGCCGAACAGGCTCTCCTTGGTCTTGCCGAAAGCGGGGGGGATCAGGACCACCGGAACCGGATCTCCATCCAGAGGAATGGACGTGTTGAGAAGGCCGACGATTTCCTCCCCTTCCCCGTTCTCCAACCGGATGACGTCGGGCTGGGACAACAGGGCCGCGCCCGGGTCTCCCGTTTCCCGGAGGTCTGATCGGCTTCTTTGTGTGCTGGGGCCGTTACCGCGCGGGAACGATACACCGATCTCCGGGGCCCGGGAGGCCTGGATGTTCATGCGCCCGATCCCGAACTGGACGCCGTAGCGTAATCCGGCATCTGCCTGCTCCGCCAGCCGGGTCACGTAACGGATTTCCCCCTTTTCCTCCCAGAGAAACCGGCCATCCTCCAGGATCTTCAAGGAAGGCAGCGGGGTTCCTGCGAGCAGGGCCGGGCAGAGGGAATCGGCGGTGAATGCCATGCCTTCTCGGCCAATATCTATGATCTTCCCCTTCAGCGCGCCCTCGAAGGGCTGAGGCAGAACGATCTCGACTGATATTTCCCCGAGGGGCTGGATTCGTGGGGCCGCCCGTTTCTCCGAATAGAACATGGCCCGCGGATAGAGGCACTTGAGCGATTCCCCGTCCGCTGCGATCCGGGAGACCATGGTCTCGAAATTGTAGGTTGCGTAGCCGATCTGAAACGAGACAAAGAGAAGGTCCGCGGTCTTGAATTTGATGTTCAGGTTCTCCCCGCTGAGAACGCAGGCCGAGTGCGGACGGATCTCGGAGAGACCCAGGATCTCGGGGATTCGTGATTGAGCCGGGATCGCAACGATCTCGAATCCCAGCTGCATAGCCTGTCGCAGGAGCGACTCGATCAGCTCGGGATCGGAGAAAAGCACCATCTTATCGGTCTTCAGGAAAGGATAGCGAAGCTTCAGCTCATCCAGATCCCGGAGCGTGACATATTCGGACAGGAACTGCAGGATCGAGTGCCGTCCCTGATCGTCAATGGCCTGGAATTCGATACCGATTCCGCCGCGGTCGATGTCCTGGCGAACGATCCGACCGCTGACGGAATAATGTGTCCCATCGGGCAGAGTTATCTTCAGGGGAAGGGAGGCGCCTTCGGGATAGAAGGACATGGTCTTCAGGAACATCCCGTTCTCACTGATGTCGATGACCTCGGCCTCGCCGCAGTTGTCGGTGTCGATCCGGATATCCGATGAATCGTAGGGGGTGATCCTCATGGATGTCCTTTTCTCCCGGGACTTCTGAGCGAGGAGATAGCTGATCTTTCTGCGCATCGCCTCGGGCTCCACGGGCTTCACGCAGCAGCAGTCGATGCGGCCGTATCCGTTCAGGTCGGTGGTTGATCCTTCAGCCGGTTTCTGGGTGATCAGGATCTTGATCAGCGCGTCCGAATTTCGGAACATCTCATGGACAAAGCGAAAGAGTTCGCTCGCTTTCATGCGGGGCAGTTTTTCGTTTACGATGAGGACATCGATCTGGGGAAGGATCTTTATCAGGTGGATCGCCTCGATCCCGCTGGTCGCCGTGTGCACGGAAAAGGATTCATGCAGGCTCCCTTCGAGTTTTTCCAGGAACGAGTGATCGGCATCGACGATGAGGACCACAGGAGCGCTTCCCGTTTTCATCTGTTTCTTGTCCGCCTGAGCCATTTCTTCTTCGTCCGGTCAGAGGCTCTCGATCACAATGCGGATGTGTATGTATAGAGGTGCACCTGTCTCTACCATACCACCCATATTGTGTGACCTTCACACAACCTCCCCCAAAATGTAGTATATTCGAGGGAGTTCTGTCAAGGATTATATACAGGAGCAGGATGCCTTTCCAAAACCGTGATACCGTGATAATCAGGCAAGCTGAAACGTCGGCCCGGTGATTTTCCCCAGCGAGGAAAATCCCCTAATTCCTCGGCTCGCTCTCCTCTTCGAGGAACCATGCCCGCTCGCCTCCGGACGGCCTCCTTATCAGCTCACCCGACTGAACTACGCTTAATCAACATGGTAGTGGATAGGCATGCCCTGTCGCTTCAAGAGTTCAAATTTTTAAAGGATTCTGATATAGATGGGGACATGATCGATGCGGAAGAGCATGTCTACGATGACGATCCCCGGATCGGGCACCCGGACGTCCGGACGCTTCTCAAGGATGTCTCCTATTTTTTTCTGGGCAACGGCCGGATGCAGGCGGCTGTCCAGTTCGCGCCTTCAGGCGAAGGCACGCCGGTCGGGCTGCTGGTTATGGATCCGGAGCGGCTGGGAAAGAAGCGGGAGGCCCTGTCTTTCGATCCCGAGACCGGGCTGGAATCCACCATGGTCCGGATACGGGTCGGGGGGACCGAGTTCGTTCCTACGGGCGGGGGCATGGAGGCGGCCTGGTCCCTGCGGCAGGGAGTGCCCATGGTACGGGTGAAGTGGCGGGCCGGCGGCATTGAAGTGGTCGAGGAGTTTTTCTGCCCGAACGCGGAAGAGCCGGTCCTGGCCCGTGAGGTGACACTTACCAATCGAGGCGGTCACCTTACGGGCATCAGCCTGGAGACCGGCCTGCGGAAGATGACCTCCGTCCGGAAGCTGGAGCTTGATACCGGGGCACATGCATCGACATTTGTCCTGTACCACTCCGCACCCGACCGGCAGCGTGTTTCGTTCCACCTTGCGGAAGAGGCCCCTATCAATACGGATGCGCAGGCATATTGGGCCCGAACGGCCCGGGCTCATTTCGATTCCCCGATGCTGGACAGATATTTTGATGCGGCCCGTTTCCAGCTTCCCGCCGTGGTTTCCGCGGCCGGCCGGGTGGATGCCAGCATCTGGCAGTACAACCGCGAATGGGTCCGCGACCATGCCTGGATAGCGGTGGGTCTCGTCCTCTCCGGCCAGCACGAGAAAGCCGGAGTCCTGCTCAGGCGCCTGCTGCGGGATTTTGTCACCGGCCAGGGCGATACCATCGATTCCAGCGAGCGGCGCCATCCCGACGAAGTGGAACTGGATCAGAACGGCGAGCTGCTCTATGCTCTGGACCAGTACACGCGCTGGACCGGCGACCCGGGGATCGTGCGGGAGCACTGGGACAGGGTGGAGGCCCTGGCGGAATTCCCGCTCCAGGACGTCTTCCGGCACCCGGCATCCGGCCTGCTGGCCAATGTGCGCGAATACTGGGAGCGGCACCGCATCCACGGCATCGAACCCGGCTTGGAGCTGGCCTACCAGATGTTCGTGAGCCTGGGCCTCGGATCCGCCGCCGGCCTGGCCCGGCTCCTGGGACGGGAGTCCCAGGCGGACCGCTGGACCCTGGAATCCGGACGGCTTCACCGGGCCGTTTTCGAAGACCCCGGATTTGGTTTCGTGGAAAAGGGCCGGATCTGTAAACGGCGGGGGCTGAAGGGAGAGCTGTGCGAACGGATCCAGCCCCTCCCCGCGGCAGGGCTCCCCACAGACACGCCCCTGGCCATGTCCGGGGATCATTTTATCGAACCCGACACCACGGCCGCCCTTCCCGTCGCTTTCGGAGCCATCGATGCCGGCTCCGACCTGGCCGTCGACACCCTGGAAGGGCTCGAGATGCTCTGGGATCAGGCTTGGACAGGAGGCGGATACGGCCGCTATCACTGCAGCTCCGAGCCGGATGCCTGGGGCCCCTGGCCGTTTCCCTCCCTGTTTGTAGCCCGCGCCTGCGCTGAGACGGGCCGTTTTGACCGGGTCTGGAGGATCCTGCGGTGGCTGGATACGATGCCGGGAGCGTGCTCCGGAACCTGGTTCGAGTTCTACGGCGAAGCCCACGCCCCTCCCTTCGCACAGATCGGCCTTACGCCCTGGACCTGGGCCGAGATGATGCTGCTGCTCGTGTCGCATGTCATGGGGGTCCGGCCGGAACACGACCGGCTGAGGCTCCGGCCGCGCCTGCTGCCCGGCCTGGAACGGATCCGGGCCTCCTTTCCCCTGCGCGGAGATTCACTCGAGATCACGGTCCAAACCAAGGGCCATGACGGGCCTCTTTCGATCGACAGCAATGCCCGCGTGCTCAAAGCCGGGACAGATTATGCCGAGCTGGCATACACGGACGGCGACCTCCGTGTGGACCTCTCAGTCTGACTTTTGCCCTTTCAGGGCGATTGCGATATATTATCTGCCTGCGCTATGGTGAAATCCAAACAGGAGCGAGGAATGTCCGGACGCAACCTGTACCTGATCTGCAATGCCCATCTCGATCCGGTCTGGCTGTGGATGTGGCAGGAAGGCCTGGCGGAGACTCTCACCACCTTCCGCACGGCCGCCCGGTTCTGTGAAGAGTTCGAGGAGTTCGTCTTCTGCCACAACGAGGCGGTCCTCTACCGGTGGGTCGAGCAGTACGAACCCGACCTGTTCCAGCGTATCCAGAAGCTGGTCGCATCGGGACAGTGGCACATCATGGGCGGATGGTACCTGCAGCCGGACTGCAACCTTCCCTCGGGAGAATCTTTCGTCCGACAAGCGCTGGTGGGCAAGCGATATTTTCTCGAGAAATTCGGTGTCGAGCCGCGCACGGCGGTCAACCTCGATCCCTTCGGCCATACGCGAGGCCTCGTCCAGATCCTCAAGAAATCCGGCTATGACTCCTACCTGTTCTGCCGGCCCGACCCCAAGGATTTCGAGCTTCCGGCCAAGGATTTTGTATGGGAAGGCTACGACGGATCGCGGATCCTGGCCCACCGGGCCCCCGAGCACTACAACTCGGAGCCGGGCACGGCCGCGCGCAAGGTCCGGGACTGGCTGGAAAACCATCCCGATGCCGAGTCGGGCATCCTGCTCTGGGGGATCGGCGACCACGGCGGTGGTCCCTCCCGGAAGGACCTGGAAGAGCTCAAGGAGCTGATTTCCGATGAGACCGGGTGGCGCGTCCGGCATGGGATCCCTGAGGAGTATTTTTCGGAACTGCGCTCCCGGGAGGACAGTCTGCCCAGGTTCAGCCGGGACCTCAACCCCTGGGCCGTCGGCTGCTACACCACGATGTCGCTGGTCAAACACCGACACCGCCGGCTTGAGAACCTGTTCCTGACCGCGGAAAAAACGGCTTCACACGCTTTCCTTTCAGGTGCCATGGAATATCCCCGGGTCGAGCTGGACACGGCACTGGAGGACCTGCTTTACTGCCAGTTCCACGACATCCTGCCCGGCTCCTCCATCTCCGAGGTGGAAGAGCAGGCCGTGCAGCGCATGGATCACGGCCTGGAGATCCTGGGGCGGGTGCAGAGCCGAGCGTTTTTCAGCCTGCTCCGGGGGCAGCCTCCGGCCGGGGACGGGGAGTTTCCCATTATGGTCTACAACCCCCATCCCTTCGACGCCCATACGACCCTCACCTGCGAGTTCCAGCCTCCCTGGCCCAACACCGATCCCAAGGGCTTCTGGCAGCCCGAGATGACGGATGAGCAGGGGCGGGAGATCTTTTGCCAGGTGGAACGGGAGAGCAGCAACATATCCGTGGACCAGCGCAAGCGGATTTCGTTCCAGGCCGACCTCGGCCCCTGGGAAATGAAACGTTACTCCGTGTTTTTGCATGATGCCGGGACCCGGTCTCCGGGCGTTCGCTCCGTAGACCGCTCCCTGCAACTTCTCCAGGATGAGGGCCGGGTCCTTATCAACCCGGACAGCGGGTTGGTCGAGGCATTCGAGTTCCGTGGGGTTCCTTTTCTCTCCCCGGATGCCCTGCAGCTCCTGGTCATGAGAGATTCCCCCGATCCCTGGGGGATGAAGGTCCGTGCCTTCCGGGATCTGGTGGGCCGGTTCCGGCTCATGACTCCTGCGGAGGCGGCCTCCTACTCAGGATCGAACGCGGATGAGCTCGCTCCCGTCCGAATTGTGGAGGAGGGCCCCGTGCGGACCGTGGTGGAGGCCCTCTTCAAGTACGGCCGCTCCTATGCCTGTGTCCACACCCTGGTGCCCCGGAAGGGATCGGGTTTCGAAGTGGCCATCCGGGTATTCTGGAACGAGAAAGACAGGTTGCTCAAGCTGAGCCTGCCGACCCCGTTCCAAAAGGGTGTGTGCCGGGGACAGGTCGCCTTTGGCGTGGAAGAGTTCGACCGTTTCGGAGAGGAACTCGTGGCCCAGAAATGGGTCGCCGTCGTTTCGAACGACCGGCAGTCTTTACTGTCCGTCATCAACGACCGGACCCACGGCTTCGATTTCCAGGACGGAGAGCTGCGGCTCTCGCTGCTCCGGTCCGCGGCCTACGCCGCTCACCCGGTGGCCGACGACATCCCTATTGTGCCGGACGACCGCTTCATCCCCCGGATCGACCAGGGCGAGCGCCGCTTCCGGTTCTGGATCGGCGGAGGAAGGGCCGAGGAATGCCTGCCCCGGATCGACCGGGAGGCCCTGCTCAGGAACGAACCTCCATTCGCCCTCTGCTGTTATCCCGGCGGGGAAGGGAACAAGCCGGAGCCGGCGGTCCTGATCGAAGACGAGGCTGTGCAGCTCATCGCGCTGAAGCGGTCCGAGGACGAAGCGCGACTGGTGCTGCGGTTGTTCGAACCCACCGGCCAGGGACGGTCAGCGCGTGTGCGGGTACCTCCTTTGGGTACGTGCGTGGATCTGGTTTTCGGCCCCTTCGAAATTAAAACCCTGGCCGTAGACCTCGGCACGGGAGAGGCCGTGGAGACCGACCTCCTGGAGCGGGAAATCCGCGGTCCTGCCGGATCCTACACGCACGGCGGCGGGGACACAACCTGAGAAGACCGTGAACAGAGAAACCTCCGCACCGGTGAGAGTGGCGATGGTCGGGATCGGCGGCTACGGGCACCATTACCTCAAGGCCTTGTGGGAGGAAGTACCCCGAAACGCGGCCTGCCTCGTGGCCGCTGTCGAACCCTTCCCGGAGAACGCACCTTTGAGCCTGGAGGTCAAACAGGCGGGAATCCCCCTGTTCTCCCACCTGGAGGAGATGTTCTCATCCGGCGTCGAGCCGGACCTGGTGGTGATCGCTTCCCCCATCCATGAACACGTGCCGCAGTCCATCGCGGCCCTGGAGCGCGGCTGCCATGTGCTCTGCGACAAGCCCCTGGCCGCCTCGGTCCAGGATGCGGACCGCCTGATCCGTGCGGCCGCGGCAGCAGGCCGGCGTGTCCTTATCGGATATCAGTGGTCCTTCTCAGCGGCCGTGCAGGAGCTGAAGGGGATAATCCGCAAAGGACGATTGGGCCGGCCGGTGCGGTTCAAGTCCCTCTGCCTCTGGCCCCGTGACCTGGCCTATTTTAGGCGGAACGACTGGGCCGGGCGCATCCGGGACCGAAACGGCCGCTGGATCCTGGACAGCCCTGCCAACAACGCCATGGCCCATTTCCTGCACAACCTGCTCTTTCTTTCGGGCGACAGGGCTCACACCAGCGCGGAACCGGTGGAGATCACGGCCGAGGCATACCGCGCCTTCCCCATCGAGAACTTCGATTCAGTGGCCTGCCGCATCCTGACCCGGGCCGGTACGGAGCTGCTGTTTTACGCCTCCCATGCCGTGCCCGAGGCGGCCGGGCCTGTCTTCCACCTGGAGTTCGAGGAAGCGGAGGCGGAATGCGACGAGGCGGGCGGGGAGATCGTCTGCCGGATGGGCCGGGGGCCCGAGATCAACCTCGGTTCGCCCGAATCCGACCACCAGTTCAAGAAACTGTTCGAGGCCGTGAGGCTGGCGGCCGCCGCAGGCGGAGTGGGGGAGGGGCGGGCCGGTCCCGAGACGTTGTGCGGACCCGCGGCGGCCCGGGCCCAGACCGTCTGCGTGAACGGCATCCAGGACTCGGTGGGAGACATCACGGACCTGTCCCGGTCCCATGCCCGGGAAGGGGGGGACGGCAGGATCTGGATCGAGGGGCTGTCCGAAGCCTTCCAGGACGCCTTTCAGCGCGGTATGCTTCCCTCCGAGACGGACACAAAGTGGGCGGCGAAAGGACAAACGGTGGATCTCCGGGATTATGACTATTTCCCCGGCGGCTCCTTTCCTAAAGGAAGTGACAATGGCATCTGAATCGCGCGAACTGGTGAGAAAGACCCTGGCATTCCAGAGTCCCGGCAGAATCCCCCGCCAGGCGTGGGTGCTTCCCTGGGCCGAGATGCACCATCCCCAAGCGCTTACAGAGCTGCGTGAGAGGTTTCCCGATGACATCGTCTCTTCCCCTGCTCTCTACACGGTTCCCACCGGTACCAGCGGCGACCGCTACACCATGGGGGAATATGTGGACGAATGGGGATGCCGCTTCACGAATCCCCGCGACGGGATCATCGGGATCGTCCTTCAGCCGCTCATTTCCGCCTGGGATGACCTGGATCGTTTTCAGACACCGGATTCCGTACTGCAGCTGGACACGGAGGCCGTCAACCGCTTCTGCCGGTCAACCGACCAGTACGTGCTCTCCGGTTCGGTGATCCGCCCCTTCGAGAGGCTGCAGTTCATACGCACCATGGAGCAGGCGCTGATCGACCTCATGGAGCAGCCTCCCGGACTCCTCGAACTGCTGGAGCGCATGCATGCCCATTACAAAAAAGAGGTCGAGGTGTGGGCCATGACCGAGGTGGACGGCATCGCCCTTATGGACGACTGGGGCACACAGACCGGGCTCCTGCTCCATCCCGAGACCTTTAGGCAGATGTTCAAACCCATGTACCGGGACTACGCGGAGATCGCGCGGCGGTACGGGAAGCAGGTCTTCATGCACTCGGACGGCCACATCACCGAGATCATCGAGGATCTCATCGAGGTGGGCGTCGAGGTGCTGAACGCCCAGATCTTCTGCATGGGCGTCGAGGAACTGGGAAGGCGCTTCAAGGGCCGGATCACGTTCTGGGGGGAGATCGATCGCCAGCACCTGCTCGTGCATGGAACGCGCCGGGACATCGAGGACGCGGTCTGTACGGTCCGGGACAACCTGTATGCGGACGGCGGCGTCATCGCCCAGTGTGAGTTCGGGCTGGAGGCGGATCCCGATAACGTGCTGGCCGTGTTCGAGGCCTGGGACCGGCTGGACCGCCCCGAGGGCTGATCCAGCGGCCGCGAAATTTTCGTCCTAAGATATCACCCCCTTTTTCACCCCTAAAGGCGATTGCCGGATCATGGCCCTCGTCTTATTGTATTAGACATGCAGTACAATTTGCACGAGAGAAGACAATGTTTCGATTAAGCATCGATTTCGGGTCGCCGCTGCCCATCTACCGGCAGCTCATCTATCTGGTAAAGCTTGAGATACTCTCGGGCCGGCTCGAACAGGGCGCCCAACTCCCTCCCATCCGCGAACTGGCCAAAAGCCTTAAGCTCAACCCCAACACTGTCGCAAAGGCCTACTACACTTTGGAGGAGGAGGGCTTCGTGGAGAGCCGGCGGGGAAGCGGCAACTGGGTGAACTACAAGGCCGGTAAACTGGACGGGCTGCGGAAAGGCATGGTGGAGGACGAGTGGAAAGGCTTCCTCGAACGGGCCGTTTCCCTGGGTGCCTCCTCTCAGCACATCCTGGATCTCATGAACAGGGATTTGAACAATGAATGAAAATATCCTTAATGTCAGCGGTTTGAATGTGAAGATCGGCAGGAAGACCATCCTGGATGGGATCGATGTCGGCTTCAAAAGAGGCGAGTGTGTTTTGATCGCCGGGGCCAACGGCGCGGGCAAGAGCACGTTCCTCAAATGCCTGGCGGGCGTCATCCTCCCGGACAAGGGAGAGGTGAGCTATGCCGACGGGATCGGTCCCGAGAAGATAGGCTTCATCTCCGACCGGCTCAGCCTGTTCGAGAATTTTACGGTGAAGCAGGGGATCGATTTCCACACCCGTGTTTTCGGGATCGAGAGTTTCGACACCACACTGATTGACGAGCTGCACTTCGATCCGGCGCAGAAGATCAAACACCTCTCGGCCGGCGAGCGGACCCTGTTCAACCTGTCTCTGGTGTGGTCCCAGCAGCCGCAGGCCCTGCTGATCGACGAGATCATCCACGTCATCGATCCCTTCCTGCGGGACAAGTTCCTCGAGGCGGTGATCGAACTCATGGACCGCTGCGGCACCACGGTCTTCATGGTCAACCACACCTTTTCCGAGATCGAAAGGATCCCGGAGCGGGTGCTGGTCATGGCCGACGGCCGCTTCATCGTGGACGAGAAGAGCGAGGTCCTGGCCGCGAGGCTCAAGAAGGTGATCTCGAATGCCGAGATCCCGGAAGAACTTCCCCTCATCTTCAGCAAGGAGGCGGCCGGCACCCATGAGCACTATGTTTATCCCTTCGGCCCAGAATTGAAGGAGCGGTTTCCCTTGGAATACATCGATGTCGATCTCAACGAGATCATCAAGGCCTACATCGGAGGCGAGTATGCTAAGAAAAGAATGGCATGACCTTTTCAGGCAGAGCCTGTTCTTCATCGCCGGCGCGACTATGCTCCCCGCGCTTCTTATCCTTTTTCGGATCATCCCCGATCTGTCCTATCCCCAGCTGTTTTTCCCTGCCTGTCAATTCCTCCTGTTTTTCTGGGCCTTTTTCCTGGGCGCCTCATTCCTGGCCTCCGAGCGTCACCAGGGAGGGATGACCTATCTGCTGACCCTTCCGCTTTCCCGCCTCAGGCTTTTTCAGATCAAGCTGCTGCCCAGACTTACCGCCGTTCTGGCATTTTTCCTGCTGTTTTACATAATTCAACTGACCTGGGGGGAGGATCTTATTGCCCTGCCCCTGTTCGCCTTTGCCGTGATCTATTTCGCCCTTTTCTTCGTCTCTCTTTCTTTATCAGCCAGTTCAGAAAATTTCCTGGTACTTTTCTTCCTGTCCATGTTTTCCCTGATGGCATTCCTGGGGATCAATCTCCTGGTCGTTCAGGCTGCCCTCAAGCTGCGGGGTTATTCACTCTATGAACTGGCTACCGCGGATATCATCAGCGGCGATCTGGATTCGTATATGATCCGGTTCATCCCATTTGTGGCGGCATTCCTGCTCCTTCCCGCCTTGTTGTCCTTTGTGCTGACCTTCAGGCGGCTCGATGTGCGGCCTACCAGGGGCTTTAACAAGCGGTTCTTCCGGTATCTGGGTCCCCTGTTT
This sequence comes from uncultured bacterium, assembly GCA_965602945.1. Lineage (GTDB taxonomy): Bacteria > Acidobacteriota > Aminicenantia > Aminicenantales > Aminicenantaceae > JAUXEH01. The sequence continues at coordinate 6,915 of CBFDBC010000049.1, read as the reverse complement.
ATCCTGGCGCTGATCGTATCTGTGCTCAGCGCCTACTCCGGATTGAATATCGGATACCGGACTTTCCACCTGACTCGGGACCATAAACTCATAGAATCCCACGTCTTTTCCGACCTCAGGATCCACGATGGGACTGGGGTTAAAAAAATAGAAAACTATGGGCTTTCTTACGCCGATTACATTGAGATCAACGGGATGTTATATGACGAGTGCGATGACCGGATCGTACGCATCGATCTGTTCGATTTTTCCTCTGAGGTCATATACCGGTGCATCCCCGGCCGGGCGATTCATACCTGGCTCAGGCACTGTGATAACAGCCTGATCTTTCTTACACGGAAGCATAACTATACCGCAAAACAATTGGAAATTTTGAATGTCGACTCCGGAGCTCTTGCTGTCATCCCTTTGGCTCCGGAAAACTCGTACCTTTCCTCGTCCCATGAGATCTTCGTCGCGGGTGAAGTCCAGGGAAGTCGTTACTGGCTCATGCAGGTGGGACGTGGTTCTAAGGGGTCCAGAGTTGTGCGGATCTGGGAGGACGGCCGCACAGAGCTGATTGCCGAAAGCTTGAAGCGGCCGTGTTACGTCAACGGGATGCTCCTGACATATACTGCAGATGAGATCCTATTAAGCAAGGAGAAGGAAGGTCGGTTCGAAACGGTACAAAGAATACCCAATCCTTCCGATTACAGTTTCGGGACGAGTTTCCTCTACAGACAGAACCTGAACAACGCTTTCATCAGTGAGCTGTATGGGCAGAAGAGTGCCCAGCAGGAGGAAACAGGCAGGGCTTTCCTGTTTGCCAAGCTTGACCTCGAGAGCTTTACCATCCAAGAGCTCGATCAACTCCAAAATTGGCCGCGCTTTGTTGGAAATGGTGCGCATCTCTGTTTTGAAGAGGAGATCGATTCGGGCCGACCGGTTTTGAAAGTTTACAGGCTGCAGCAAGGCCATCTTGAGCACCTGAGGTCGTTTCCAGGAGTTAGCCGGGAAGACTTCGAGCATCGGGTCGATGTATTCCGTGGGGGGCTGGTCATCGTCCAGGGGAAGAAGGTCAATGTTTATGCCTTTCCGGATCTGCATGAGCTGGAATTCAAGAAGCTGAGATAAAATGTTCGGAAAAGAATGGCGTGAACTCTGCAAGCAAGGCCTGTTTCTCACAGCCTCCGCGGTCCTGATCCCGGCGTTTTGTGTCCTGGCCCGCATCGCGCCCACCTACGGTGACGCGTTCTTCCCGCTCCTTCAGGTCGGCCTTTTCTTCTGGGCCTTCCTAATGGGCGCGTCCTTCCTGATGTCGGAGCGGTTCCAGAGGAGCGAGATCTATCTATTGTCGCTCCCGTACTCACGGTATAAGCTGCTGCTTTACAAGGCCCTGCCCAGGATCGCAGGCGTGCAGCTCTTCTTCGTGCTCTACGTTATCGCCTATGTGTACTGGGGGCGGAACCTGGTCGCCCTTCCTTCTTTCTCTTTTACTCTCATCTACTTCGCACTCTTCATCATTTCCTTTTCCTTGTCGCTCTCCTCTGAAAACTTCCTGGTGTTGTTTTTTTCATCCCTCTTCGGACTGATGGTTTTCCTGGGTTTATTGGTTCTGATCATCTGGTCCGCGATCCAGCTCAAAGGCTACGTCTTCTACGAATTCGCAACACAAGCCTTTTTCACCGGCGAGCTGGACGCGCTCTCGCTCAAACTTATACCCATAGCGGCGCTCTTCCTCCTGCTCCCCACGGCGGCCGCCTTCGTGCCCGCCTTCGGGAGATTCGATGCGCGCCCGGTTTCGGTCTACAACAGAAGATATTTCAAGCTCCTGTTCTCTTTCTTACTGGCCGGCTCTTTGGCGTCGCTCCTGGTTACCTACCTGGCGACGGAGGCCGGCAGGACATCCTACTTTCTCACTGAAGATCACCAATTTATCAAGATGCACAATCTATCCAGGGCCAAGGTATACGATGGAGACCGCCGTCACACACTGGATGGCCCTCCTCTGCATTTCAGGCCGCTTTTCGAGATCGGGAGCCGCGTATACGTGCGGACCTTAAGGGGGATCGAGTGCATCGATCTTTCTGATTATTCGAGACAGAGTGTCTACACCTTACTGCCCGGCCGGAGATTCAGACAGCCGATCCGCTATTATCAGAAGACCCTGGTCTTCATCACCACGAAGCTCAACTATTCGGACCGGCAGCTCGAGCAGGTGGATCTCGCTTCCGGCCGGACCTCCAGTATTCCTTTGGAAAGCTGGGCCGATCTGGAGACTGGTCGCGAATGGATTTTTGCGGCCGATACTGGAGAAAATGGGCAATTCTTCCTCTGTTGGACCCTGGATGCCGCGAAAAAATTCACGGTGTGGAGGGTCTGGGATTCCGGCCGTATAGAGAAGGTCGCGGAGAGCCTGAGGCATCCTGTCTATGTGAATGGGATGCTTCTGACCTTTTCGGAATCCGAGATCATCTTCCATCGAGAGGGAGGGGACGGATATGCTCCTTTCCGCCGGGTATTGAATGAGGATGCCTATGGCTTTTATTATTATATCTATTTTAATCGAGGCAATTTGTCGATGCCGGTTCTGAAGGAACTGTACGGATGGAAGAGCGCGCGGGGGAAGGAATGGCGTAGACTCATTTCTGCTGCCCGCTTAGACCTGGAAGAGTACCGGATGGAACCGGTCGCAGGGATGAAGAGTGAGCCGCTGTATGTAGGTCCTGATGAATGCTACTACGTGGAGGAAGATCTGGATAGGGATAATGAGCGCTTGTTGCTCAAGTTCTACCGACTCGACCGCGGGGAGTTGACCCTCCTGCGTGACTTCGGAGAGTTCCCGCTCGAGCGGAAAAGGAGGCCCATCGACTTCAATTTCTCGCCCCATGGGCTGATCTGGCAGGAGGGGAAAAAGGTCCAAGTGTTCACCTATCCGGACCTGAAGGAACTCAAGTTCAAGGGATTGAACTGAGTCTCATAAATATCGTTCTTCTCAGGCATGCACAGAAGCATTTCCTAAACCGTGATTTTCATGGAACAGCAGGGCAAGCTGAAACGTCGGCCCGGTGATCTTCCCCAGCGAGGAATCTCACCTTGTTCCTCGGCTCGCTCTCCTCTTCGAGGAACCGTGCCCGCTCGCCTCCGGACGGCCTCCCTATCAGCTTACCCTCTGTTCTTGAATATTATCATGGATTTGGAAATGCTTACGGGATGTACCAGCGTCTTGCCCAGACACCTCCTTGTGCTATACAATGGCTGCCTCTGACTGAATCCGAGCAACAGAGGAGGCCGCGATCAACGTCTTCGATTTTTTCCAAAGCCTGAAGGTCCTGAGGCTGCCCAGGAACCACTTCCCGGTGGAAGCCACGGTGGCCAGGGAGATCAAACATACACTCGCCGCCCAGGCAGAACTCCAGCTGGCGGCACACGACGACATCCGATCCGAGTCCGGCGTGCTCAACATCCTGGTGGTCCCGGAAGACCAACGGCCGGCGGCCCTGCCTCCGGAATGGGCGCCACAGCCGGGCCGAGAGACGCTGCTCTTCCATGTGGATGGGCAGGGCTGCGGGTGGCTGCTCGCCTCACAGCCGTCCTTCCTCTACCTGGCCTGGACCCACACGGTCGAAGACCTCCTGGAGACGGACACCTCGGGGCTTCCCTGGCTTTGCCACCCGGCGTTTACACGCGAGAAATCCACCTTCGACCTCTTTCTGACCCAGTATGCCCGGCTCATCCGGGATTTCGACCGCGAGCTCTATCTCAGGGAGTATGCCCGCCTGGGATTCACCCATGTGGAGGTCAATGCCCTGGCTGGCCCGTACCCGGCCGAGACCGGTGTGGCAGGGGAGTTCTACCCGGATTTCTACACCTACTGCCCGGCCCTCGACCAGTTCGTGTCCAGCCGGCTGAACCAGGGGCTCTATCCCGAGGAATACCTCGAGGCCAACCTGGAACGGCTGCGCCAGAACGCACTCCTGGCGCTCAAGTACGGCCTGACGCCCGGGCTGCTGTGTTTCGAGCCGCGCTCGGTTCCGGAGAGCATCTTCGAGACCTACCCCACACTCAGGGGTGCCCGCGTGGACCATCCCTTCCGCAGCTTCAAGCCGCGCTACAACCTATCCATCGCCCATCCCCTGGTAAGGCGCCACTATTCCGAACTCATGCAGAACCTCCTCGAGCAGGTCCCGGCCCTGGAATTCCTCTCCATCTGGACCAACGATTCCGGCGCCGGATTCGAGCACACGCAGTCGCTCTATGTGGGGCGGAACGGCGGAGCCTTCCTCATCCGGGAGTGGAAGGACAACGATGAGATCGCCCGCACCGCCGCCGCCAACACCGTTCGCTTCTTCCATGTGCTCCGGGATGCGGCCCGCGAGATCAATCCCCGGTTCCGGATCACCACCCGGCTGGAATCTTTCTATGGAGAGATGCCCCATCTGTGGCCGGAGCTGGGCCGGGGAGTGGATGTGGAGGGCAACTCGCTCCTGGCCGTCGGCTGGGAGGCGGATTACCCGCATCCCAGCTACCCGGATGTCAGTGTTTTGGGTTCGCTCTACCACAACACGCTCAAGGAGGGGGAAAGGGAGAAGGCGGAGGAGCTGGACCGCCGGGACGGACTGAGTTTCTTCTATCACATGTTCGGGGCCCACACCAACCACGAGCCTCTCCTGGGCGTGCCCTTCCCCTGGCTCACGTTTGACAAGCTCAAGTCCGCCCGTGACCTGGACCTCAGGAACCTGGCTCACCTGGGCGGGATCCACCCTCCAGACAAGGTCCCCTGTGCCGTTAACCAGGAGGTCTTCCGCCGTTTCCAGCTCGACCCGGGGCTGGACATCGACCGGACCGTCCGAGCGCTGGCGGAAGGATTTGTGGGTGAAGACCTCGCGGAAACCCTGGTGGCGGGCTGGCGGGCCGTCGAGGAGGCCGTGCGCGCCTTCGTGCCGCTTTCCATCTACACTCACTACGGCGTGGTCTGGCAGCGCCTGTTCGCGCGGCCCCTGGTGCCGGACATAGGGCGCATCCCCGAGGAGAAACGGGCTTACTACGAGCGCTTCATGTGCACCTCGATCCACAATCCCAACCGCGTGGACCTGGCACAGGACGTCCTGTTCGAGCTGATCAGCGTAGACTATGCCCGCCAGGCCGTGGAGCGGATCGATGCCTCTGTCTGGAAGCCCCTCGAGAAGGCCGAGGCAATTCTAAAAGAAGGCCGGGACAGGGCGGCTGCCGCGGGGAATGAAGACAGCCGCAAAGTGTTCGAGGACCAGCATGTCCGGGCCCGGGCCCTGCGCTGCCTGTACGAGACGCTGCGCAGCACCGCCGTCTGGATATACGCGGTCCACACCTATTTGAAAAGTGCGGATCCGGAGGAGCGGACCCGCATGCGCGGCCTCCTGGCAGGGATGATCGAGCGCGAGATCCGAAACTGCCGCAGGCTCAAGGAGCTGTGGGAAGAGACTCCGGTCGAGTGGATGATCGTCTCCGGATCTGAGGAGACGCCCTTCATCTATGCCCCGAACCTGGGCCAGCTCCTGGATCGCAAGATCGCCCTCATGCAGGAGTACGGGGACTGCGAACCCCGGATCGATCCGGAGTACATGTTCCGTGTGGCATCCGATCCCTATGCGGACCCTTCTCCGGGTGAAGAATCCGTCGATTGAACCGGCAGGTCTCCGGCGGCAACTTTTGATCTCCGGCATCGTACCTATATACGTCTGAATGTCCCAGGCTCAAGGTGAACATAATGAAAAAACCCGGGTTGGTGATCATGCTGTGTGTTCTGACCCTCTCTTCCCAACCGGTGACGGCAGCGGAGGACATCCATAACGCAGCCAGAGATGGAGACCTGGCTGCCGTCCAGCGGATCCTGGGCTCGGATCCGGAACGGCTCGATTCCCTGGATCGATTCAAGTACACGCCGATTGATTGGGCGGCCACCCGGGCCCGATGGGATGTGGTCCGGTGGCTGGTCGAGGCCGGCGCATCCGTCAGGAATGTGGGGTGGGATGGGGGAACGGTCCTCCACCGGGCCTGCCACTACGACGAATCCGGGATCATACAGCTCCTGCTGGACGAGGGGGCGGACCCGGGCCTCCGGAACCAGTGGGGACGGGCCGCGCTGCATGTGGCTGCCCGGCGTGACTGCCGGAAGGTGGCGGCCGTCCTGATCGCCTCGGGGGTCGATCTCCTCTCAGCCACGCATGAAGGATGGACCCCTCTGCATGTGGCCGCGATGAGCGGACACGAGGCTATGATGCGGCTCCTGGTCTCCTCCGGGGCCGCCGGCGACGCAAAAGACCTGCAGGGGAAAACGCCCAGGGAGTATTTCAAGCCCCGTCTAGCGGAGACCGGCATGGCTCCCGAGGCCTATGGCGCGTACCTCGGGCACTACGCCGGTGAGGACGGCTTCCGGGTCGAGGTGTGGGCAAAGCAGGATCGCATCTACATCACGGATTTTGGTTTTGACGAGATGTATCCCACTGGGAAGGACGAGTTTTTTTGCCGGCATGAACCTTGGAGTGTGAAGTTTTTTCGGGATGGGGCCGGCAATGTCACGGAGATGGAACTCAGCTTCCTGCGCCGTTCACACCGGCTCGTCAGAGAGAGATAGCCGCCGCCAATTTTTTCAGGATCTTTTCCCAGTCGGCCGACCACTGCTTCCTGGGAGCCTTGACACGCTCGAGGTTGTGTGAGAACCAATCCTGGGATGTTTCGGCGTGGCAGACCATGGTCCGGCCCAGCCCGCCGCTGCAGGAGTGGGGAAGATTCTCCTCTACCTGGAGGTTGTGAAACCGCTCCACGTGCCCGTCGGTCTCGGCATAGGCCGCCATGTGACAGTCGATGCACCTCAGGTCTCCGGCGTTCAACATCTCCATCTTCTTGTCGACGAGCAGGTCATGAGATTCGTGATGACAGAACCGGCACTGGGCATTC
>CBFDBC010000048.1:0-20125 GCA_965602945.1 uncultured bacterium | reverse complement strand
CAGATCCGCATAGACCGGATCTTCGATGCGCCCGAGATCCGGGAGCGTATCCGGGAATTCCTGCCCGATGCCAGCTATGCCATCACCTGGATGGAGATGAACGAGTCGCTCTTTTCCGCCCTGAAACTGGAGAAGCGGCTCATGTTCTTCACCATAACACTGATCGTGATCGTGGCGGCCCTGAACATCATCGCCACCCTGATCCTCATGGTCATGGAGAAGACCCGGGACATAGGCGTGCTCAAGGCCATGGGAGCCTCCTCCCGCAGCATCATGCGGATCTTCTTCCTGCAGGGGGCTATGATCGGTGTTTTCGGCACGATGATCGGGACCGGGCTGGGCCTTCTGTGGTGCTTCCTGGCCAACACCTTCGAGCTGATCAAGCTTCCCGTGCACATCTACATGATCCCCTTTGTCCCGTTCCGGATCAAAATCCTGGACCTGCTGGCCATTGTGGGCGTGGCGCTCCTGATCAGCTTCCTGTCCACGCTCTTTCCCTCCCACCGGGCGGCCAGAGTCGATCCGGTGAATGCCCTGAAATATGAATAACCCAAAGACGATCCTCAAAATCGAAGGCCTGGGAAAGGATTACCCCCTGCCCAAGGGCAGCCTGTGCGTGTTCGAAGACCTGAGCTTCCAGCTGGAGAAAGGCGAGCTGGTGGCGGTCATGGGCATGTCCGGTGTGGGGAAGACCACGCTCCTGAACCTGCTGGGACTGCTGGATTCGCCCACCCAGGGCCGGATCCTCCTGGATGGCGAGGACATCTCGAACAAGACGGATGCAGAGAAGGCCGAGATCCGAAACCGGAAGATATCGTTCATTTTCCAGTTCTATCATCTCCTCCCCGAATTCAATTCGGTGGAGAACATCAGTTTCCCGCTGTTGATCCGCGGAGTGAAGCGCCATGAGGCGCACGAGAGAGCCCTCAAGATGCTGGGGGAGGTCTCGCTCCGCGACAAGGAACTGCTCCGGCCCGGGCAGCTATCCGGCGGGGAGCAGCAGCGGGTCGCCATCGCCCGGGCCCTGGTCTCCGAACCCGCCCTGCTCCTGGCCGACGAACCGACAGGCAACCTTGACTGGCTCACGGGAAAAAGGATCCTGGAGCTCATCCAGGACCTCCACCACAAGAGAGGCCTTTCCTCGGTGATCGTCACGCACAACGAAAAGGTGGCGGAGTTCTGCCAGCACACCTATCTCATGGAATCCGGGCGGCTGGCCCGGCTCTGACCGGCACACACGGAACGCCGGCATGAAACTTTTTTCCCTGTCCTGAGGTTATAGGTATATGAGTCCACATATCTGTCCCGTGGAAGAGATTACTCGCGTGTTATCAGCAGATTACATAGCCGCCCGGCGCTGTCGGCCTGTGCCGCCGGACTTTATTTTTCCCTGGGAATGTGGTATAAGGAAAGTGCTATGAAGAGGATTATTCTGTGCCTGATTCTGTGCCTCACGCCCCTATTTGTCCACGGGCAGGAGGTGATCGAAAAGATAGAGGTCACCGGCAACCAGCGTGTAACCAGGGAGACCATCCAGTACTACCTTTCCTCCCGTGTCGGTGACTATTACAGCCAGGACCTGTTCCGAAAGGACTTCAAGGTCCTGTGGGCGACCGGTTTTTTCGCGGATATCCGGATCGAAGAGTCGGACGGCGATCACGGCAAGGTCATCCAGATCATCGTGGAAGAGAATCCCATCATCAAGGAGATCACTTTCAAGGCCGGGAAGAAAGTGAAAGAGAAGGACATCGTCAATCGGCTGAAGGAAAAGGACGCGTATATGCTGCCCTATTCTTACTACAGCCAACACAAGATCCGCCGGGCCCAAGAGACGATCAAGGACCTCCTGTCGGAGAAGGGCCTGCCGGCCGGAAAGGTCGAGGCCCGGGCGACCCCCAAGGGCCAGAATGAGATGGAGGTCCTGTTCGAGATCGATGAGGGCCCCAAGGTCCGTGTGGGGGCGATCGTCTTCGAGGGGAATCCCAAACTGTCCGACGCCACGCTCCTGTCGGCTTTTGCGGAGAACAAGAAACACGGGATCGTTGCCTGGATCACGGGAAAAGACTCCTTCAAGGAGGGCGCGATCGCCGATGACCTGGCCAGCTTGAAGGCGAAATTCCAGGCCCACGGCTACATGGAAGCCACCATCGGAGAGCCCCGCTTCGAGGAGATGGAAAAGACCTCGATCTTTCTGAAAAAACAGCCCATGATGCAGATCGTCGTGCCTGTGGATGCCGGCTACCGCTACACCGTCGGCGAGGTGATCATCGAGGGAAATCAGTTCTTCACTTCCAAATACCTGCAGACCTTCATCAAATTCAAGGAAGGTGAAGTCTACCGCACCGGAGTGCGCGAGGAAGCCAAGGAAAAGATCGAGGAGACCTACCGGGACTGGGGATACATCTACGCCCAGGCCCGGCCGGTGGAAAAACTCGATCCCAAGAGGAAGCAGGTGAACCTCACTTTTCACATGTTCGAGGGAGAGGTGGCCTACCTCAACCGGCTGGAGTTCAAGGGTAACACCTTCACCAAAGACAAGGTGATCCGCCGGGAGATGATGATGCGGGAAGGTGACCGCTTCAGCTTCGCCATGTTCAAGGACAGCCTCCTGCGCCTGAATCAGCTCGGCCTGGTGGAACTGGAAGGCGACCCGGACATCCGGCCCAACCCCGAAGACCCCACCCAGCTGGATGTGGACATCAAACTCACCGAGCTGCAGCGGAACAACATCCAGTTCTCCGCCGGCTACAGCGGATACCAGGGCACCTTCGTCTCGGTCAGCTACTCTACCGTCAACTTCCTCGGGGCGGGTGAGAAGCTGGAAGTGGCGGTCCAGTACGGGAGGCTTATCAAGAACTACTCCTTCGGATTCACCGAACCCTACCTTTTCGACCTGCCCCTAAATTTGGGCTTCCGTATCCACGACCAGAGGATGATCTACATCGGCCTGTTCAACCGCCGCAGCCGCGGGGTGAGCACGAATTTCAGCGCCCGCATCCGGGGTTATCTGCGCGGAAGCCTCGTGTACAGCTATGAAAACCTCAATGTCAGCCCGTATGAGGGGACCGATGATGCCTATTACGATCCGTCTTACAATCCCTATGGCGGAGGAGGCGCGGCCGGTCTCGCCGCGAACCCGTATTACTCCTACGGCAAATACAACATCAGCGCGATCACGCCCAGCCTGTACCGGAGCACCGTGGACAGCCCTCTAACCCCGAGCAGCGGCGGGCTCTACCTGGCCTCGGTCAAAATAGCGGGCGGCGCCCTGGGCGGTGACGTAGACATGCTGAAGCCCCGATTCGAACTCACCCGCTACATCCGCACCTTCGGGCGTCAGTCGATCGGCCTGCATGCCGAGTACTCGTTCATCAAGCCCCTGGGCAGCGGCACCGCCGCGGTCCCGTTCTGGGAACGCTTCTTCCTGGGCGGGGAGCGGTCGATCCGCGGCTATGAGATCTACACCATCGGGCCGCGCGATGAGAGCGGGACCAACATCGGAGGGGACAAGCAGCTGGTGCTAAACGCTGAGTACATCATCCCCCTGAGCGGGCCCCTGTATACGATCCTGTTCTTCGACGCCGGCAACGCTATAACGCGGTTCGAGGACTTCCGGCTCGATGATATGTACACCTCCGCGGGCATAGAGATGCGGATCTTTGTTCCCGCATTAAGAGTTCCCTTTCGTTTGATTTTTGCGTATAATAACCGCTTGATCTATCGAGGAGACTCGAACTATAACTTCAGGTTCGCCATCGGAACCACGTTTTAAGCGCCTGGAAGGTGTTTAGCGTTTAGAGGAGGAATGTGAGATGCACAGAAGCACAACCAAGCTCATCCTGACGGCACTCATAATGATCGTAGCCCTGGCTTCCAGCGGCTTGGCTCAGCAGATCGTCAAGATTGGTGTAGTAGATTCGCAGGAAGTTTTGGAAAAGTCGGCGGAAGGCAAAAGCGTCCTGGCCCAACTGCAGGACAAAGACAAGAGGAACCAGTCGGAACTCTCCCGCAGGGACGCGGAGATCCAGGACCTCCAGACCAGGCTCAACACACAGAGGCTCACCCTGACTGCCGAGGCGCTCCGTAATCTGAGTGCGGACCTGCAGCGGAAACAGACCGAGAGAAATCGATTCTATGAAGACGCCGGCCGGGAGATGAACGAGATGGCCGACCGCCTGTTCCAGCGGATTCAGAATGAACTGCTTCCCATCATAGAACAGATGGGCAAGGAAAACGGCCTGGATATTATCTTCGACCTGGGAAAGAGCGGGGCGATCTATTTCAGTCCCACCGTAGATATCACGGCGGATGTCATTCTAAGATACGATGCCTCAAAAGCCCCTGCAAAAAAATAACTCTCCTGTCTTCGACATAGAAAAGATCATGGGGATGCTTCCCCATCGATATCCGTTCCTGCTCGTCGACCGTGTCTTGGAGATCGAGGCGGGCAAGTCTATCGTGGCCTTGAAGAATGTGTCCTATAACGAGCCCTTCTTCCAGGGACACTTCCCCCAGATGAAGATCATGCCCGGCGTTCTGATCATCGAAGCGCTGGCGCAGGCGGGAGGAATCCTGTTGTTCCACTCTCTCCCGGATCCCCACAAGAAGCTGGTATTCCTGAGTAAAGTCAACAACACAAAGTTCCGCAAGCCTGTTGTCCCGGGCGATCAGTTGGAGATGCATGTCGACCTGCTGAAATACAAGCGAGGATTCTGTCAGATCGAGGCCAAGGCCTATGTCGACGGACAGTTGGTCACAGAGTCCGATATCATGGCGTCCGTGATCGAGCTTGAGGAACAGGATGGAGAAGCCTGAGACACGGATCCATCCGTCGGCTGTGGTCCATCCCCGGGCCCGGCTGGATCACGGCGTCCATATCGGACCGGGATGTGTGATCGACGAGTTTGTTTCCCTGGGAAATAACACGCGGCTGGATGCCCATGTGTTTATAACGGGGCACACTGCGGTGGGGGAAGACTGCCGGTTTTTTCCGTATTCCGCCGTGGGCACCGAACCTCAGGATGTCGGTTATCAGCAGGAAGAAACCCGGGTTGAGATCGGCGACCGCAACGTCTTCCGTGAGTTCATGACCATTAACCGGGGAACCCCCAAGGACGCGCAGGTCACACGGATCGGAAATGACAATTATTTCATGGCCTATTCGCACATAGCCCACGACTGTCAGGTGGGCAGCCGGATCGTCTTCATAAACGGAGTGACCCTGGCCGGGCACTGCCGCATCGATGATCATGCGCAGATCAGCGGCTTCACAGGTGTTCATCAGTTCTGCCGGATCGGAACGTATTCCTACATCGGCGGACATTCCGTCATCACTCAGGACATCCTTCCGTTCAGCAAGGTGGCGGGCGGCCGCCCCCCGCTCATCTATGGGACCAATGCCATCGGGCTGCGCCGCCTTGGGTTCGCACGCGATAGGATCAAGACCATTAAGGATATGTTCCAGCTCATCTTTTTTTCCGACCTGAACACTGCCCAGGCGGTTGAGCGAATCGAAAAGGAATTTCCCCCCGGAGAAGACCGGGATGAGATCCTTTCCTTTATCCGATCCTCCAAACGGGGGATCGTGAAAAAACCATCCGACGAATGGAAAAAAGAATTGGCCTGATCGCCGGTTCCGGGGAATCTCCCGCGCTCATTCGGGCACAGGCTCTGGACCAGGGTTTTTGTTGCGTGACCGCTGCCATCCGGGAAGAGGCGGACCCGTCCCTTGAAGGACAGGGCGGCACGCTGGCCTGGTTCGGCGTGAGCGAGATTTCAGATATCGCACGTTTCTTTAAAATCCATGGGATCACGGACGCGGTGTTTGCGGGAAAGGTCGATCCCCGGCGCCTCTATCAGGAGAAAAAACTGGGGGCGGCCCTGCTGCGCATGCTGGACAGGGGGCGGGATCGCAGCGCTGAGGCGGTCATCCGGGCGGCCATGGACTTTTTCGCCCGGAAGGGGATCCGCTTCGTCTCTCCCGAGCCTTTCCTGGCCGCAGCCATGTGTCCGGCAGGCCTGTTATCCCGCACCAGGCCCAAGGCCGGCGTCCAGGCGGATATCGAGTGGGGATGGGAGCGGGCGCGGCAGCTGGCCGACGCGGATGTGGGTCAGTGCATCGTGGTCAAGGACAGGTCCGTAGTGGCGGTCGAAGGTGTGGAAGGAACAGACGCCGCCATCCGGAGAGGGGGAGAGCTGGCGGGACGGGATTTTGTGGCCATCAAGCTGGTCCGCACCCGGCAGGACCCCCGTATCGACCTTCCGGCAGTGGGGCTGAACACGGTAACCAGCCTGGTGGAGGCGGGGGGAAGGGCTCTGTGTTTCGAGGCCGAAAAAATGCCGTTTTTTCAGAGAGAGCCTGCCCTGGCTCTCGCCGACAGGCACGGGATCGTTGTGCTGGCCCGGACATGATAGGAATTGTTTAGCCCTTTGGATTTAAACGGATTGTGGTATAATAGCCCTCCATGTGGATAAAATTATCAGAGGTCAGTAGCTAGATGGATAAAGTCCGGATCGGAATCATCGGTGTTGGATACCTGGGCACACAGCACGCCCGCATCCTTTCCTACCTGGAGGGGGCGGAATTGAAGGGCGTGGCCGACATCGACCTGAAAAAATCCATGATCATCGGCAACCGCCACGGTGTGTCCTACTACCAGAATTTTGTAGATATGCTGGACGAGATAGATGCAGCCATCGTGGCCGCCCCGACTTCGGAGCACTACAGCATCACGGAAAAACTGCTCAAGGAGGGGAAAGCGGTGCTGGTGGAAAAACCCATGACCGATACCGTGGAACAGGCGGAGGAACTGGTCGACCTGGCCAAGAAGAACCAGCTCGTCCTCCAGGTCGGCCACTTGGAGCGGTTCAATCCGGCCGTGGAGGCGCTGCAGGACCTGATCTCAGAGCCCAAGTTCATCGAGGTGCAGCGTCTGGGTTCATTCTCGGCCCGTTCGCTTGACACCAACGTCGTGCTGGACCTGATGATCCATGACCTGGATATCATCCTCGACCTGATCAAGGACGATGTCAAGGTCATCCGTTCATCCGGCATCCACGTGCTTTCGGAAAAATTCGATATCGCCAATGCCCGTTTGGAGTTCGAGTCCGGGTGTGTGGCCACCCTGACAGCCAGCCGGGTCCACCAGGGCAAGGTGAGGAACCTGAGGATCTTCGAGCCCACAGCCTATTATTCCATCGACTACATCGACCAGGCCGTCAAGGTATTTCCTCTCAACGGCCGGCAGACCGACATCAAGGACCTGAAGATCACGAAAGAGGAACCGCTCAAAAAGGAACTGCAGAACTTCATCCAGTGCATCGGAGACGGAAAGACACGCAAAGTCAGCGGTGCCGAGGGGCTGCGGGCCCTGAGGCTGGCCCACAAGGTCCTCGCAGAGATCGAAACCTAACGGATGACCTTGACGGTGCGTCCGCGTTCCGGGACCTGATCCAACTCACCGGCATTGATGATGGCGAAGCGCGGCCACAGCTCCTTGGGCAGCCCTTCCCGCTGAAATATGGCCTGCAGGGTCTGCCGTCCGTCGGCGGTGATCATCCTGATCCGTGTGGGTTTCCGGTCGATGTACCTCCGGTCGGTGAGCCTGCGGAAGGAAGAGGCCGTAGCCCCGAATGCGAGCGCATAGGCATCGTACTCCTGAACGCGCGACAGCCCCATGAAGGTGTAGATGTGTGAGGCATACCGGATGTAGGTCACGTGCAGGCGCAGCTTGGTTCCGTCCTCCTGGGCGCCGTCCCAGATCTGCTGATAGGCCGCCAACCCGCTGATGTTTCGCTTCTGTTCCCCGCGCAGGCTCGCTCCCTCGTAATCCTTGGCCTTCCCCGCCGCATAGGCGGCCGGATCCTGTGTGCTCTGTTCTGCCTGGAGGATGATGCCGGCGTCTTCTTTGGGCGAGATCATTATCACCTGTGCGGGCAGGTTCTGGACTTTCCATCCCCCGGGGATCGTGAAGGCGAACCTGAGGTCCGGGTGGTAGAACGCCTCTCCCTCTACGTATCCCTGGCGCGGATCGCTTCCGTAGACCATGCCCTGGATACGCTTGAAGTATTCGCTGGTGCGAATGTTCAGTTTCTGGTCCTCTTCCGTGATCATAGCCCGGGTGTTCTCGATGCGTTCGTCGGTCAGGGGATGAGTGGACAGGAATCCCGGGAGGGCCTGCCCCCCGGAAAGATCCCCCATTTTCTCCAGTGTTGCGAAGAAGTCGATCATCTTGGCGGGATTGTATTTACCGTTTCGGGCGTATTCGACACCCAATGAATCGGCCTCCCTCTCGTCGTCGCGGCTGTACTGAAGGAAAAGCAGCTGCACGCCCGTGCCTGCCAGGCCGGCCAGCCCCGCGAAGGTCTCACTCAGAACGCTCCCTACGGCCAGCCCTGCTGAGGCCAGCACCGCATTGCTGAGGCGGCTCATGCTGTGCCGGGCAGTGACATGACCCAGCTCGTGTCCCAGGACCACGGCCAGCTCCGCCTCGGAGTTCATCATCGCCATGATTCCCCGGGTCACATAGATGTACCCCCCAGGGGCGGCAAAGGCGTTGACCACCGGCGAATCCAGGATCGCGAAGTGATACTCGAGGTGGGGCCTGTGGGACTGGCCCGTCATGGTTTCCCCGATCCGGATCACATAGGCGTTGAGCTGGGGATCGTTGTAGAACCCATACTGCTGCTGGATCTGCTCATGGGTCTGTTTGCCCATGGCGATCTCGTCCTGCTCGGAGTAGAGCATGAGCTGACGCCGTCCGGTGACGGGATTGACCGCACAAGCCTGGAGCAGCAGCAGGAGCACACAGCCGGCCAGGATGGTGAAATGGTTGCGTAAACGTGTGTCGCTCATTCCTTCTTGAAGAAGGCGTCGTCCAGCCCGGTGTCGAACTTAATCTCGTCCATTGTGATGATCATAAACTCTTCACCGTCCGTGAACTGCGTGATGGAGTGGGCCACCATCATGCCGTCGTGCTTCTGGTAATCGGTGGAGATGATCTCGATTTCGCCTTCCACCCCGGTCATCGGATTGGGGGCGATGGCCAGGCTCTTGTAGAGCAGATGGGTCTTGCTATCGATGTGCAAAGTGACTTCGTACCCGTCGGCGTAGGTCATCAGCAGGACGTCGTAGTCCTTGTCCTCGAGCTTTTCCTGCCCCTTGGACGTGTAGACGATGCCGTACTTTTCTGGATCGAGGTAGGCGGAATCACCGATGGCCTGCCGCTTCATATCTTCCAGCTGCTCGCCGGGAAGATCCTCTACGGCTCCGGTCTGAGGGTTGATCATCCAGCCTGCCTCCCCATCGAAGGCCGAGGTGATGCTCATGCCCATGATCTCGATGTCCATGCGGAACATGTTTTCCTTTTTGGTGTAGAGGGTGGCGGAGCCTTCCATCCCCATGGACGGCATTTCCATGGTACCTGCGGCCGTCATGTCCTTGACGGCCTGCATGGCGCTGCGGCCGCCCATGGCTTCGACCATCTTTTCCAGCACCTGCATGGCCTTGGCATCTTGAGCAAAGAGCCCGGCGTCGGATGTGGCGATCAGTCCCAGAGAGAATAAACAGACAACAGAAAAGGCAAGTCTTCGTTTCATGAGGTCCTCCTGGCACGTATTTTAAACTTTTCCTCATGTGGAGTAAACCGATTTTATTCTTAGAAGCTGCCGACACTTTCACTCAAAGAATATTTGTTGGCGGGGACCTCGGCTCGTGAATAATCCACTTTCGGCGGGAGAAAGTCGGGCGTGTTGAAATAAACCGGCAAACCGCATACACTGGCGGGCAAGGAATCGACCTCGAGGAGAGATCCGATGCGTTATTCTTCAATCCGCTATCTGGAATGGACCAAGACCCAAAGCGGGTGCCGCATCAACCTGTGTCCCAGCAATATCGAAAAGGTGTCCCTATCCTCTCTTTCCCTGGACCTTTCCGGGCTGGAGATCTCGGGCCCAAATCAGTATGGGTATGCACCGCTGATCAACGCCATCGCTTCCCGCTACGGCACGCGGCCGAAAAACGTGGTCACGACCCAGGGGACGGCCCAGGCTCTGTTCCTGGCTTGTGCGGCCCTGTTGAATCCCGGTGACCGCGTCCTGGTCGAGAAACCGGCCTATGAACCCATGCTCTCTGTTCCGGCGGCATTGGGGGCCGAGGTCATTCGGTTTGCACGCCGCTTTGAAGACGGGTTTGGCGTGGACCTTGATTCCTATCACCGGGAATTGGAAAAGCGTCCGCGGTTGGTCCTCCTGACCAACCTGCACAACCCCAGCGGTGCCTGCCTCAGCCGTGACGAACTGAGGGCCCTCATCCGGTCGGCCCAAGCGCAGGGTGCCCATGTCCTGGTGGATGAGGTCTATCTGGATTTCCTGGGAGAACCGGGGGAGAGGAGTGCCTTTCCCCTAGGAGAGAACATCATCGTCATCTCGAGCCTGACGAAAGCCTACGGGTTGGGGGGCCTGCGCTGCGGATGGATGCTGGCGCCGGCAGGCCTGGCAGAAACGGTCTGGAAGATCATCGACCACATGCACGTGGAAGGAGTTTTCCTGGGGGAACAGGTGGCCCTCCGGTGCTTTTCCCGTCTGGAGGTTATCCGGAGGCGGCACGCCGGTCGCATCGCAGCCAACTTCTCTCTTCTGAAGGATCTTGTGCACAGTGACAAACGGCTGTCCTGGATCGAGCCGCGGGGCGGAGTGGTTGGTTTCCCCCGGATCGAGGCGGGCTTCGACGGAGATCGACTGGCGGAGTTTCTCAAGGAGAGATATGCCACATGTGTCGTTCCCGGCCGGTTCTTCGAGTCCCCCCGGCATTTCCGCATAGGTTTCGGGGGCGTTCCCGAGGAATTCAAACAGGGGATCACGTTTCTCGAGAAGGCACTCGACGACCTGTCCGGATAGGTCCTGAGCGGTCACTTCTCCTTTAATCGAGAGCCCGGGCGCTTCCTGACGAACGAGATGTGGATCCTCTCTCCGTCCTCCTCCTCAATGCGCTCGCGGACGAATCCGGTCTGCATCAGGTAATCGGCGTGGGCCTTCAGGTAGGTCAGTCCCTGCTCGACCAGGAATTCCAGCCATTCACCCTGTGCGGTCTCGTCCATGAGTTCGGGGGTCTCTTCGGCGAACGTGATGCGCCTCCGGTCGGACAGGCGTTCCTCCCGCGATGAACGGCGTTTCGCGTACAGGTTGACCCCGTCGTCGAGCTCCAGATAGTTCATGTGAGGCTGCCAGCGCGCGGCCCAGCGAAAATACCGGTCGTAGAAACCGCGGTTGGACTCATGGATGTCCGGCCTGTCCTGCATCCCGCGGATGATGTAATCCTTGAGGTCCCGGCCCGCCTCCGCCAGGTCGGGATACAGGGGGAGTGACAGGGCCCTGAAATAGGCGAACCATCCCCGCGGGATCCAGTAATCCCTGAAAAGGTAGGGGGCGTAACCTGAAAAGGGCTGTACCCATTCATGCGAGGGATAGCCGTGCAGGTTGAGGTAGATGTCCGGAAGCCATTTCCGGTTGAGCCCGGCCCGCACCTTGGCTTCGGGCAGGAGAGGCCGGGCGGCGCCTGTCTGGTACCCTATGTCCATGCCAAGCGAGGAATATCGCCCGGCATGCAGGCTGTGGAAGGGCGTGAGCTTCTGAAGTTCAAAGGCCAGGGCCGCTCCGTCCGGATTTTCCATGGGATGGAGCACAAAGTTCACCTTCTGGGTGTACGACCTGTACTCGGGATCCCGGGCCAGCAGTTCCGCGAATCGGAGGATGTAATTGGTGGAGCTGACCTCGTTGGCGTGCTGACGGCCGCTCATGTAGAGGGTCGGCTTGGCTGCCGCCAGGCGTGGGAGAGACACGTATGGGCCGAGCGGCGTATAGATCTCCAGCACCGGGATGTCGCGGCCTTCATAGGAGTTCCCCGCGATATAACTCTTGATCCCGGGGAGCGAGGACAGATCACGGACGATATCGAGGCACATCTCGGGTGAGATGATCGTGTTCGTCGGCACGGTCCCGCCCCGGGCGCCGTCGGATCGAGCCGGCGCGGCCGCCTGTTCGAGAGCCGGCAGGACAGGCAGGGCCGCCTCTTTGATCAGGTCTCCGAACCTGATCCGGACTTTAAGTGACTCCAGGCCCGGGAACTCCAGGGCGGGGATCAGGTTCCGGGCGTGCAGCCGTTCCATGCCGTCCAGGATGTCGAGCAGGGCCAGATACTCCTTTTCCGTCCCGAGGTCGATCGTGGTGTAGACCCTGTCGAGGCGGCCTTCTCTGCCGTCAAAAACCAGTGCCGGGAGCCGGACCGCCTTGGGCTTGAACTTCGGGAACACCACCTTCCGGCTGTTCTGGTGCCGCCCGGGTTCCTGCCAGCTCACCTCCATCTGGGGAGTTCGGGCCTGCCAGTCAGAGAAGGTGACCTCCACCCGCCCCTTTTCCCCCTCGAGCGAGGGGTGGAACATGGGGAGGATGTTACCCGGGGCCGAGTAGCGTGAGGAATCTTCCGGGATCGTGTCTCCTTCCGGCGGCTCGATCTCCGTTATTCCGCGCATGAAGTCCAGGGTGTCGAAATAGAGTTCGTCATGGAGCGCCTCCAGGCTGCTCACGACTTCCTCGTCCAGGCCCAGCCGGTAGTCAGGTTCGCTCAGCCACAGCTCGACAAACAGCCGTTTGAAATAGGGCTGCTTGTCGAAGGCAGGGCGGTTTCCGGTTTTTTTCAGTATGTGGGCATAGACCTCTTTGAGGACGTCTTCCTGGTAGAAGGACCAGAACCTCTCCAGGTCGCTGCGGATATCCGTGTCCGCCACCGTCTCGTCCCCGGCCCGGATCGTCAGCCAGCCGGTGGTCACGCACACCTCCCCCCATTCCGGAAGGGCCTGGAGATAGGGCATGAGCAGGGTGCGGGGATTGAACACATCATGGAACAGGACGTCCCCTTCGGCGTTCGCGGCCGTGACTTCGTAGACCGGTTCCGGATCGTCCTTGGCCTCGAACGTGATCCTGTCCAGCGCAAGGGATGTCTCCCGGGCGATGAACTCGTCTACGGGATAGAGCTCCTGCAGCCAGCGGAAGGGATCGCTGTAGAAGCGTTTGGGCGCGGTGAAATCATCCCCTGCGGCTGCGAACCGGATCGTGACGGCATGCAGCCCGTCGAGCCCGGACAGCCGCGGCAGGACTCGTTCTTTGAGCCAGAAAAAGCCCTGTTTGTAGGAGGACAGCACTTCGATTTCCCCTGGGGGGAGGGACAGCTCCCGCAGGAGGTCGTTCACCTGTTTTTTCAGGCGGGAGCGGACGGCGGGAGATTCGCTCAGGCCCAGGCTGACGGAGACCGGGCCGGTGGTCCCGTCCACGTCCGAGAGATGCTGTCTCAGGAGCTCGAGGGCCTGGTCTCCTTCCCATTCGAATTCCTCGCTCCTGGAGAAGATGACCTTTTCCTCATCCATCGCGATAGTCCGGAGCTCGATCTTTTCCGACCGGATGTTTTTCTTCAGAAAGTCCCTCATTTCCTCCTCGAGGCCCGGATCGGGATGGGAAAGGGTCAGTTTGACCTCGAAAGATTCCAGGTTCTTGTCCCGCAGGGTTTCTACGGTCTTTTTCAGCTGATCGTACAGGTAGGCCTCGCCGCTCCCTTTTTTCCCTTCGAGCAGCTCATGAATGGTGTCGGGAATATCCTGCAGGCCGGGCGCCCCGTCTTCGAATCGTGTGAAGTGGGGAAAGGTGCGGCTGAAATATTCGAGTGCCTTTCCCACGCTCGGATCGTCCTCCCCGTACACCACAACGGCGTTGGACTTGTTGAATGCGCGGGGTACGATCTGGACCGCAGCCTGACCTGTCTCGAGTGGAAGAGGCTTCAGCCTGGCCGTCCGGATCAGCTCCTTGACCAGGGTGTTGTCTTTTCCTATCAGAATGGGTGCGTCCAGGGTTTTTGGCTCTTCTATCTCGGAGTCCAGATAGATAAGGGGAAACGATGCCCCGGCCGTGGGCAGGACCAGGCGCGCAGCCAGCTGGGCGACCTCCGGGGCGGCGCTATCCGAGGCCAGGATCATCCGTGTGTTGATCCTGGCAGGTATCCGGTCCCGGTCCCCGTCCGCATACACGGCACCGGTCGAGAGGAGACCCAGAAGATCAAAATCCTTTTCCGGCACACGGGCCCGGCTCGGAGATTTGTAGCCGGGCGTGAGCATGCGCTTGGGAAAGCCCATTCGATCCAGATCCACCCTTTCCCGCTTCCCCTCCCATTCCAGGAGAAAGGCGATGCGGCGGCAGCCGGCATAGCTCAGAAGCTCGGACCTCTCCCCGCGCCTGTGCTGTTCCGCAAGGGTTGCCAGCAGGCTGCGGGCCGCCTGCTGCGCTCCACGGTCGGCGAAGACGACGCGGACAGCGAGTTCACGGATCTCTCCGGTGTTGAAACGGAGCCGTTTGACCGCATCGAAGGAGGATTCGAGGGCCGGGAAGTCATAGAGCGCGGATGTGATGTGGATTCGGACTCCCCGGATCCCTTCCTGTTCGAGCAGGGCGCCGAGGTCCCCCAGGACAGACATATAGGTCTGGCCCTCTTTCCGGCCCCAGATGTCCCACAGGTAGGGCCAGCGCAGGAAAAAGGCGCGGCCTGTCTGCAGCAGTGCCCGGTCGGAGCCGGCCACGATGGCCAGTCCCGAGCGCCCGTCCTGTTCGAACACCCGCACGAGTCCCTGATGCTCTTCCAGGCTCTCCATGGGCAGCATCCCCAGCCGGGACAGTTCCTTGATGCGGCCCAGCCGGGACCCGATGAGAACCGGAATCTTCTGGAGACCCGGGCCGGCCGAATCCGATTCCTGCCGTACGCAGGCAAAATCCACGGCCAGGGATTCCAGGTTGAGGCGGGCGGCCAGGTCTCCGGCTACAGCCGTTTCATGGGCGTTGGGACTGTCCGGCAGCATGATCAGCAGTGCGGGGGTATCTGCGAATCCATCCCCGTCTGCATCGAGCAGGCCTTTTCCTGTGAGGAAGACCTGCGAAAGACAGTCGATACCCTCCGCGGGCAGGGCAGTCCCCGTTGAAAACCACATACAGAATAAGAACATCCAACATACAAGGCCGGTTTTTTTCATGCCATGTCCTCGCTCTTGGGATTGGGGGTCAGGCCTAAAGCCTGACCCCTTGACATTCGAGGGATTTTCGGCTATCATACATTGACTCTTGTGAAACATCAAGAATACAAGATATAGTATTAGAAAATAGAGAGGCTGCATATATAGCGATTTTTCCTTGACATCCGCGTCCATATCCGGATAAAATATCCCTAACTTCGGTCAGCAAAAATGCGAAAATCCCCCATTCCCTACTTGAAATATATCTTTGCAGCGCTGTTGTCTTTCTTTCTGCTGGGCGGAGAACCGGTGGAGTTCGGAACGGAAAAGGCTTTTTTCCAGGATTATCTTATCCCCAAGCCGGTGATCCAAATCGGGCTGGGCGTCAACCTCAGCCAGATCCAGATCGCGGCGTCTTCGGGGATGAAGGTATATGAGGTCAAGGACAACTACCACCTGATCGCCGAGAATGCCGATGAGGCCCTTATCAAAGGCAACAGGGAGCAGATCACCGAGAAATACCTCATCCAGGTGGCTCAGTCGCACGACCGGGAGGAAGCAGAGCGCAGGGCCCAGCAGCTCAGGCTCAGCATCGATAGAAAGGTCTTTGTGACAACCGCCGATGATACGGAAGCAGCGGGAAGCTACAGGATCCATATCGGAGACTTTCTCACCCGGGACGATGCGCTCAGCTACATCATCAAGCTCAACCGTCAGGGTGTTAAGGATACCTGGATCGTCCGGGAAGAGGTCACGGAAAAGGAATCCCGGCCGCTCTGGATCCTGATCAACGACGAACTGAAGAGCCTGCGGGACGCCACGGTCCTGTATTTCATCCCTAGCACACCGCAGAGCTACCTGTCCTACAAGGGGCGCGACTACCGCGGCATCTTCACTCTGCGGGCCAGCCGCAGAGGGATCGTGCTCATCAACACGCTCAACCTGGAAGACTATCTCAAGTCCGTGGTACCGAGCGAGCTGTCTCCCTATTCGTACCCGCAGATCGAGGCGCTCAAGGCCCAGGCTGTGGCCGCCAGGACCTATGCCATGAAGAACCTCGGACGTTTCCGGGACCTGGGATTCGACCTGGTAGACACGCCACGTTCCCAGTTCTACCGTGGAATGAACGCCGAGCATCCCTTGAGCACGCGCGCGGTGGACGAGACGGCCGGAGTCGTGGCAAAATACAGGGGCCGCTTGATCGACGCTCTGTACACCAGCACCTGCGGGGGAGCCACCGAGGACGTGGAAAACGTCTTTCTGGGGCCTGCCCTCAAGTATCTGCGCAGCACGGAATGCATGTACGAGAAGCAGAGGCAGTGGCCTGTGGCCACGCGGACGTTCCTTGCCCCGATCTATGCCAAGGGCCGGAACGTGAGTGCGGATATCGCGCTCATGGTAAGCCTGGGAGTGATCCCGGCAGAGACCGATCCCGCATATTTCGGGGAACCGGTAGGCGGGAACGAGATGCAGGAATGGGTGGCCGCCGCCCGAGGCTTGTTGGGTAAGCTGGCGGCAGAGGCGCCCGGGATCCTGGTGGGGGAGGTCACGATAGAAGGCTTCCTCTCGCATATGGTGCAGGCATTCGGATGGGAGGAGCGTATCTCACGCCTTCTTCAGGACAAGGAAGCTGTGTTCATCTTTGACAGCGATAACGGCTGGTCTGAGCGGTCAAGGTCCATGGTCGCATATTTCATCCAGGCCGGGATCCTCCCGTCACCGGAAAGCGTGGGGCCGCATGACCGCGCGCTCTCACGCGGGGAGGCCGCCTCCTACCTGGCCGGGGTTTTGAACAGCTACCGGGACTTTCGCGATGTCGGCGTATTCCAGGGAGTGGAGGGACAGGAGCTCGATCTGCGCGTGAACGGAGAGGGGCGCAGGTTCAGCCTGGCACCTGAAGCCTTCCTGGTGAGGAACCAGAACGGACACTACACCTTCGCCCGGAGCCTGGACCTATTGGGAGGCGAGAACCTCCGCTGGATCAGCAGAGAAGGCGAGGTCGTATACCTCGAGGTCGTCTACCCCGCCTATTCCAATCTCCTGGACCGCAGCTCGAAATACCATTCCTGGAATGTGAGAACCTCGCGTGAGGAACTGGAGGAGCGGATCAACCGGTACTACCCGATAGGAGAGCTGCTCGACCTGGTGCCGGGGAAACGGGGACGCTCCCAGCGGGTCATGGAGCTGCACATCAAGGGCAGCGAGACCGAAGCCGTGGTCCGCGGTCTTCGCATCCGGACCGTACTCGGTTTGCGTGAAACACTCTTTGTGATGGACAAAGAGTACGATGTTGACGGGCATGTGGCTCATTTCGTCTTCACCGGCAAGGGCTGGGGGCACGGTGTGGGCATGTGCCAGGTGGGTGCTTTTGGCATGGCCCAGGCTGGAGCGGATTTCCAGGAGATCCTGAAGAAGTACTACCAGGGCATCGCCCTGGATAAGATCGACTAGGGGATATCCCCCAGGGGACACACCCCAGCATAGATTTTCGTTATTCCCCCTCCCTCGCCAACGTGTCTCTATAGGGGATATCTCCAAGTCTGGATGTTGAATTTTCCCCTGGAATGGCATACAATATCAGGTCTGTAATTTCCGGGAGACTGAATGGAGAAAGAGAAAAAAGAAGCCAGTGTGTGGTTGGCCCTGTTCCCCGTAATTTTCCTGGTTTTCGCCCTCTTCGTCACGATCGTGGTCCTGGGGCAGTCCGCTCACATCCCCCTGATCCTGGCCACGGCCGCGGCCGCAGCCGTGGCCGTCCGCCTGGGATATGCCTGGAAGGAGATCCAGGAGGGCATGGTGCAGGGGATCAACCTGGCGATGGGGGCGGTCCTTATACTGATGGTTGTCGGGACCCTGATCGGGACCTGGATCTCCGGCGGGATCGTCCCGGCGATGATCTTCTACGGCCTGAAGGTCCTGTCTCCCGGGATCTTCCTGGCAGCCACAATGGTCATCTGTTCGGTCGTATCCCTGGGAACAGGGTCGTCCTGGTCCACGGCCGGCACCGTAGGTGTGGCCCTGGTGGGCGTCGGGCAGGGGCTGGGCATCCCCGTGGCCATGGTGGCCGGGGCCATCATATCCGGTGCCTATTTCGGCGACAAGATGTCCCCGCTCTCCGACACCACCAACCTGGCGCCCGCGGTGGCCGGAACAGACCTGTTTTCGCACATCCGGCACATGGTGTACACCGTGGCGCCGGGATACGTCATCGCCTTCGTCCTGTACGCCCTCATGGGAACACGGTTCTCCGGCGGAGTGCTGGAATCACAGAACATCGATATCATACTGTCCACCATGCGGGCGCATTTCTTTATCCATCCTGTCCTGCTGCTGCCTACGATCCTGGTCTTCGTGATGGTGGTCCGGAAGGTCCCGCCGCTGCCAGCCCTCTTGGGGGGATCGATCCTGGGCAGTGTGTTTGCGATGGCAGCCCAGTCCCGTTCTCTGGGCGAGGTGCTGGCGTCCGCACACGTCGGGCACATCTCCGAGACAGGGGTGGCCATGGTGGACGAGCTGCTCACGCGGGGCGGGCTGATGAACATGATGGAGACGGTGGCCCTCATCATCTGCGCCCTCTCTTTCGGGGGGATCATGGAACGGACCGGGATGCTCCGGGTCCTGGCGGGATCGCTCCTGAAGTTCGTCAAGAGCACCGGGGCCCTGGTTGCCACCACGGTCTTCAGCTGCATCGGCATGAACATCATCGCGGCGGACCAGTACATCGCGATCGTGGTGCCCGGCCGCATGTTCAAGAGCGCGTTCGAAGCCAAGGGCCTGCACCCCAAGAACCTGTCCCGGGTGCTGGAGAATTCAGGCACCATGACCTCGCCGCTCATCCCCTGGAACAGCTGCGGGGCGTTCATGGGGGCGACATTGGGAGTCAGTCCGCTGATCTACCTCCCCTACGCCTTCCTCAACCTTCTCGTCCCGGCGATCTCCATTTTCTACGGCTACACCGGGATAACCATGGAAAAGCTGCCGGATGATAACCCGGACACCGCTTGAAATCTTAAGGACTCGGCATGATCTATGGCATAGGAATCGACCTCATCGAGGTGGAGCGGATCCGTAAGCAGCTGGAGCGCAGCGACCGGTTCATCAACAGGATCTTCACTCCGGATGAGATCGTTTACTGTGAGTCCAAGAAGAACCGGGCTCAGAACTTCGCGGCCCGTTTTGCTGCCAAGGAGGCGTTCTTCAAGGCCCTGGGGACGGGCTGGCGCGGCGGTCTGGCCTTTAACCAGGTCGAGGTCGTCAACGACTCCCTGGGGAAGCCGGAGATACGGCTGCACGGCAAAGCCGAAAAACTGATCGCTGAGAAGAATATCACAAACATCTGTGTCTCCTTGACGCACCTCAAGGACTTCGCCAGCGCGATCGTCACACTGGAAATCTAAAGGAGAAGCTCATGTCAAACATCGGATCATACGAGGAGCGCATACAGGGATTCGATTGGTCCCTGTCTGAAAAGGAGCTGGAGTATACCCCGGGCAACCGGATAAACATCGGATGGTACTGCACGGACCGGATCTGCCTGATGGGCAAGGCCGACAAGACGGCCTTGATTTGGGAAGGCCTGGGAGGCGCCAGCCGGACCTACACCTTCAATGACATCCGTCTGGCCGCCAACACCATCGGCCGGTTCCTCCGCGACCAGGGAATCGCGGATCAGGACCGTGTCTGCCTGTTCATGGACAAGATCCCAGAGCTGTATCTGGGATTCCTGGGTATCCTCAAGATCGGGGCCATCGCCCAACCGCTCTTCTCCGCCTTCGGGGACGAGTCCCTGCTGGTAAGGCTGGAGAACGCGGAGACGTCCGCCATCATCACGCAGAGGAAACACGTGAGCAAGGTGCGGAAGATCCGTGACCGGCTCCCTCATCTCAAGCACATCATCGTCGTCGATTATGACGGCCGCAAACCGCTCCAGGAACGGGAACAGGCGTTTTCTCTGGATGATGCCGATCCCGTGGAGGAGATCGAGGTCTTCCCCACGGAGGCGGAATCCCCCTCCGTCCTCCACTATACATCCGGCACCACCGGAATGCCCAAGGGGGTTAAACATGTCCACTACTCCCTGA
>CBFDBC010000047.1:0-20394 GCA_965602945.1 uncultured bacterium | reverse complement strand
GAGTGTTTATGGGTACTTCAGATGACGATTCGGATAAGCAGTGACTCTCACGGAGGTCGGATATCGAGAATTTCCTTTTTACGCATGAAACGCGGTCTTCTCGAGAGAATGGATGAGTTCACCGATTATGTTCTTGCAAACTCCAGTAAGGGGCCAAAGTCCTGTGCATCCGCAGCCTGGAGCGCTGAGATGTACTCCTTCCGTATGTCACCAAAATGATTTTTGAGGCCCGATGTTCAATATGTCAAGTGATATATTGACATGAATAGAGGCAATGTCAAGCTATGACTTGACGAACATTCTGAGTATCGATGCAGAGTCTTAAGTCGCCTTTTTATCAAAATACATCCCCAGATGGAGGCGCAAAGCCTCTTCGACTTCCTGCATTGTTTTACCGGAGATGGCTCCCATAGGTTTTATCAGGCGTCTTTTATCTATGGTCCTGATCTGATTGCATTTAGCTTTTGATTTTTTGGGCAAATCCGATTGTGGCGCGGTAAAGAGCACCTCGAAAGGAAACACCTTCTTGACATTCGATGTGATGGGGATAACCGTAACAGTAGACGCGAATTTATTATTTATGTCGTTAGAAATGATCAATGCAGGCCGGGTTTTGTTGATTTCGGATCCCATGGTGGGATCCAGGCACACGAGAAAGATCTCCCCTCTTTGCGGGAATTTGTCTAATCCCATTCTTCCAGGCTCGCCTTATCCCATTCTGCATCGAGGTTTTTATCCTCGAGTTCGGTGCTTTTATAGCCCTCTGCCATGAGCGTTTCGATTCTTTCGCGTTTTTCCCGTTCCAACTTCTCTCTCAGTGCCTGGGCGATGAAACGGCTCTTATTCTGTTTTTGAGCCAGATATCTGACGATATCCTCCGGCAGCGTGATGTTCAGACGAATCATGCGCATCTCCATGTGTATAAATTATACGCATTTATATGTGCATTGTCAATGCACGCCTATGCTGCCTGTCTCTACTCTATGACGCTTGAGGTCTTCCAATATTCCCAAATAGGACAGCAAGATCGTCATCTGGAGACGGCACGAATACTTGAGCCTAATGCTCTTCGGAATCATCCTGGGCTCGAGACGGCTCTAGGGGATTGTCTTTCCTCCACTTCTTCCGGCGCAGGAGCCCAAGGAGGATGTACAGGGGACCCAGGTAGCCGGCCGCCATGGCCGTGAAGCCGATATTGGTGCCCTGGAGGAGCCCCACCCATGATCCGAATGTGTTGTCGCTTATGAGGTAGGTCCAGGTCGAGGAGGGCCCACGGATGCCCGCCTTGTCCAGGTCGAGATCATCCCCCTTGAACTTCAATCCTTCGAATGTCGCCAGCGCGCCTTCCTCGATCTTGTGATCCAGCTCCAGGAAAGCAGCGTTCACGAGCTTATGGAATTCGTTTATGGGAGCATTGCCTCCCACGCTAACAAGGTGGATGCTTTCGCGTATGTCCGCCACTTGAGCCAGGTGTTCGGCCCAAGTGCGGTCGAGGTGGAAGAGCATCAGACGCCGCTCGACCTCCATCATGCGGGCCGGCCCCAGGCTTCGTTCGAGTTCTGTGTATCGTTCCGCCGCCCGCTGTGACAGCAGGTCTATGGTGACATCGTCCATGAGGATCTCATTGCGCCTGGCCTGGATCAGTTCCCGCTGTTTCTCCATCAGCGAGGAGTACTTCCACAGGGTTTTCCTGATCTCGAAGTTCTGTCCCTCTATGATGCGCTGGCCCCGTTCGATCTCCCGGCTCACAAACGCATCGACGATGGGGGGCTCCTGCTTGAGGGCGTGATAGTGCTTGGGCAGCAGGTTGATGATCCCGTATCGGTCGACCAGGTAGTCCTCGAGGCTGACAAAGAACCGTGAGGTCCCCGGATCGCCCTGCCGTCCCGCACGCCCCCGGAGCTGCAGGTCGATGCGCAGGCTCTCATGGCGGTTGGTGCCGATGACATAAAGCCCCCCCATTTCCACCACCCGGCTGCGATCCCTTTCGTCTTCCCCGCCCAGCTTGATGTCGGTGCCCCGGCCGGCCATGTTGGTGGAGATGGTCACGGCCCTCAGCTCTCCGGCCCGGGCCACAATACCGGCCTCCAGCTCATCGTTCCTGGCGTTCAGCACCTGACAGCTGACTCCGGACTTTTCCAGCGCCGCGGCCAACTCTTCCGACTCCTCCACGCTGGCCGTACCTACCAGGATGGGACGCCCCGATGCGTGTTCCCGTTTGATCTCAGCGATCAGGGCTTTGGACTTGGCTTCCTTGTGCGTGAAAACGACGTCCGGTTCGTCCCGGCGTATGCAGGGCCGGTGCGGAGGGATGACCGCGACCGTAAGTCCGTAGAACTCCTTGAACTCCTCGGCGGAGGGGCGCGCCGTGGCTGTCATTCCGCAGAGCCGGGGATAGAGTTTGAGAAAATGCTGCAGTGTGATGGATCCCAGGACCGACCCACCCGACCCCAGGGCCAGCTTTTCCTTGGCTTCGACCGCGGCCTGCAGTCCGTCCGGCCAGTGGCGGTCCTCCACTACCCTGCCTGTGAACTCGTCTACGATCTCGACCTTGCCGCTGCGCACGATGTAGTCTATGTCCCTGTGGATCAGGAATTCCGCGTGCAGGGCCTGGTTCAGCTTGGTCAGTGCTTCCAGGTTCTCGGGATCGTGCAGGCTCCCCAATCCCAGGATCGTTTCGACCCTCTCCAGCCCTCTGTCCGTGAGGTAGAGGTTGCGCTTCCCATCATCCGCCTCGAAGTCGGTCCCCTCCCGGAGTCCTTTGACCAGTTCGGCCATCCGGGATGCTTCGACCTTGGGCTTTCCGCTCGCGCCGGCGATGACCAGGGGGACCCGCGCCTCGTCGATCAGGAGGGAGTCTGCCTCGTCTACGATCGCAAAGTGGAAGTCCCTGTGCACGAGGCTATCTCGGCTGAAGCAGAGTTGATCTCTCAGGAGATCGAAACCGGCTTCTTTGGCCGTGGTGTATGTAATGTCCGCGGAATAGGCTTCCTTCCGCTCCGCCGCCGGCATCCCCTGCTGGATGCAACCCACGCTCAACCCCAGGAGCGAGTAGATAGGGCCCATCCAGGCCGCATCACGACTGGCAAGGTAGTCGTTGAATGTGTGGATGTGGACTCCCCTGCCGGTCAGAGCATTCAGATAGGCCGGGAACACGGCTGCCAGGGTTTTGCCTTCGCCGGTGTTCATCTCGATGAGCCTTCCGCTTTGCATGGCCATCCCCGCCAAAACCTGTATGTCGAAGGGCCTCAGCCCGATGGTGCGCGCGGCCGATTCCCTGACCAGGGCAAAAGCCTCGGGCAGAATCTCGTCTAGGGGCTGCCCCTGCCCGGCCTGAGCCTTGAGCCGCGCGGCGATTTCCTTGAGCTCCCCATCTGACCGCCCCCCAAGCTTGTAGGTATTGACTTTGTCAAGCAGGCCCCTATATTCAACGAGGTCCCACTCGATCGGGATTCCCCGGAGCCGGTTCCACAGATGTTTTATTCTGGATCTATCGAAATGGATCATGTTTGTTGCCTCCGCTTTGTACTGCCGTAAAGATCGATCATAAAGTTACGAAAACAGCAGGTAACGCGGAGGGCCGCGGGGGCTGGAGACGTCACGGAGGTTTCGGTTCCTTACCGGGACATCCGCCTGAGGTTTGGCATAGAGAATGACGAGAGCGCAGAAAAAGAGCAGCGGAAGGATATACAGCAGAAGTGGGAAAAAGACTCCGATCAGAAGGAGTACGGGGATGAGGATTACGGAGTAACCGAAATCTCTCGCGCTCATCTTGCCCTGTCCGCCTCTTTCCCCTCAATATAGCGGGCAGGTTCAGGCCTGTCAACCGATGGGCAGGAATGCCCGGCCCGGGCATTAGCATTTGAACTTGCCTCCCGGCCGTGATATATCTATCCGGTCATGTTTAGCCTTTCCCTTGTCTTGATCCCATCTGGAGGAGAATGAAATGAAAACTTGGGCCGGGATTTTTTCGCTTGCCTGCATCTTGTGTCTCCTGGTTCTGCCTGCCTGCCAGACAGAGCCTGTGGACATCCACGCCGCAGCCTACACCATCGACACGCACGTCGACATCGGCACCAACTATGCCACCGAGGAAGTCGATCCCGGAATCGATCATCCCCGCCTGAGGTGTGACCTCACCAAGATGGAGAGGGGCGGGATGGACGGTGTCTTCCTGGCGGTTTTTGTGGGCAACCGGGGGGACCTGACTCCCGAGGTCTTCGAACGGGCCCATGATACGGCCATGATCAAGTTCGAGGCGATCCACCGGCTGACCGAGAAGATGCACCCGGACCGCTGCGAGCTGGCCGTGACCGCAGACGATTTTGAGCGGATCGCCGATTCCGGCAAGCGGGCCATCATGATCGGGATCGAGAACGGCGTCGTGGTGGGCGAAGACCTGAGCCTGGTCCAGAAATATTATGACCTGGGCGCCCGCTACATCACTCTCTGCCACGGCAGCCACAATCAGATCTGCGATTCCTCGAGCCCCTCAGAGCC
The DNA here is from genome assembly GCA_965602945.1 of uncultured bacterium. Classification (GTDB taxonomy): domain Bacteria; phylum Acidobacteriota; class Aminicenantia; order Aminicenantales; family Aminicenantaceae; genus JAUXEH01. Next base: position 15,894 of record CBFDBC010000047.1, on the reverse strand, counting down.
CCTGCACGACGGGATATCGGATTTCGGAGAGCAGGTCGTGGCCGGGATGAACCGCCTGGGGATCATCAGCGACGTGTCGCACATGTCCGAAAAATCCTATTGGGACCTGATCGAGATCACCAAGGCCCCCATCATGGCGTCCCACTCCGGCTGTTCCGCGCTCAATCCCGTCGGCCGCAACCTCACGGACGAACAGCTCAAGGCCCTGGCCGAAAACGGCGGCGTGATCCAGATCGTTGCCCTCGGAGGCTTTCTCAAGGCGGAAACGCCGGAACACCGCGATGCCATGGCCAAGCTGCGCGAGGAGCTGGAGCTGCCTGGCCGGCGCGAGATGTACCGGATGTCGCAGGAGGAGCGCGATGCCCTGCGCCCCAAGCTGGAAGAGTATGACAGGCGCAGGATCGAGATCGAGAAGGTCTATCCGGCCACCGGCCTCAAGGACATGGTGGACCACATCGACCACGCCGTCAAGGTCGCTGGCATCGACCACGTGGGGATCGGGACCGACTTCGACGGCGGCGGTGGTATCCCCGGTTTCAACAACCATGCCGAGGCCCGTAATGTGACAGATGAACTGATCGCCCGCGGCTACACGGCCGAGGAGATCAACAAGATCTGGGGCGGCAACCTGCTGCGCGTGTGGCGCGAGGTCGAAAAGGTCGCCGCCGACCTGCAATAGAATCTCGATAAATGCCCTTCAATATATCTTACCATTAGGAGGAACAATGAGACTCTGCAAAGGAATTCACCGGCCCCTGCTGTACGCGGTGGCGCTGGCTGTGGTGATCTCTTTCCTGGCCGCCCCGACCCCGGCCCAGAAGGCCAAGGGAAAGGTCATCGAATCCACGGACCCGGCCCTGCGGCTCCAGGGTTATGACAAGCATCTGGAGCTGACCAAGGCTTCGGAATTCAACAAGCTCAGGTGGTACCACATCGGCCCCACCAACGTCTCGGGGCGCGCCACGGACGTGGAAGTTGTCATGCCCAAGGGACAGAACTTCACGATCTATGTGGCCACGGCCTCGGGCGGTGTGTGGAAGACCGTCAACGAAGGCACGACCTGGGATCCCATCTTCGACAAGGCCCCCTCGACCGCCATCGGGGATCTGGCCATCGCCCCCTCCAACCCGGACATAGTCTGGGTGGGGACCGGCGAGGCCAACATCTTTCGCAGTTCCCAGTCAGGATGCGGGATCTATAAGTCGACCGACGCGGGCAAGACCTGGACCCACATGGGCCTGGCCGACACCAACACCATCCCGCGCATCGTCATCCACCCCACCGATCCCAACGTCGTGTATGTTGCGGCCTCGGGTCACGAGTGGACCTTCAATCCCGAGCGAGGCGTGTACAAGACCACGGACGGAGGCCGGACCTGGGACAAGGTTTTCTATATCGATGAGCAGACCGGCGCCATCGACCTGGCCATGGACCCCGACGATACCGAGACCCTGTACGCCTCGGTCTGGCAGCGCATCCGCCCCAAGTGGAACGACCCCCGCATCCTCAAGGGATTCGACCAGAGCGGCATGTACAAGTCGACCGACGGTGGCGCCACCTGGAAGGCCATAAACAACGGCCTGCCCGAAGGCAAATTCCGCGGCCGCATCGGCTTCGACGTGTGTCTCAAGAGCCCCAACGTGCTGTACATGCTGCTGGACAACTACGAGATCGCCAGGGAACCCACCGCGGAGGAACTGGCCGATTCCTACGGCGTCCCCTCCAGCGGTTACATCAAGGGTGCCACCGTGTACCGCTCCAACGACAAGGGCGCGAACTGGGAGAAGGTGGCTCCGGTCGACGACAGGATGAAACAGTACATGGAGCGCCACTCCAGCACCTTCGGCTGGGTGTTCGGCCAGATCCGCGTCGATCCCAGCGATCCGGACACGGTCTACATCATGGGTGTCCCCCTGAGCGTTTCGAACGACGGCGGCAAGACCTTCCGCCGCCTGAGCGGCATGCACGGTGACCACCACGGCATGTGGATCGACCCCGACAACTCCGACTACGTGATCAACGTCAACGACGGCGGCATCTACATCACCTATGACAAGGGGAAAAACTGGCGCTCCTTCACCCACAATCTGCCTGTGTGCCAGTTCTTCAACATCTCCTATGACATGGACTCGCCCTTCCGCGTCTACGGCTCCATGCAGGACCACGGCAGTTTCCGGGGCCAGGTCATTCGCAACCGGAACCGCTGGACCGGCCAGCCCATGGAGGGCTATGCGGCCGTGGAATTCGAGGGCGCCCCCGGCGGCGAGGGCACGAGCCATGCCATCGACCCCACGGATCCCAACATCGTCTATTCCTCGGGCTTCTACGGCACCCTCTCCCGCACCGACCTCTCCAAGTCCGGGCGGGACGGCCGCAAGTCCATCCTTCCGCGCACACTGCCCGGAGAAACCCGGCTGCGCGGGCAGTGGGTGGCGCCCACCATCATCTCCCCCCACAATCCCAATATCATCTACCACGGCATGCAGTACCTCTTCCGTTCCGAGAACCGGGGCGACACGTTCGAGCGAATCAGCCCGGACATGTCCTACAACATCAAGGACGAGCTGGGCGACATCCCCTATCAGACCATCTTTACCATTTCCGAGTCGCCGCTCAAGCCCGGCCTGATCTATGTCGGCACAGATGACGGCAAGGTACACGTCACCAAGGACACCGGCAAGACCTGGAAGGAAATCATGAAGGGCCTGCCCTTTCGCAAGTGGGTCTCCCGCATGGTGGCCTCGCAGTACGGCCTGGGCACGGTCTACATGACCCAGAACGGCAAGCGCGAGGACGACTTCAACGCCTATGTCTGGAAGTCCACGGACTTCGGTGAGACCTGGCAGGACATCTCGGGCAACATCCCCCTGGGTCCGGTCAACGTGATCCGCGAAGACCCGGTCAACCGCAGCATCCTGTATGTGGGCACCGACATCGGCGTGTATGTCACGAAAGACGGCGGCAAGACCTGGACCGTCCTGGGCGGGAACCTGCCATCCTGCTACGTGCACGACCTCATCATTCACCCACGCGACAATGTCATCGTGATCGGAACCCACGGCCGCGGCATGTGGGCCCTGGATGCCGAGGGCGTCAACAAGAAGAGCCAGGGAGGCGGGCGCCCCCGGTTCTGATCGTCCGTTTCTGTGGGACCAAGCAGGTCAGTGGCTTATTGAGCCACGCCTGCTGATCGTGAACACAAGGGGCTCCATTCAGACGGAGCCCCTTTTTTTTTATTCCCCTGGGTGCGGAGGACCTGCCTCTTGACCGCTTCGATTGTTAAGCAGCCTGCCTCGGTATATAATGAAAACCATGGTGCAGCCCCGATTGACCAGGACAGCGGCGATTCTCACCGCTTGTGTTTTTGTCCTCCTGGCCTATGTCTTCGGGCTGAACTCGATACACATCCCCTCGATCGGGGATGAGACCCCTTACCTCCAGATCGCCAGGGTGACCGGAGAGAGTGGACAGTGGCTTCCCCTGCGGGCGGAGGAGGGCATCAAGAACACTAAACCTCCGTTGCTCTTCTGGCAGGGCATGGTCACCACTGCAAAGGGAAAACACTGGAACCTGTGGGCGCTGCGGCTGCCTGTGGTCCTCACAACATTCCTCGTAGCTCTGCTTGTTGGGATCATGGCCGGCAGGGTTTCGGGAGACAAACACAAGGCACTGTTGGGCGCCCTCATCTACCTGGGATTCATGTCGACTCTCCAGCAGGGGCGGCCCTTCCTCATGCATGCGGCCGAAACCCTGCTCTTGTTCTTACCCCTGCTTATTATCCTATGGAATCCTAGACTGACTCCGGCCTGGGCCCTTGCCTGCGGCATCTGCCTGGGTCTGGCGGCATTGTATAAGTCTTTCTTCCTCATTGCCGTGGGGGCCTTTGCCCTGGGGCTGGCTCTGCTGGCCGGCCGGAAGCACAGACCAGACAGCTTCTTCAAGGAAGCCGGGATATTTTTTCTGGCAGCCGTGGTCCCCGCCGCGGCGATCTTTTTCCTTTGGCCCTTGCTGGATCCCCATCCCGAGCTGGTTTTTGAACAGTTCTTTGTCCAGGAAAACCTTGGAAAATTCTCTCCAGCCGCCTTTCTTCAGGGGCTGTTCACAGGCCCGTATACATTGTTCCGCATCTGGCTGGGCAACCTGGCTAATTCTGGGCTTTACGCCATACTGCTGGTAGCCCTGGTGGCCGATCTGGTCCGGCGGCGTAAAAAACTGACTGTAGTCGAGCGGAAGATCTGGCTCTATATACTGGGGTTCCTAGTCCTTTACAGCCTGCCCACCCAGAGGCAGGAAAACTACATCCTTCCCACGTGTGCCGCCCTCAGCGTGCTCCTGGCCTGGCAGTGGGACCGGCTGCCATCCTGGGCCTTTCGTGCGAGTGGCGCTTTGTTGGGCGTCGTGTCTCTGGCTTCCCTCTGGTTCTGTGTCGGCGTGAACCGGCTGATGGGCGGTGGATTCTTTTCACCCATACTCTACGCACTGATAGTCCTGCTTGGCGGAGGAGCAGTGGTCTGCGTGTTCCGAGAGCGCATGGCCCGAAGGTCCTTCCCCATCCTTGTGCTGGGGATGATGTTCGGGCTCAACCTCTTCCTCCAGCCCTTCTCCTTACCGTTTTCCTCTGCTGCACAGCAGGAGCTGGCCGGAGAGGAAGTCCATTTCCCGACCCGGTTTTACGCTGGACAGGAGCTCTACCGTTTCGTCCTTCCTGAGAGCCGTCTCATCGGCTATTCCGGGCCCGTGCGCGGATTGGATCCTTCAACCCGTTTCCTGGCCATGGAAGTGCCGGTCGAGAGAGATGTACCGGAGAGCTACAGAGTTATTGATCAGATCCCCCACCTCCGCTCCCGCCACTCCCCCGAACAGATCCGCGCCATATTGTTCAAGGGGCGCTTCGACCTCCTGGTCAACCGGTTGGTCCTGGTGGAGCGGAGACCGAGGGAAGGATAGAGATGAGATGGCAAGCTGATGAGCAACAGAAACTACCGGAGGAAACATGTCAGACCTGAGCCTACACGTAGTGCTCGTGGAACCTGAGATTCCCCAGAACACGGGGAGCATCGCGCGGACCTGTGCCGCGATAGGTGCCCCCCTCCACCTGGTTAAGCCCCTAGGGTTCTCTCTTGAGGACCGGTATCTCAAACGCGCCGGCCTGGATTACTGGCACCTCGTGGAGGTCATCCACCACGAAAGCTTGGCAAAGTTTTTGAAGTCAACTCGGGGAGCGGATCTGAGATTCATCACCAAGAAGGCCGCAAAGACCTACGACCGGATCGATTTCTCCGGTGAGACATACCTGGTCTTCGGCAAAGAGACTTCGGGCCTGCCCGAGGATCTCCTGAAGCGCCAAGCGGACCGCTGCTACCGGATCCCCATGCGGAGTGGTGCACGCTCCCTCAACCTTGCCTCTGCCGTGACCGTCGTGGCCTACGAGGCCTGCCGCCAGAACGGCTTCGAGCGCCTCAAGCTGGACGGGAGCGAGGAATTCAGCTGAACCGCCGGTTCTTCTGTATCAAATTCCAGTTGGATTGAACTATTGAACCAAAGGCCTATAGACATGTTCAGCGATCGGCATTATCATAGAGTTATATTTATTTGTTGAAAGTTACAGAAGGAGGACCTCGATGAGAAGAATACTATTACTGACCCTGGTGGCGAGCCTGGTATTTCTGACTTTCGGCTGCTCGACCCTCAGGGTGAACCATGACTGGGACCGGGAACAGGATTTCTCCAAATACAAAACCTTCGATTTTTTGACACAGCCTGTCGCTATCCGGGTCAGCGAGCTGGTCATGAAGCGCATCTACAGCTCCATCGCCTTAGAGATGAAAAACAAGGGGCTGACTCGCGTCATGAAAGATGCGGATCTTTACATCGCCGTGCATACAGGTGTGCAGGATAAGGTCGATGTCCAGACCTGGGGCTATAGCTATGCCCCTTCCTATTGGTATGGCTACTGGGGACCCACATCAACCACTGCATACCGCTACGAAGAGGGCCACCTGATCATAGACATGGTGGACGGCGACGATGACGAATTAGTCTGGCGGGGCGTGGCCTCGGCCGTGCTGCCAGACAATCCGAATCCCGAGGGGAGTTCGGAAAGGGTGGCGATGGTCGTGGCCCGTATCCTGGATAAATTTCCTCCGAAGAAATAACGGTTCAAGATCAATAGTTTCGGATCTTGTATGATCTAATAAACAGGTTCCAATGGGAGGGGTGTCCATGAACATATCAACGGGATGTAAGCTTCAAAGTCTTTTTCTTGCGGTGATGATCTTGGCGGCGGCTTCCATGGCCTTTGCCCAGGCTGAAGGGGAAGAGATCGGCTGGCCGCGGGAGATGGATCACCCGGAGGCCAAGGTTGTCATCTATCAGCCCCAGATCGACAGCTTCGTAGGCGACACCATCGAAGCCCGGGCGGCCGTTTCGGTCACAATCAAAGGCAGCGAAACGCCCGTTTTCGGTGCGGTCTGGTTCAAGGCCCGCGTCGAGACGGACCGGGATGCCCGGCTGGTGAATATGCTCGGTATTGAGGTGCCCCGGGTCCGTTTTCCGGAGGCTACACCGGAGCAGGAGAAGGAAGTGATCGCCTTCCTGGAAGAGGAGATCCCCAAGTGGGGCATGTCCGTTTCCCTCGATCGCGTCATCGCCAGCCTGGATCTGGCCGAGAAGGAGCAGCTGGCCGCGGACAATTTCAAGAACGATCCCCCTGAGATCATGGTCGTGAACGACCCGGCCATCCTGATCTTCATCGACGGTGATCCCAAGCTGGAGCAGGTCGAGGATTCGAAGATGCAGTATGTGGTCAACACGCCCTTCCTGATCGTGCTCCGCAAGAAGAAGTACTACCTGAACGGAGGTCAGCTTTGGATGGAGGCCAAAGATGTCATGGGCCCCTGGAAGGAATCGAAAAGGCCTCCCAAGGACGTCAGGGAGCTCACGCCTCCCGAGGACGAGGATGTCGAAACCTTCGGGGATGAGGACGGCCGCATCCCCCGGATCATCGTGTCAAAGGAACCGGCCGAGCTCATCGTGATCGACGGAGCGCCCGACTACAAACCCATCGAAGGGAACGACCTTCTCTACATCGACAACACCGAGAGCGATGTGTTGATGAACATCAAGACTCAGCAGCACTTCGTCCTGCTTTCGGGACGGTGGTACGCCGGCGCATCTCTTATGGAAGGCCCCTGGGAATATGTGGCCTCTGATGAGCTGCCCGAGGCTTTCGCGAAGATCGCATCCGAATCGGAGAACGGGCATCTCCTGGTGCATGTGGCCGGCACCGATGAGGCCAAAGAAGCTGTCTTGGACGCCCAGGTGCCCCAAACATCGGCCATCAAGAGGGACAGCGGGGGGCCCAAGGTCGAATACGACGGGGAGCCCCAGTTCGAGACCGTCAAGGGGACCAGCGGCAAGGTTGAGAACGCAGTGAACACGCCCAGCTCGGTCTTTAAGGTCTCCGGGCAGTACTACTGCTGTGATGAAGCCGTATGGTACATCGCCGGTAGCGCACTGGGCACCTGGAGCGTGTGTGACGACGTACCGGATGAGATCTACACCATCCCGCCCGACAACCCTCATTACAATGTCAAGTACGTTTACGTCTATGAGTCGACTCCCGAGGTCGTGTATGTGGGCTACTACCCGGGTTATATGGGAAGTTACATCTACGGCCCGACCATCGTCTACGGCACGGGCTGGTGGTACAGTCCCTGGTGGGGACCCTGGTACTACCCCCGGCCCTTCACCTGGGGCTTCCACGTGCGCTGGAATCCCTGGACCGGGTGGGGCTTCGGATTCAGCTTCGGCAGGGGCCCCTTCCGCTTTGCCATAGGGTTTGGCGGCTATCGTGGTTGGTGGGGCCCGGGGAGGTTCCGTCCCTATCCGTACCGTGGGGGTGTGAGGCGCGCCTACCGGGCCGGATACCGGCACGGATACTACAGGGGTGCCCAGGCCGGCGCCCGGGCGGGAGCCAGGCCCGGCCCCTATTCCACCCAGAACCGCAGCAACATCTACAACCGCCAGTCCAATGCTGCGCGTAATGCGCAGAGGGCGCAGCCTTCCGCCGGGACGCGTCCCAGCACCGCCCAGGGGCAGCGCAATAATGTGTACACGGATCGAAACGGGAATGTGCACCGCCAAAACAATAACGGTCAGTGGGAGTCCCGCCAGAACGGCCAGTGGTCCTCCGGCCAGGCCGGCACTCGGGACAAGGCTCAGCCCCAGACCCAGGCTCGCCCTTCGACCGGGAGTTCGCAATCGCAGCTGAACAGCCAGGCCCAGGCTCGCCAGAGAGGTTCGACCCGCACCCAGAATTACCAGAGATCGAGGTCCCGGTCAACAGGCGGGCGAAGGCGGCGTTAGCCTCAGCGCGAAAAATAGGATTCGTCCTGTCTCGCAGGGCTCAGTCCACCCAGTGGAGGACGTCGCGGATGATAGACCAGCGGGGACCTGTATCCTCCGCCCCCTCGCCCAGGATCCAGTGGTTGTAGATTGTCTGGATCGTACCGTTCTTCTTTTTGAGATCGATCCAGCGGTTCATGAAAGCGACCAGATCTTGGTCTTTGACCGCGACCGGGAAACCCAGGGGCTGGGCAATCCTGCCCGGCGTGGGAACCACGACCTGGAAGCTGGGATACAGCAGGGTCCAGGCCGCTCCGGCCTCGGCGGTAGCCAAAGCGGCATCCACCTCGGGCCCTGTGCCCTCGTAGAACTCCCGGGCGGATTCGAGTTCGACGATCTCGGCCTTGGGGAAGCCATTCTTCAAGGCCCGGACGAAATAATCAAGTTTTCCCAAAACACCGATCCTGAGATCGTCCATTTCCACGATCTTTTTACGGGTAGTGAAATCATTCCTCCGGAAATCCGGCACCACCAGGGCCAACGTGACATCCAGGTAGGAGTCAGAGAAGGCCATCTGTTCGATATAGTCGGTATTTACCGGGATCCCGGAGATGGCGATATCGAAGTATCCATTATCAAGATGTTCTGCCAGTGAAGCAAAATCAGTTGGGATAAATTCGAGGGAAACGCCCAGTTCCCGGGCCAGGATGTGCATGAGCTCCACGTCGAAGCCTACCAGGTCGCCGACGCCGTTGAAATAGGAGTAAGGTAAACGGTCGGCCTGGAATCCCACCTTGAGGGATCCTCTCTCTCGGATGAGAGGTAAGCGGCGCCCGCCTTTCTCAGAAGGATCGAGGTCGGGGGGGATGGTTTTGTGGACGACTGAGGGCGCCGGATTTTCCAGCAGCTGCATGCCGGCAATGACCTTGTCTTTGGCATAGGAGTTTTGAAGGGATCGGCTCAGGAGGGTGTTTATGCCGATGATCCCCACGGCGAGGATGATCAGGCTTGTGCCTAAACTGGCCAGCATCTGTTTCGTTTTGAAGGTCAGTGTGCCTGAAACGGCACAGGTGATAAGGATGGTAAGGGCCAGCAGGTGCACGGCTGAGACCAGCGTGGCGAACCGCCCGTTGATCAAGGCCGTCAAATGATAGAGTTCATAGATATCCACCGGCAGGTGCATGGCGTCCAGCAGGAAGGGCATAGCGACGTAGGGCTTCCCGAAAAGGCTGAAAAGGCCGACGCCCGTGAGGACCGGGTATTCGGTCGGCCCGATCGGGGTTCCATAGAACCACCCGGCGAATAGGACGAAAATGAGGGAGAGCAGGCGTCCCAAAAGGGGAAAATTGAAGGTGATCGGGATGACGATGTCGGTGACAAAGGATGAGTCGTTCTTTTCCAGCTGGTACTTGCGGAACAGCGCCTTGGAATCCTCGATCAGGACGGGCAGGATGATGAACAGGCTGTCGGTCGCGAAGCCGGTGATCAGCGCTTCCTTGGATGTGCGCAGGATGTCCCCGAACTTGAAGGGGGTGAAGGTGGCGATCATGGTGGGCAGGACCCAGAACGTCAGTATCAGGGCGGCGAAGATGAAGACGACAAAATACGCCTGCAGACGCCCCAGCTCCTGGAGCGTGACCGTGCCGGCGGCGCTGGCGGTGATCGCGAAAACCCCGATGGGCGCCAGGTTGATCACGAAACGGGTGATCTTGGTCAGGGCCTCGGACAGCGTACGCAGGGGATCGAGCAGCGAGGACTTGTCCTTGAGCCCCATCAGGGCGATGCCCAGGGCGATGCTGAAGATCACCGTTGCCGGGATGACGTTGTCCGTCATCGAGCGGAATGGGTTCGAGGGGATGAACATGCCCAGGAAATTGACCTGTTCCGGCGCCGCCACCATGCTATCGCTGAAGAAGGAGGCGGTCTTCATGGCCGGGAAGGCCAGGGGCATGGCCAGGATCACGACAATTCCGGCCAGCCAGAGCAGCAGGAGCCAGATCCCGCCCTTGGCCCCGAGGAGCCTGGCCTTGTCGATGGTCAGGGAACCGATGCCCACGATTAGGGAAACCACGATGTAGGGGAGGATGGACATCTGGAGCAGGCCGATGAAGATCCCGCCCACAACATTTAGGAAACGGCAGTATTCGCCGAAAAAGAGCCCGCAGGCGATACCCAGACCCAGGCCGATGAATATCCAGGTCGAAAGGCTGATGCGCTTCTTTCCCATATGCTTCTTTGGTGATAACACAATCCTCAGGCCCGGTCAAGATTCTGCCTCTCTGATTATTTGTGGAAACGGGTGCCCGCCTTATGTTAAGTTAGTGCAAAAGCACGAAGTGGAGATGAAAACATGAAGAAGACTCTGGTGTTTGCAGTCATGTTCGGCCTCCTGCTGGCCGGCAGTGCCTACGGGCAGTTCTACCTCGGCCTGGACGGCGGTGTGTCCAGCCAGGAGTTAAGCCTAGAGAATGTGGATTTCGACAAGGACACGAGTTTCGTGTACGGCCTGCGGTTGGGCTTCAATTTCCTCTTCCTCGCCGTCGAGGGGCAGTATTTCCAGGTCTCCCACAACCTGACGTTCGCCGATTTTCCCGATCTCAACTGGGGCGACCGTTCCGTCAACTACAACTACCTGGGGCTTAACGGGAAGCTCTTCTTGCCCATCCCGTTCGTGAGGCCCTACTTCATCCTCGGCTTCGGCTATTACACGACCAAGGTCCAGGATATCGGCGAGGATTCCGTCACGGACGTGAATTTCGGCATCGGGGTCGAGTTCAAGCTGGGCCAGACCTTCGGCATCCTGGGAGAGGGCAAATACCACAGTGGATTGTTCGGCATCGATGAGAGCGACCTAGCGGTCAAGAACTATACCCTGACAGGCGGCCTGAATTTTTATTTTTAGCCTGAGGTACAAGCATAGCCTTATGAATTTGCCAAATCCACCTTTTCTAGGGAGGGATCGATTCATGCGCCGCATAGCGAAATTTGGCTCGACCGTTGCCGCACTTCTACTGCTGGTTCCCTTGGGCTCCGCCCAGGACTCTCACTACTGGACCTATCAGTACGGAACGAGGTCCAACCTCCTGGGCGGCGCCGTGGTCGGCAGCGTCCTGGACCTTTCCGGAACGTACTACAACCCCGGCGGATTGAGCCTCATCGAGACCGATGCTGTGGATCTGCTCATGTTCGCCAAGGTCTTCCACTATCCCACTATCACCCTCATGGGCTTCGGACCGGAAGAGACCCGTCTTGACTCAACAGACCTGAGTGAGGCACCGGCCCTTTTCGCCGGTTCGCTCCCCATCAAGGGACTGGGAAGACACTGGTTGGGCTACTCGTATCTCAAGCGCAGCTATACCAAGCTGGAGCTGACCGGGACTGCTGTGGAAGATTATGACTTCCAGGGGATATTTCCGGAAGACATCCCTACGGTTGTCGATAGTAAAATCTATGAGAGGCTGAGCGAACCGTGGTATGGCATTACCTGGGCATATAAGCTCTCGGAAAATGCGGGTATAGGCATAAGCCAGTATGTGACCTACCGCAGCCACTGGCTGGACTACCAAATCGTTGCGCAGACGCTTCCTTCGGACAACAATGTCAGGCTCGTGCTGGACTCAAGGCAGTACAAATACCAGCATTTCGGGCTCCTGTGGAAGATCGGCGCTGCCTTTGACTTTGACCGGATCACCCTGGGCCTGACATTGACAACCCCGAGGGTTCACATTTACAGCACGGCAAGATCCGGCCTCAATACCACCGTGGTGCGCCAGGATCCTAACAAATCGGACTATATGTCCGTGGACTTTCAGGACAAACTGAAAGCGACTTACAAATCTCCTCTGTCGGTCGGATTAGGCATGACCTACAAATTTGGTATGACAAACCTCTATGCCACTGCGGAGTGGTTCGAAGGAATCGATCAATATGACGTTATAAAAGGCGAAGATTTCGAGGCCCAGAGCACCGGCGAGATTCTACCAAATGAGGTGACCCATGAGGTCGATCCTGTCCTGAATGTTGCACTGGGAGTCGAGCATCAGCTAAGTTCGAGTTTTACCCTTTCCGGTAGCTTCTGGACGGATTTTACTTCGCGCTCATCCGACAGCACCGGCAATCTCTCCATCATGGATTGGGATATCTATCATTTTATGGGCGGCACGACCATCTCCCTTAAGAATTTTCAGGTCACCCTCGGCATGGGCTATGGATACGGGAGTCGAGCCCTTGATGCGGAGCAGGGAAGTTTGCAGGGCGCCGACTCGGGTGTAGAATCAGTTGCCAGGGAATTCTTTAGCGGTGCGGAGTACTCCTATTCCAGTTTTGTGTGGGTGGTCGGTTTTTCGTTCTGAGGCGATTCCTGGCTATCCTTCAACTCATTCCGAGCAAGCCGTTATTTGAACTTCCAGCTGATCGTGGCCTCGATGCCGAGGTCGTTTTTGACTGTGTCTTCTGCTTCCTGTCCGGGGGGACGGCTGTCGAAGTTGTCGAAGAATTGCAATCCCGTGTAAAAATCATTGAAGATCTCATAATCCACCCGCGCTTCGAATTCGATCCGGATTCGGCCTAAATCCGTGATACTTGGGAAGATACGCAGGGAGCCGGAGATGTCCATTTCGGGATCATTGTAACGAAACGTCTCGACATGCAGCGCTGCCAGGGCTTCCAGGTTTAAAGTAGGGGAGTCCGTGTCCGCATATTTTTCGCTGTTCCCGGATAGGCCACCGGCCAAAAGGAGGAGAACCTGATTGTTCTGGATCAGATAGCGGCCGGCGGCGAGCGCCAGGGAGGCGCGCAGATCCAGGTTCAGCTCCTTGTTCTGTTCGACCCGAGTGAGAACGTTCCCCGACCACCTTTTGGGCAGAAAGCGCCTCCCACCTAGGCTGAAATTGTGGCGCCGTGTGCTGCTCGCTTCCTCCTGCTTGCTGTAGTAGGAGGAGGCTGTAAACGTGAATTCCCATCTGCGTGCGTGATACGTCAGGTCGGATCCCAGGCTGAGCGTGAGCAGGTTGTTGGCCTTCTGATAGCCGAATCCGGCGTCCAGGTAGCCCTTGAGCCTTTCGAAGAACTGTGATTCCATGGGTGTGATTCTCACGACGGATAACAGGTCCTCCTCGATCCTGATATCGGTTTTCTCCTTCGATCTCAATCCCACGGGGCCGAACCTCATCGTATTGCCGACGATCACCATCCGCCCGGGTTCGGAGGCCTCTTCGATCGAGCCGAAATAGGCCCTCCCGTCTACCAGCTCGATGTGGAAACGATCCTTGCTGGCGATCCGGTCGATCATAGCCCACTCGATGTAGACCCGGTCCATGTCGTCAGTGGAATACTCTAGCTTGCCTCGGTCCAGCTTATTGATCTCGCCCGTGATCTCGTTGCCGTTCCGTAGCACCACCTTGTCGGTCCTCTGGGCGTGGAGGAACGAGGAGGCCAGGAGGATGGACACACAGATTGCTGCGATCTTTTTTTGCTGGCCCGGCCGCCGGGGCAAATGTAGTTTCAGCTGGTCTTTCAGGTTCATCTAGTTCGAGTTGGCCGGAATACACTGGATCAGGATAGAGAGGTACACACCCTGAAGAATGAAAAAAAAACGATCCTCTTTTTGCATGAGTTCGTCTATAGTATAAATTCAGGAAAAAAATCTCAACCTTTATCCTTAAGTACGGCTATTTCATGTTCAGCCGGGACATGAGTTTTCTGTATACTTCCGCGTTCTGTCTATATCCGATCATGATCACATAAACCCGGACCTTTTCTTCCTCGATTCTATAAATGATCCGATATTGGCCCACTCTCAGTTTCCGGAGGCTGGAGAATTCTCCTCGAAGAGGCACCCCGAATTCTTCTGGGCTTGTGGTCAGTTTATTCCGTATGGCACGGAATATCCTCTGCTGGTCCGCTTGGGTGATTTTCTTAAGGTTTTTTTCTAAAACAAGCTCGTCGATTACGACTCTGTACATCACTCGGTCCCTAATCTCTTTTCAGCCTCCTCCAGAGAAACGACCTTCTGGTCTTTTCTTTCGGCGCGTTCTTGAGCCAGGGTGCCGAGCACATGATCCTCGAGTGCATCCATCATATCTTCGATGCGTTGATATTCCTCGTAATCGAGGATCACACCGACCGGCTTGTTGCGTCGGGTGAGAATAACTTTATGGGACTTGAGTTTTTCCAGGATCTCAGCCGTGACCTTCCTGAGCTCCGCCACGCCGACCAGTGTTGTTTTGCCTTCGATTGTAAACATGTTTTTCCCCAAAAACATACAATATAATGTACAGTTAAAATGTACATTTAAATGTACATGTTGTCAACCGCTTTTCTTCTAATTGACGAAGACTTTAATAAGGAAGTCTCATTTGTCGGGTAGGATTGGGGCCGTGATCAGAGGGAGAGAACGAGCCGGATGCCGGCTTCGACCTCCTGCAGGAGCTCTGGATTGAGTGCTCCTGTTCTCTCGGTCAGGAAGGATTTGTCGACGGTTATGAGTTGAGAAACATTGGCAACGGATTTCTTTGGTAGCCCGCTGTTTTTTTTCGAGAGTTGGACATTGCCTGGAGCTTCAGCCAGCCTGAGGTTAGAACTGATTACGACAGCAATGATTGTGCTGATGTTGGAGCGGTTGAAATCATCGGATTGGACGATGAGTAAGGGTCGTGTGTATCCGGGCTCCGACGCGGTGGGAGCCGGAAGTGATGCCCACCAGATCTCGCCGCGCGTCATTCCCAATCTTCCTCATCGATGGAAACAGACTGGAGGAGATGGACGATGGGATCCAGCCCGGAGGACTCTTTGTTGTAGATCTCGTCCAGCCTCCTGGTGACCCCTTCATTCCTGTGTTTCTGCAGATATGCGATCACGGCCTTGGTGTACAGCTCGCTTCTGCTGAAGCCGAGGCGGCTTGCGAGTTTCTCGGCGGCCTTGAAGATCGCATCCGGGATTGAGATGGCTGTTTTCATACACATAAGGTATAACCATGGTTATACTTTGTCAACCACAATACACTGAGGACTCTCTTCTATAGACTCTAATATATAAGCGGCATTCTCATGCCAGACCGATAGTCCTCGTCATTAGCCTGAAAATTCCGTATAATCGGCATCATGCACGTTCAGAAGCCGTCATCCGAGCCCAAGGAAGGTGAAAGCCGTTTCATGCGCACCCTCAGGGAACGCAAGATCCTGCATATACTGGCTGTCTATGCAGGAAGTGGATTCCTGCTTATCGAGTTCGCCCACCATATCCTGGTCAATCACTACCATTTCCCCCACCAGGTCGTGGATGTCATCATCATCACGCTGTCGGCGGCCCTGCTCATCCAGGTCATCTTGAGGTGGTTCCAGGGAACCACTGCCAACCGCAGGTTCAAGCTGGAATACCTCCTGATCGGAGTCATCCTGATGGCGGCTGTGTCCCTGAATGTCCGGCAGATCTGGAAGATGTTCGCGCATGGAAAAGAGGCTTCTGGGCTTGAGACTCACGCTCCCAGGGAATGGGAGAACTCCATCGCGGTCCTTCCCTTCCATAACATGAGCGGTGATGAGGATCAGG
>CBFDBC010000046.1:0-20624 GCA_965602945.1 uncultured bacterium | reverse complement strand
GTATTGGCGAGTGCAGCCGGGCTCCTGGCGGCAGCACTGGCCCTCTGGACGCTGCAGACTCAGGACCCCCATGATTTTGAGGGGAAATGTGACATGTGTCATCTGGGAATGAAAGACCCGTCGATCCTGATCCGGTCCCCCAACCGGCTGTGCCTTTCCTGTCATCCGGACGGCGAGAAACGCTCCCATCCGTCCGGTTTCTCGCCGGGTAAGGCGCTTCCCGAACAATTCCCCTTGTTCGGAAATGAGATGGTCTGTGAGACCTGTCATTTTCCGCATAGACAATACGGCCCTGATCAGGGTGCCGGTGAAGCCGTTCAACCCGGTCCCTTTCTGCTGCGGGCGGAGAGTGCCGGAAAGCTCTTTTGCTACATGTGTCATCAGGGAGAGTTCAGCAGTTTTGAGGTGGATTCCCATGCGATGGCCGTCAAACGAGCCCACCTGGCGCCTTTGGATCCTGAGTCTCTGGCTGTACTGGATGACAACTCCAAGGACTGCCTGAGCTGTCACGACGGCACTCTGTCCACTGCCTCTGACATCCAGCTCAGAGGCCTCAACTTCGAACACCCCACAGAAATTGGGCTTTCTCATCCCGTCGGGATGGACTATGCGCAGGTGTATGCCCAAAATCCCAACACGTTTCATTCTCCGGAAAGTATCGATCCGCGGATTGTTCTAGCCCAGGGAAGAGTCGGGTGCGCATCCTGCCACGATCACTATTCAGGGCATCTAAAATATCTGGTAATGGACAACACCATGAGCAGGCTCTGCCTGTCTTGCCACGATCTATAAGGAACTGGACTATGAGGGATAAGCGAAGAAAAAGAATATATGTCGACAGGGTGTTTCAGAAGAGGATGCTTCTCTTATATCTGGGCCTGAACCTCCTGATCGTGATCGCTAACCTGATGTATTACAGCCGGCATCTCCGGGCCCTGCTGGAGGCGAATCTGTACCGGTCCCACATCGAGATATCAAACCTCACTGAGGTGATATCCGGAACCGTGATCCAGTTCAACGTGCTGCTGGCCGCTCTGACGTTGGTCCTGGCGACACTGTTTTATGTCTTCATCAGGCGGAGGACCCGGTTGTTTTTCAATAGACTCACCGAGGCGCTGCATACCCGGATGAATGGGACATCCCGTGAATGGCCTCAGCTGGACCTCCCCAGAGAATTCCAGGAGTTTGATGTGATCCTGAAAGAATTTTTCCTGGCTGTCGACGATCGGTCCAGATCCGATCTGAGGCGCATTTCTTCCCTGCGCGACGCGTATCAAAACTTCATCGAATCTCCTTGAATCCGATCCCATCGAAGCGGGCCGCCATGGGGACTAAGTCCTTCGTCAAGCGCCCGGGAGGGTCTCACTTCTATTTTACCACGATCAGTGAGAAGGAATCGGCGATCAGGATGTACTCGCCCCAGAGGCTGACGGCGGCGGATTCGCCGGGCGTTCCGAACCGGGCCACCAGCTTGGGTGCTTCAGGATCGCTTACATCGATCTTGAGCAGTCCGAAGGATTCGTCCGAGACATAGGCGTGAGTGCCGCTCACCCGGACATGGTTGGCGAAGCCCTCGACCGGGCAGGAGCCGACGATCCGGGGTTCCGTAGGATCCCCCATGTCCACGACCTGCAGCCCGGCATCCCCGTCGGCTACGTAGGCGAATCCGTCCTGGACAGCGACCCCGTAGGCCATCCCCGGCGTCTCCAGGAAGCCGACCTGCGTCACGGCTGCCGGGTCTGTGATGTCCAGGATGTGGAAGCCCGTGTCGCTGTTGGCCACATAGGCGGTGTTGCCGGCAACATCCAGCCCGTAGGCGAATCCGTCCATGGCGAAGCTGCCCAGGAGCTCGGGCGCGGCCGGGTCAGCCAGGGACACCATGTGGAAACCGGTGTGGTCGGCGGTCAGGAAGGCTCGGTCTCCATGTACGATCACGGCCCGGGCCACACCGGGGATGGGGAGGTTCGCGACCCGCTTGATGGACCCGGGATCTCCGAGATCGAACACCTTGAGCCCCCAGCGATCCGTGGAATAGCCGTGCCGCCCGGCCGCGGCCATGCCGTGCACGCCGCGGAAAGGGGAGTTGGAACCGGTCTCCTTGAGCGCTCCGGGCACGGTCCCGTCCAGAACCCGGAAACCGGAAAGGTCTCCCAGTGCGCAGATCCGCTCTCCCAGGGCCTCGGCCGCGATTATGGAACCGGGCGTGTAGTAGTAGCCCCGCGAGCGCGGCCTGGTCTTGTCTTCCACGGATATCCTGTAGACTCCGGCGAAGTAATCCACGACAAAGGCCGTATCCCCTTCCACAGCCAGCTCCCAGGCCTCGTTGTACATGGTGTACTTCGTCCACCCGGCCCGGGCTGGTGTTGAGGGATCCGTGATGTCCACGATCTCGAAGCCGCCGTCATAGAGGTTGCCCACATAGGCATAGTTCCCCAGCACCTTGACGCTGTGGGCATACCCGGCCGTAGTGTAGGACGCGGCCTGTTCAGGGGTTTCCGGCCGGGTTATGTCCAGAACCTGGAGGCCCGATGATCCATCGGCCACGTAGAGATAGTCGCCAGATACCGCCACCCGCTCCGCCGTGTCCGGAGTGTCGAAGCTTCCGATGAGGCCGGGTGCGGAAGGATCGGTGACGTCCACGATGTGCACACCACCCTCTCCGTCCGCGATATAGGCCCGGCTTCCGGACAGGACCACGTCTTCAGCCTCTCCGGGTGTGTCGAGCCCGGCGATGATCCGGGGCCTGTCAGTCCGCTTCAAATCCACCACCTGGAGGCCGGCCGCTCCGTCGGCCACGAAGGCGAAGCCGCCTGAGACCGCAACATCCCGGGCCTCTCCCGGCGTGATGAGCGAACCGCTCAGCACTGGGGTAGACTCGTCACTCACGTCCACGACACACAATCCCTTTATTCCGGCCGCGACGCAGGCCAGGGATCCGTCGATGTCGATCCCGTTCCCTCCCCCGAGGTAGAGCCTGGAGACCTGTGTGGGCCGCCTCGGGGACAGGTCCAGGATCATGAGGCCGTTCATGAAGGCGCAGTAGCCACGGTCGCCTTCCACCTTGATGTCATAGGCCTTGGTCCAGAGGATGGAGTCCACGAATTCCATCTCCCGGATATCCGAAGATCCCTTGCAGGCCGGCAGAAAGACTGCCAGGATCGCGGCGGCCGTTATCCAGAGGTTGTGTTTTCCTTTCATGGGTCCTCCCCGTCAGATCAGGATGTCCTGCTGCCAGCCCAGCCTGATCAGTTCGATCCGGCCGAGGTCGCCCACACCGATGCCGTGTCTCGTATCGGCCAGCTCGATGTGTTTGGGCACCGGCGGCAGTTCCTTGGCCTTGCCCAGGACCTGGCGGCGCTTGGCCTTGATCAGCTCCAGCCCGATGGTGTCCACCGCCACCGGGTCCCGGCTCATAAGGATCCCGTTGTAGTCCCAGACATAGCGCCGGCTGAAATGATGCGGGCCGCGGCCGTGAAACTGAGGCGTCAGGCAGCAGAGGATGTTGAGCCGGACCTTGCCCTTGACCTGAGGGAGTAGAAAGGTCGATCCCAGGTCTGCGCAGGAATTGGGATGCAGGGCCGGCTGCGAGGGGGCGAACATGATGAAATTCTTGATGCAGCCGCTCATGCCGGACAGGTAGTGTGTGCGGATGGGCCGTACGTTGACCAGCGAAGTCGACCTCTGGAATACAGGGTTCTCCTTGACGCCGTGGTCGTCGACAGCGATGTCACCCTCCTTGACCCCGGCCTCCATCACGCGGAGCTTGATGTGCTGCTCCACCTCGGCCGGCGTGGGCAGGTAGGACCACACGTTGCTCTTGATACCCACGACCTCGCCTGGCTTGATCAGTGACTTCCAGGCCCCTGCCGCATCCGGGGCTTCGAGCAGCGCCGTGACGGCCTCGTCCAGCATCTGCTGTATGACAGCCGCATTGAAACGGGACCCGGCCTCCACGGCCTCCGGATGGCGGATCAGCACCACCCGGGATTTGGGGGCCGTCTGGGCGGGCAGGCCCACGGCGGATCCGATCACCAGGCCTGCACTCCCCTTGAGAAAATCGCGACGCGTTAGAAGTTTTGTCATTTGAGGTCCTTTATATTCAAAAATCGAATTGTATGTCCGACTGTTTGCTAATAGCGGATGCTTCGTCTGGAGCCCCGAAGACGATGGAGACAACGCTGCCCGTTATCCGGGCCAGGGTCCACCGGCCGTCTTCCGTCTGTGTCGCTGCCGTCTCTCCCGATTCGGGCATGTAGCTCTCCAGGAACGACCGGTAGGCGTCCTGCGCGGAGTGAGCATCCGGATACCGGACGATCAGGAGGTTGACCGGTTCCGTGTCCGGAGGGCCGTATTCCGAGAAGACACAGTCGGTCTCCCGCTGCAGCTTGAGGATGTTCTCGGCGGCGATGAAGAAACGGTTGTTCAGGTTCACGTTGTTGTGGAAGTAGCTCACTCGGTCGGGCCTGAGGCCTTCCTGTGGGAGCATCTTCAGGATGTCCGGCTGCCTCCCTTCATCCTTGAGGAGCCCATCCACTGCCCGCCCCAGTTCGAGCACGGCCCGGTCCACATCCTCGCCCTCTGCGCCGGCCATGATCGATACGAAATAGCGGCCCTTCCAGAATCGCAGCAGCCCGAAGCCGTACTCCGAACCCCGGCCGATACCGGCCTCTTCGTCCTCACGGTCGCACGAGAACACTCCGAACGCTTCCTTAGGGGAGCCCATGTCGTAGATGTCCAGCGAGAGTTCCTCATCCTCACCCCGTTGATAACGGCGCACGAAGACCTCGCGGAAGTCGAAGGCGAGGTAGACCTCGGCCCCGCCGTTCATGTAGTCGAAAAGCGTGGCCCGGTCGTAGCGCGCGTCTTCTCCCACGGCTTGCCACTCCTGGATCCGGTCGGGCACGGATCGGTATATATCCGTCACTGTCTCTCCCCCACACGATAGGATCAGCCCCAGGCCGACAAAAAGCAGGCACAGCTTCTGCATGCCCTCATCCTAATTGAAATCAGGGCATGATGCAATGCGGCGTTCCTCAAGACGAGAGGTCGTCCCAGATCCGCAGCCCGGGGACAACGAGAAAATGGGCATCATAGGTGACGAGGACTGCGCCTGTTTCGAGGGCGTGCGCCGCGATCCAAACATCGTTGATCGGGATAGGATGCCCTGCATCCCTAAGCGTATTCTTGATCACTCCGAAGACCTCCGCGGTTTCCCGGGAGCCCTCCAGTAGAGCGACTCCGGGTTTCCGGATAAACTGCTGGAGAATCTCGTGGTTTTTTCGCTCCCGTTGTCCCGCCCTGAAGCCGAAGAACAGCTCGCCGAGGACAAAAATAGACATGAAAATCTTATCCGCCTCTCCCAAGGCTCTTAAGACCGCCTTGTCGCCTGCCAGGTAGGCGGCATACGCATTCGTGTCGAGCAGTATCTTCCTCATTGCCACTCTTCCGGTTCAATGCGCGCCAGGGCCTTGACCGCCCCCCGGAACTCCAGGGCCTCTTCTTCTGTCCAGACACCGCAGAGATCGGCGAAATCCTTTAAGTTGTCTTTATTCTTTTCGTCCAGGCCGAGTGCCCTGGCGATCAGTTCCTTCACAACTTTATTGACGCTCCTGCCCTCGGATTTTGCTCGTTTTCGGATCATCTCATAGACATCATCATCCAATCCATGAATAGTCACTGATTTCATGCCGCCTCCATGAATCACATTATGAGTCAATAATATTCATAAAATGATTCATTTTCAAGATAAAAATCGGCTTTATCGTCCGGCGTAGGGGCTATTCCAACGGATGCCGCGAATCTACCCGGATTGAACTTGAGGTTGATTCACTCGTAACGGAGGGCATCGGCCGGGTTGGCGCGGGCTGCCTTCAAGGTCTGATAGCCAACGGTGAAGGCCGCGATGCAGAGTGAGACCGCTGCAGCCAGCAGGAAGAGATCGAGTCCGAAGCTTGACCGGTAGGCAAAACCCCGCAGCCAGAGGCGTCCCGCATAGTAGGCCAGCGGCCAGGCGATGACATTGGCCAGGATGACCCACTTGATGAATTCCCTGGTCAGAATCACTGTGATCCCCGAGGTCGAGGCTCCCAGGATCTTGCGGATGCCTATCTCCTGCGTGCGGCGTTCCGCCAGGAAGGAGGCCAGTCCGAACAGTCCCAGGCAGGCGATGAAGGAAGCCAGGAACGTGAAGCTTGCGAAGATGCGCCCCATGCGTTCGTCAGAGCGGTACTGGCGGTCGAAGCCCTCGTCCAGGAAGAAGTAGGCAAAGGCCTGTTCGGGGATCATGTCTTCCCAGGTCTGTTCCAGATAGGCGAGGGTGTCCGGAAGACCCTCGGAGCCGATCTTGACGGAGAGGGCTCCTCTCCGGCGTGGATCGTTGAAGATGATGAGGGGTTCGATGGTATGCCGGACCGAAGTGATGTGAAAATCCCTTACTACCCCGATGACCGGGATCGCGGGAGTCAAACCCCCGCCGGTCTCCCCCCGGAAGGTCTTACCCACGGCCTCCTCCCACCCTAACAACCGTGCCGCGGCCTCGTTGATGAGCACGCCACCTCCTGTGCCGGCCTCGGTATCCGAAGGAAAATTACGGCCTGCGGCCAGTTCAATGCCCAAAACGTCGAGGAAGTCCCTGTCCGCAGAGACCTCGCCCAGCCACTGGATCTCCTCCCTGGAAAATCCCTCCGGCAGGTAGGGGTTCTTGAATGTTGTCTGCCCGGGAACGTGAGAGGAGACGGAGGCCCCCATAACCCCTTTATGCTGGCTGATCTGAGCCTTGTATGCCTGGAGAGCGGAAATCCGGGAACCATCGTTGGGAGACAGAACCACGATGTGATCCTTGACGAATCCCAGGTCCTTGTTTTTCATGTAGTGAAGCTGGCGGAAGACCAGCAGCGAAGCGATGATCAGGATGACTGACAGGCTGAACTGTACTGTGACCAGGGAGCGGCGAAAATGTGAACCGCTCGCCCCAGCCCTGAGTCGACCGCTCAGCACTCGGCCCGGGCGGAACGATGAAAGCAGGAAGGCGGGGTAGGAACCGGCGGCCAGTCCTACGGCAAAGGAGAGTCCCAGCAGGGCGATTGCGAACCAGGGAGGATCGAAGTACGTACGGCGGAGGGCCATGCCGGAGAGGGAGTTGAATACAGGGAGAAGGACCTCCACCAATGCCAGGGACAGGATCAGGGCGAAAAAACTGAAAAACAGGGACTCTCCCAGGAACTGAGCGACCATGCGGCGCCGGTCGGCCCCCAGCACCTTGCGCACGCCCACTTCGCGGACGCGCATGCCTGAGCGGGCGGTGGACAGGTTCATGAAGTTCAGGCAGGCCACCAGCAGGATGATGAGGGCCGCGGCCGAGAAGATACGGACATAGAGGATGCTGCCGTTGACGGAGATGTCCTGCGGCAGGCGCGTGTGGAGGTGGATGGATGTCAGAGGCTGAAGGCTCAGGGTCATCTCCGCGCCTATGGTCTTCAGGATTTCGCCGATGTAGCCCTCGACAAAGCCCGGGAGTTTCTGCTCGAAGAGGCCGGGATCGGCATCCTCGCCGATGAGCAGGTAGGTGTAGAAATTGATGTAGGCCCAAGCGCCCAGGCCCTTGCGAGTCTGGAATCGCTGCATGTCGTAAGAACATGCCATGTCGAATGTGAAGTGCGAATTGGGCGGGACATCGTATGCGACTCCGGTAATAACGAAGTCTGTACGGTTATCGAACCGGAGGACACGGTTCAAAGGATCTTCTTCGCCGAAATACCTGCGCGCCGTGCTCTCACTGAGGACGACGGAACCAGGCTGTGCCAGGGCCGTATCCGGATCCCCCTTGATCAAGGGGAAGGTGAAGACCTTGAAGAGGTCCCTGGTGGCGTTGATGATCCCGGCTTCCTGGAAGCGGATGTCCTGATGCGAAACCATGGTGTCACCCCGCCGGTCCAGGAAAACCATGTGTTCGACCTCGGGATACTCCTTTTCCAGGGTTTGGGCGATGATGGGGCTGGCCTTGGGTATCTCCAGGGGCCGGTCTCCGATCTTCAGGGAGGAGCAGATACGGTGGATGCGGTCGGCCCGGGCGTGATAGCGGTCATAGCTCAACTCGGACAGGATGTAGAAGCCGATGATGATGCAGCAGGCCAGGCCTATGGCCAGCCCGGAGATGTTGATGAAGGAAAATGCCTTCTGCCTTTTGATGGTCCGCAGGGTGACCTTGAGGTAGTTGGCGGTCATGTATGTCTTCCAGCGGATGATGTGCCGCAGCGAAGCCGGCAGGAGGCGGAGCACCTGGAGCCCGTACCACAGCCGGGCGGCCGTGGCTCCTTCCCGCTTCTTCAGAAGTGCGTACATCTCATCGATGTCCCCCAGGAGCGTGTCATGGTCTGACCGGTCGAGGAGCGACCGCAGCAGGCGGTGGGCCGGGCGGGATCTTTTGCTGCGCATGGCACTGTCCTCAAGGTTCCGCATGGGCCGTATCCGGGAAGCCTTCCCAGACACTGTCGTGGATTTTTTTGGATTCCTGCAGGGCGGCGATGCCCGCTCGATTGATGCGGTAGTACCTCTTCCGCATCCCGCCGCGCACGGAGGTGGGCTCTCCCTTATAGGACTCGAGCAGCCCCTTCTTGGTCATCCGGTCCAGGGCGAAATACACGACACCCACGGCCATCTTTTTCTCTGTCCGTTCTTCCAGGCTCTGAAAAATGTTGATCCCGTAGGCCTTGCCCTGCATCCGCCACACGGTCAGTAGCGTCTGGTCTTCCAGTTTTGTCAGCATGATCTCCTCACAATATATTCATAATGTATGAATGAACTCGGGCGCTGTCAACAGCTTTATTCATATTATATGAAAATATACGGGAATTCCGGCTTAAGGTTCACCGATCGGCGCGTTCACCTTCGGTGGGCTGTGGAGGATGCCCCGGGGACTTCACGCGCCCAGGTACGTTTTGAGGTAGCGGCCGGTGTAGGATGCTGCGGAACGTGCGCACTCTTCGGGGGTGCCCTGGACCACGATCTCGCCGCCCCGGTCGCCGCCCTCCGGCCCCAGGTCGATGATGTGATCTGCGCACTTGATCATGTCCAGGTTGTGTTCGATGACCACCACGGTGTGACCTGCTTCAACCAGCTTCTGAAAGCTCTCCAGAAGCACCGCCACATCATGCGGGTGGAGCCCGATCGTGGGCTCGTCGAACAGGTACAGGATGTGTTTCTTCCGCTGGTGGACCAGGTTGTGTGCCAGCTTGATGCGCTGAAGCTCACCGCCTGACAGGGTGGTAGTGGGCTGTCCCAATCTCAGGTACCCCAGCCCCACCTCAGCCAGGGGAGCCAGCTTCTTGACGATCCGGGGCTGCTCCCGGAAGAAGGCGAGCGCCTCCTCGATGCTCATCCTGAGGACATCGTCGATGTTGCGTCCGTTGTACCGGACCTCCAGTATCTCCCGCTTGAAGCGCTTGCCCTTGCACGCCTCACAGCGCAGGACCACATCGGACAGGAACTGCATCTCGACGATCTGCTGGCCCGCTCCCTTGCAGTGCTCGCAGCGGCCCCCGGAGGTGTTGAAGGAGAAAAAGCCCGGCCGGTAGCCCTGGGCCCTGGCCTCCCGGGTCCGGCTGAACAGAGTGCGTATCTCGTCCATGGACTTGGTGTAGGTGGCCGGGATGGAGCGGGGCGAAGTGGAGAGCGGCGACTGGTCCACCATGATCACGGCGTCCACCCGGTCCTTCCCCTTGATCGCCTTGAACCCGTCGTCCGACTTGCCCAGCCATCCCTGGTAGAGAACATCGAACAGAAGCGAACTCTTGCCGGAGCCGGACACGCCCGTGACACAGGTGAATATCCGCAGGGGGATCTTGACGTCGATGTTCTTGAGGTTGTGTTTGTGTGCACCTTTGATGGAAATGGAACTTCGGGATTTTCGGCGGCGTTCCGGGATCGGGATGGTTCGTTCCCCCCGAATGTAGCGGGCGGTCAAAGAATCGGGTGCCTTGAGGAAATCCCGCATTTCCCCGCTGAACATGACCTCCCCCCCGTGCTCGCCTGCCCAGGGTCCCAGGTCGATGAGATAGTCGGCCGAGCGGATGATCTCCGGGTCGTGTTCCACCACCATCACCGTGTTGCCGACGTCCTTGAGCGACCGGAGGATCTCGATCAAGCGGTGGTTGTCCCGGGCGTGCAGGCCGATGCTGGGTTCGTCCAGGACGAACAGCGTCCCCACCAGAGAGGAACTGAGC
Organism: uncultured bacterium; assembly: GCA_965602945.1. Lineage (GTDB taxonomy): Bacteria > Acidobacteriota > Aminicenantia > Aminicenantales > Aminicenantaceae > JAUXEH01. The sequence continues at coordinate 10,404 of CBFDBC010000046.1, read as the reverse complement.
GCGGCGGCCAGGTTGATACGCTGGGCCTCACCTCCCGAGAGGGTGAAGGTCATTCGATCCAGGGTGATGTAATCGAGTCCCACCTCCAGCAAAAACCTGAGCCGGCTTGATATCTCATGCAGCAGCTTTTCCGCCACCATCTTCTGGAAGGGCGTGAGCTTCAGAGCAGCAAAGAAAACGTCGGCCTCCTTGACCGTCTTCCTCACCACCTCGCCGACGTGCAGCCCCTCGATCAGGATGCTGCGGGCCAGGGGATTGAGGCGGGTTTGCCCGCAGTCCGGGCAGGGGACATACTTCCGGTAGCGGGCCAGGAACACCCGGACCTGGACTTTGTACTTCTTTTTCTGCAGGCGGTCGAAGAAACCCATGACCCCCCGGTAGGAACCCTCGCCGTGAAAGATAAAATCGCGCTGCTCCCCGGTCAGCTCCCTGAAGGGGATGTCGGTGGGGATCCCGCGCGCCAGGGCCAGCTCCAGCAGCTTGCGCAGCCTCCTCCGGGAGGACGGCTTGGTCCAGGGCTCGACGGCCCCATCCTCCAGCGACTTACCCGGGTCCGGGACGATCTTGTCCTCGTCGAAGACCGCCAGGTCCCCGAATCCGTGGCAGGCAGGGCAGGCGCCCTGGGGGCTGTTAAAGGAAAATTGGTTGGGGATCGGATCCTCATATATGATGCGGCAGGATTTGCACTCAAGCCTTTCGGAGAAGAGGAATTCCCGGCCCACATCGGTCCGGACCTTAAGGCGCCCATCCCCCCGCTTGAGGGCCGTCTCCAGTGAGTCGACCAGGCGCTCGCGCTCCTCGCGGTCAAGGGCCAGGCTGTCCATGAACACGTCGACCGCATCGAGCCCATCCAGCGCGGCGGACTCGAGCTCGACGAGGGCGCCGTCCTGCACCACACGGTGGAACCCTTCCCGGCGCAGCTCATCCAGGCCCCGCTCCAGGGGCCAGGCAAAGGATATGGTGGCCTTCGCCTCGGGCGGCAGCTCGAAGAGTGCCTCCACCATGGCGTCGATCGTGTCGCGCAGCACGGGCTTCCCGCACTGCAGGCAGTGGATGGTGCCGATCCGGGCATAGAGCACGCGCAGGAAATCATAGATCTCCGTCACCGTGGCCACCGTGGAACGGGGATTCTTGGTCACCGCCTTCTGCTGGATGGCGATGGCCGGGGTTATGCCCTCGATACTGTCGGCATCCGGCTTGTCCATCCGTTCCATGAACTGGCGGGCATAGGCCGAAAGCGACTCGATGAAGCGCCGCTGCCCCTCGGCATACAGAGTGTCGAAGGCCAGAGAAGATTTTCCCGATCCTGACACCCCGGTAACGATGATCTGCCGGTTCAGTGGGATGTCCAGGTCGATGCCCTTGAGGTTGTGGACCCGGACGCCCCTGAGTCTGATGACTTCTTTTTTCATGGTATGAACGCACTATTATATACGCTTTTCTCCGATCTGCCCATGCCCGGCCGGCGTCTGAAGAGGACAGGAAACAGGATTGAGCCTGAAGAGAAGCGCTGAAGATTCACTGATAGTGTGGTTTAAAGCCCCACCTTTTTGATTCCCGCACAAACAGCATACGCGGCCGTAAGCCTCCTAGTGTTATGGAAGTGTGAAGATAACGTGATGTGTTTATGAAGGGAAGAGGGGAAGGGGACAGCCTGCCACGATCCGGGTGCCCCCTCATCCCTGGGGAAGGCTCTACTTTTTGAGGCTCTCAGGGATGATGTTCTTCATCAGGAAGAGTTCGGTCTTCATGGACTGCGCCATGAACGCGATCTGCTTCCCATCGGGTGACCAGGTGGGATCGAAGAAGTTGTATCCCTCTGGGAATTCCAGGTCGAGCCTCCGGGCCGATCCATCGGTCGCCGAAAGGATGAACAACCCCGTCGGGAACCAGAGCTTGTCACGATTCCCCGTGCAGATGAGATATCTCCCATCGGGGGACCAAGTCAGTCCGCCGCGGTGCTCGGATGTCAGGATCCGGTGTTTCCCGGTTTCCATATCGAGCAGAGCGGTGCGGGTGTTACCTATTGTAAACGCCAGCTGCGAGTAGTCACGCGAGAATTTGAGCCCGCGTTTGACCCCCCCTTGCTTCAGTACGTAACGCTCGGCCCCTGTTTCCGCGTTGCGCTCGATGATGCCCGGATTATCCTGGCCATTGCGGATGTACAGGAATGATGTTCCTTCCTTATTCCATGCTGTCCGGGTCCAGCTCAAAACAGGGATCGACCAGGATTTCCAAGCCCCTGTTTCGAGATTGAGCAGATGCAGGGCCTGAGGATTCCCGCGGCCGTTATAATCCGATAGGCTGATTCCGCTCCCGTCAGGAAGCCAGCACAGGTCGTGTATGGCCAGGGGCACCTGTTCTTGGGCGGGATTGGGGTATTCGCGGGGGTCGGTCCCCTGAGCGGAAACGATAACCACTCGGCTCTCATCCTTTGCCTTGTCAAAGGCCACGAAAGCCAGGTGATTTCCGTCAGGCGACCAGATGGGACAGACGTTCCCCCCCGTGGGAGTGTAATCGATCTGCCGAGGTTTGCCGGTGACTTCCAAGCTGTCTGGATCGAAAGAGGCGGTGTAGATGTCCTGCACCATCAGGGTTTCATGGAACGCCAGGCCCTTTGGGATCCAGTTCTCCAAGCCGGGATTTCCTTTCATGATAAAAAAAGCCTCGCCTGTGGGATTCCCATCCCGGACGGGCATACCCCACAGAGCCCAGCTGCCGTGCCGCTGGCTCTTGAACACGATGTGCCGCCCATCGGGGGACCAGCGCGGGGCCTGTTCATCTGCCGGATGATCGCTCAGCACCTGTCGTAAGGTGCCGTCGATTCTAATGATATGGATGTCGTGTCTACCCTGGCTATCTTTCTCCTGAAACACGACAAAACGTCCATCCGGCGATGGGTCCGCGACTCGTCGCCGCTCGACCGATCCCTTGAGTGTGTAGAACGGCCTGTACGTTTTTCCTTCCAAAGGGACAACTCCCAGGGATGCAATCTTATCCGGGCGTATGAAAATGCCCAGGATCCCGCCTCCCCTGGGCAGCCAAGCGATGGGTCTGAGGAAGCCATCTCTTTTGTCTTCGATGCGGTGAATCATCCGGGCTTTGCCCTTCAAATCGGAGACGACGATCTCACTCGGTCCGGAGTTTCCGGGACCCGTTTGCCTAAAAACGATCTCCGTTCCATCCGGAGACCAGCTGGCTGCCCCGACGCCCGGGTCTCCTTTGGACCAGTCATTGTGAGTGATATAATCCAGCTTTCCGCTGCCGAGATCGTAGATCCCGATGTTTTCACCGCCGAATATTTCTCGACGGATCAACACTTTGGTCCCGTCCGGTGAGATCCGCCCGGCCTGACCGGCATCGGGTCCTTCCAGCAGTTTTCGTCGGTGGATCCCCTGGGGTGTCTGATCCTGGAGCATGGCGAGGCGCGCGCGGGCGGCCGCTACCTGCTCGGACTGACCGCCGAACTTCTCCAGCACTCGTTCATACGCTTTGATGGCATCGGCCCGACCGAGCTTTTCATAACAGTATCCCAGGTGGAGCTGCGCCTTGGCGCCGACCGTCTTTTCGTTCGGGAATTCTTCAAGGACCCGCAAATAGATCTCGATCGCCTTGGTCAGGTCCCCTTCGACCTCCTCGGCATAGATGCCGGACTGGAAGAGTTGCTCTCCCGTCTGTTGGTGTGCTCCTGCCATAAGTGTGATCAGCAGGATGAATGAAAATACCCAAATCCTATGGATTCGCCTCATTGTCGTCCCTCCTCTCTTTGATTCTTCATCAGGAGGTAATGTACGCGTATCCCCATTCTCATGAATGAAGCCTTGGCTACCGGTCTATGAAGATTCGGTGACATCGATGTTGTCCGAAAACTTGTATCCCACGCTCCGCACCCCGATGATGAACCGGGGTTCCTCAGGATCGTCTTCGATCTTTTTCCTCAGGTGCGCGATGTGTTTGTCCACCGTGCGCGGCTGGATGTAGACCTCCTTCCCCCACACGCCATCCAAGATGGAGTCACGGTCCAGGACCTTCCCCTTGTGGCGGAGGAGATAACGTAGCAGGGAATATTCGAGGGCCGTCAAGGAGAGGGGAGCCCCGGCCTTTTTGGCCTCATATCTCTCGAAGTCTACGTCGATGTCTCCGAAATGGTAGGATTTTGATCCCTGTATAGATGGGGCGGCCCGTCTCAAGAGGGCCTTGATCCGGGCTAGGAGTTCTCGAGAACCAAACGGTTTGGTGACATAATCGTCGGCCCCGAACTCCAGGCCCAGGACCTTGTCGATTTCCTGGCTCTTGGCTGTCAGCATCAGGATGGGGGTTCTGATTCCATTTCCCCGGAGTTTTTTACATACATCGAATCCGTCCATCTGCGGGAGCATGATATCCAGGATGATCAGGTCCCATCCTGGCTCCTGGGCTTTGGTGAATCCCTCTAGACCATCCCTTGCGCTAGACACGTCGTATCCCTCCATACCGAGGTTGTCCTCCAGGGCCATCAGGATGCTTTCCTCGTCCTCGATGATCAATATTTTTGCCATCTCTAATCCTCTTTTTTTTCCAGGGGGAGCAGGATCGAAAATTTGCTCCCCTTCTCTGGTTGGCTCTCTATTTTGACGAGTCCTTTGTGGGCCTCAACGATCTGCTTGACCAGAGTGAGGCCCAGACCACTGCCTTTGATGGTGCGCGTCAGTTCATCTCCGCCCCGGTAGAATCGATCAAAAACCCGTTCCTGCTCATGTTTTGAGATCCCCATGCCGAAGTCTCTGACACTCAGGGCCATAAATGGGCCTTCCACTGAGGCCTTGACCTCGATCTTTCGGGAATCTCCGGAGTACTTGGCGGCATTGTCGAGCAGGTTGGTGATGGACTGCGAAAGGGCAGCGTGATCGGCCGATACTTCCGGGAGCTGCTTGGGGATCTCCAACTCGATGCCGAATCCTGCATGCGCTAAACGATCCCTCGCCTCTGACACGATGTCCTGCAGCATGGCTTCGATGTCCGTTGGAGCAAACACGAATTTTTTCTTCCCCTCTTCCATCTTGGCAAAACTGAGGACATTCTCGATGAGCAAAGACAGCCGTTCGCTTTGCTGGAGTAGGATCTCATAGTATTTCTGACGCCGGTCCTCCGAAGGTACCCTGCCGGATACCAGCATCTCCGCGATCTGGCGAATCGAGGTCAGCGGGCTCTTGAATTCGTGAGAGACGGTCGATACGAAGTCGGATTTCATCCGTGACAGCTCCAGCTCATGAGTGAATGTGCGAATGGAATAGATCAGCCCGAAGATGAGGATGCCTCCGATCAGGATGAACATGTAGAAATATATGCCTCTACGCGAGGATATGACCGTCTCGAAAAACCGAAATTCCGATCCATAGAATTCCAGGGTCCAAGGTGGAAAACCGCCCGGAAAATCCGATCTGATCGTAAGAGGTCCGGTCGGAGCGGCTGGGGATGAGAGGATAGTATCTCCGTCTCTTTTTCTCACGATCCATGCCGTGTCAGCTGGAGAGACAGCCTCCTCCACGGCCTCCTCCATCATGGGGGATCTCAAGACGCCTGGATCGATCAGGAGCCCCCAGTTTTCCCCTGTTGAGCCAACCCTTCCTAACCAGGATACCAGAAACTCCTGCCTCCCGATCGAGAAGAAAAACCGCTTCCTGGCTCCCGTAGGATTGCCTTCCCATCCTGTTGAGGGAGGTTCCAGGTATGCTGCGGCAGAGGCCTTAAAAACGATCCGCCGCTCCGTCTCCATCCTTCTGGTCTTCTCCTCATCCACCAGTTTTGAATATTCTTTCCCAAGAGATTGGGAATCTTTGGAGCTGGATTCAAGTGATAGGATCTCCTCTATATGGCCGCGTATCCTTTCAACATAATAGTCGAACTGTCCGCGGCCCAGAGCCCATTGCCCCTGGAGCAGGTCCCTGTAGAGCTGTGTGAATCCGGAATAAGCTTGAGCAGGATCATCGCCGGCGGCTTGCAGGAACCCCATCTCAAAGCGGGCGGCCAGGCCCCACGGGACTCCATCCCTGATCTTGATTTGGCCGTAATCTCCGGCCAGGGCCCTGTAGGTTGTCAGGGCCTCCTGATTCCGCCCTGATTTTTTTTGAATCCTCGCTATCTTGCTCAGGACATCAGCCCGAGCGGCAGGCTCGGACAGCCTACTCAAGGCCCGGCGGTACTCGCGAAGGGCTTGAGGATGGTTTTTTTCCTGGAACTCAAGGGCCTCTCCTCTCTGAATGATCCGTCTCGTTTCTCCAGTGAGAGAAAAAGCCGAAGGAGACGAGACATCCTCACCCTCAAGAAACAACTGGCCCACGCTCGGAAAGCGAATGGATTGACTGTTTTCTACCGAGAAGATCTCCTCGATCAGCGGCTCCTGCTGCTTCAGCTTTGTCAGTGAGGAAGAAAAGGCTGCCGCGTCTTCTTCTTCCGCCGCGAGCAGAGTAAGGAACATGCGTTCACAATCGAGGAGGCTGGAGGTGATGACTGCTGTGATTCGGTCAGCGATCAGCTGGTGCTCTTCGAGACGCTCCCTTTCCAGAAGAGCCTGGTCGTTCCGAAAACCACGAAATGCGAAATAGCCTAAAAGCAGACTCGGGAGGACGATGCCCAAGCCAAAAAGGAGGAGAATCCTCTTGCGTTTATGTTTCACCTATATCCGCCGTCAAAACTGAGCGTCTGGCAGAACCCCGGTGCCCGTGATGATAGTATTAAACGCCTTACATAAAAACAAGCCTTAATCCCAGAGTCCGATATTATCCAACAGGCTCTTACGTTGAGTGAATCACTCGGTACGCTTGCGTGAAGTTTGTGTGAAGGGCTGAGGGGGGGACAGCTACCGAAATTCGATCATGGCGGACCGGAGGCTGATCCCCAGCTCGCGGTCGTCTTCCGGATTGATCCCCAGCTCCCGCGGGTTGAAGGTCCTGTCCACGGAGAAGCGATAGAAGCGGGAATAGGGGAGGATGATCGGATCCGGAGAGCGGCTTAGGCGGATCCGCTGGCTTCCCTGGCTCGTGCGGATCTTGAGTTCCCGTGGATAATAAGGCTGCCAATCATTCAGGGTGAGCACGAGCCGTTCGAAACGTTCCTCCGGGAAATAGGCGAATTCTTTTTCCGTCCATCCCCATTCCGGGGCATCCAGTGTGACGCCCATGAAGTCCCGGATCACGTTCTCATGGCTGGCCAAGCGCAGAATCCGACATCTCCCCCTTCGAAAGGCCTTGAGGGGCTGGAAATCGAGCGGGTACTCGCCAAAAAGCACGACAAAGTCCGTCTCGCCCGGGATCTTGTCCCGTCCCAGGGTGGTGTGTTCTGGCAGCCGTGCGGCGTAGGTAAAGTTGTAGGGTAGCCAGAACACCGCAAGAAATTTGTGGATCTCTCCGGGATCGATCACAGCCACCCGGGATTCAGGGTTCCGGATCGTGTCCCGGATGAATGTTCGGGCCGGCCGGGTGGCCGCCCTCTGCGGTTCGTAGAATCGGACCAGGATCCAGCTCTCCGCACCATTGGCGAGCAAGGCGACAAGCACGAAGAATCCCAAGTAAAGGCCGGTCCGATCTTTACGGATCAGCTGGATCGTCATCCAGCCGAAGAGGAACACCACGGTCGCCACCAAGATCCTGGGAAGGAACGCGGCCCAGGCCACTTCCGGAAAATCGATGGCCAGGGTGAACTTGACGGGGCTCGCGAAAAAGACGGGGAAGCCTGGGAGGAGGGCGAGCAGGGCGAGGAACGAGAGAGAAAGCAGGAGGATCTTGCGTGCGCCGGTCCAGCGGACCTGCTTCCGGAAAGCCATGAAGGAGATGATCAGCAGGGGAAAAGCCATGGAGTAGAAACGCCCATGCAGGCGGACAAACGACTCCTCGGGGGCGAAGAATAATGATGTGATCAGGATCAGGGCCGACAGCTCGAACAGGAGGAACAAGACAAGACTCGAAAAGGCGAGGCGTTTCGTATCCCGCTCCCTGAACGCATGGGACCAGCCCCAGAAGGTCAGCAGGAGCGGCGGTAGGAAGAGGAACAACACGCTGCCCAGGTGGGCCGCCGCCATGGTCAGGAACTCGCTGAAGACATACCCCTCGCTGCCGAATCCGCTGATGACCCTGGAGAGGATCCCTCGGGTAACGGCCAGGTTGAATCCAGCGCTCCGGCCGACGCTCCCTCCGAAGATCCCGATGAAAGCCACAAAGGAGGCGGTCAGCACTGCAGAGGCGGCTCCCAGGTTCAGCAGGACCTCCCGGCTCGAAGATCGGTCCTTCACCTTGAGGGCAGAGAAGGCGGCAAGGAAGCTTCCGCATACAAGGAGTGCGGCCAGGAGGACAAGGGCATGCGGTTTGGTCAGGAAGCAGAGCACCAGGCAGCCGGCGGTGAGCAGAGCAAAGCGGCGAGTGCCTCCCGTGCAGCTCTTGTAGATCAGGTAGACACAGATCGCAAAAAGGGGGGTGTACAGGTTCTCGGCCATCAGGAAGGAGGAATAGCCGAACGAGGGGAGCAGCAGCGCCGAGGCCGCGCCCAGGGCAGCCTCCCGGCGCGGCACGAAGTCCTTCAGGATCCCATAGAGGGGAAAGAGGGTGGCATTGATCAGGAAGGCATTGAACAGCTTTCCGGCCACGAGGAAGTTGTCCCGGAAAAAAAAGATGAAAGCGATGAGGATCTGATAGAGAACGTAGCCGACATTGGTGGGGGCCCCCACGGCCTCGGGTCTCAGCACAAACGGGTCCAGCCATTTGTAGAAGCCGTAGGCCATGGATTTATAGACCAGCTCATCCGGGATCACGGCCGGTTCAGAGAGGAGGAGCGATTGGAGGAAGCGCAGGAAGACGAACAGTGCATAAAGGAAAATGAGGGAGGTCCATAGCTTCGGCCCTGTCTCAGCAAAGCTCCTGGACGAGGCGAGGAGGTCAGCGCTTTCCGGCATTTTCTCCGGCATGGTTCAGTTGTCCTCCTGCCTGGAGGAATCGTGTTGTCCTGTCCTCAGCCTCCAGTCCAGGAGTGAATACAGACCCGTGCTGAGCAGCAGAAGGATCATCCACTCCCCTGCGCCCACGATGTGATAGGTCTTGCCCTTCTCGAATACGCTCCAGAACTGAGGGACCTTCGGATCCCTGCTCAACAGGATGGCGGCCTGGCTTTCCTGGCTCCTATCTGCCTTGGGAAAGAAGCTCAACACGCCGGCGGCATGGGCGAGGAGTGAGAACACGAGGATGCCAGCTGCCGCAAATACCGAGGGCGACTTGAGCCACCGGACCTTGGGGAGGTGTCCCTGAGGGAAGAGCGCGTCCTTTTTGAGCCAGAGGTAGATGAGGAAAACCATGAAGGCGCCGCCCGCGATGTCCAGGATCACGTCATTGAAATCATAATAAGACTGATGCGGCCACCAGACGACATAGTACTGGTAGAGCTCATCCACGCCACCCAGCAGGCCGATCCAGAAAACGGTCTCCCCGAACCTGCGCGTAAGGGCGAGGAGCGGGAATACCAGGAGGCTGAACTGCATGACATGGATGTACTCCAGGTTAACGGCCAGGACCGCCCAGTGGGTGGCTCCGATCAGGCCGAAGGTCAGGGCGAGGAAGAGCAGTTTGAAGAGTCGGTCTTTGCCCTTCATGATCCTGAAAACGACGGCCACGAGCACCAGTGTCAGGGCGGCGAGTGCGAACAGCCCCCATCCCCGATTATAGGACGCGTACGTGACCTGCCGTTCGATCCTCAGAGAGAGCTGGGCCACCGGCTTGTGAAAGACGACCGTGGAGATGAAGTAGAGGGAGCCAAAGACCCAGGTGAACCATTTGTGCCGCAGCAGAAAATTCAGAATGATGTTCATGACCGATCCGTCCCTTCAGAAAGCTTTTTCCTCATATACTCGTGATAGAACTGAGGTATGTCTATCTGATATTTTCGGCCCCCGCGCAGGAAATGCTCCCAGTATGCAGCGGTCTTGTTGGCCGGCTCGGCCAGGAAGAGCTGCTTGAATCGGCGGGGGTGTTTCTTGAGCAGGAGGGCGTCCTTTTCGAAAAACCGGTCCCTCTCGCTCCGGGACTCCCGCTGTTCGTCTCTGAGGTGGGCCGGGTGAAAGACCTGGACATCGAATCCGAACGGGATCTGTCCGTGTTCCAGGGCCCGCCAGCCCAGGTCCGTGTCTTCCCGGAAATGGGGATTGTCGAACCGTTCATCGAATCCTCCCAGGGTGTTGAAGACCTCGAGACGCAGGAACAGGTTGGCCGTCATGAAGCCGATGCCGCGGAAATTCTCGTTGCTCACGCTCCTGTATCCGGGATGGCCGAGACGATCCGTGCGGATCAGGCCCTCGAGCCCTGCCACTCCGGGATCGTCGAAATACGCATCCGCTTTTTCCAGCCAGTCCGCGGCCGGCCGGCAGTCGTCGTCGGTGAACGCCAG
>CBFDBC010000045.1:0-20649 GCA_965602945.1 uncultured bacterium | reverse complement strand
TTGAAAGGATGAGCTGATGTGGTTCAAACGGATGGCCCTGGAGGTCTGGTTCGACCAGTACCAGTATGAGATCGACTATGACATCGGAGAGAGCGCCGTAAAGACACTGTCGGTCAGCGATCTGGGTGTCGGCCTCGATGATGTCCTGCTGCGCTACGGCTATCACAAGGGGAAACCGGAGCTGCGGGCCGTCATCGCCCGCCAGTATCCCGGGCTGTCGGAGGACAACGTGGTGGTCACCACAGGCGCCAGCGAGGCCAACTTTGCGGTGGTCTCGGCGCTGGTCAAACCCGGGGACCACATGGTCGTCGAACACCCCAACTACCCGTCCCTGTACGAGGTGCCGCGCTCGCTGGGATGTGACGTGACGCTCTTCAGCCTGCGTTTCGAAGACCGCTTCCGGCCCGACTGGGAGGAATTGAAGCGCCTCCTGCGGCCCGAGACCAGACTGTTGAGCCTGACCCACCCCAACAATCCCACCGGATCCATGATCACGGAAGCAGAACTCCGGGAGGTCGTAGAGCTGGTGGAGGAACGGGAGATATTCCTGCTGTTCGATGAGACCTACCGGCAGATGGCGTCCGCCGACACGCTGCTCCCGTCGGCCGCGAGCCTGAGCGATCGTGTCGTAAGCATCTCCAGCATGTCCAAATGCTACGGGCTTCCCGGGATCCGGACCGGCTGGCTGGTGACCGGTAACCGGGAGATCCTGGACCGGGTCCTGGCCATCCGCGAGCAGGTGAGTATCGCCAACAATGCCATGAGCGAGAAGATCGCCCAGGAGGTGCTGGAGAACAGCGAGCCGTTCCTGGCCGGGGCCCGCGAGCGGATCGCACGGAATCAAGAAGTGGTGGCGGGTTGGATGGCAGAGCAGACCGCCTTCGAGTGGGTGAGGCCCGAGGCGGGTGTCGTGTGCCTTCCCAGGCTGGATCCGCGCGTGCAGGTCGATCCCGAGGCCCTGTACCGCCGCCTGGCGGAGGAATACCGGACCTTTGTCGTACCCGGCCGCTGTTTCGAGATGGATGAGCGCTGCTTCCGTATCGGGTTCGGAGCGGATGCCGATGAGATCGGGGCGGGCCTGGCCCATCTCAACCGGGCCCTGGCCGACTTGACTTAGTGTCCCTCTGCTGATTCCAGGTCGAAGGGATCGAATCCCCGTTACTTTTCGACGATGCTGTACTCGTAGAACTGGGCGCCCCGCATCCGGTCCATGATGAAGATCCGGTCGTCATGGATGCGGATGGAATCGGCGAAGTGGTCGATGGGGAAGGCCGTGAGCAGTACCCCGTCGTTGTCATAGACCTCCAGCCGGTACATGTCGGTCTTGGTGAGGTCGGTGTTGCCCTCGAAGGCTAAGTTCGTACTGCGTTTTCCGGTGTCGCTCATGGACATTTCAACACGTGTGCCGACCTGTTCCTCTTCCTTGATCTGGCGCACGAAGTTCACCACCCAGAGACGGCCCTTGCCGTCCACTGCGATGCCCTGAGAAGCCCGGTTCATCTGGGGCATTTCGATGCTGACGTTTCCTCCGCTCGCGCTCCGCTTCCCCTTGGTCTTGGGGGCGTCCGTGTCATAGTTCAGCGGCCGGTCCGCCATCCACACCAGCTCTCCGTCCGGTGTGTACTTGTCGATCCGGTTCTGGAAGTTGAAGGCCACGTATACGGGCCCGTCCGGTGCGATCGCGAACTGGTACTGGTTGCCCATGGTGTTGACCATCATGTCCTTGAAATCCTTGGGCTCCCCGAATTCCTTGACCACCTCGCCTTCCGGGTTCCGGACCTTGATCAGGGGAGGCGGGTCGGCATCCTCATCCCTCCCACCGGGGCCCATCATCATGAAGCCCCCGGTTCCCTGCAGCATGCGGCCGTCAGGGTGGACGCGGATCGTGCCCAGTGCGGTGCGGTTCATGGAGATGCCCCTGTCGGCGATCCCATCGGGCTTGTAGACCTGTATGCGCTGGTTGCCCATATCCGGGACATAGAGGTATCCCTCGCCGTCGATATCCAGGGACAGCGGGAACTGCAGCTCGCCCGGGCCCTCGCCCTGGCGCGCGATGGTGTCGAGATATGCGCCGTCCGGGCCGAACTTCTGGATGCGCTGGTTCCCGGCGTCGAGTATGTAGATGTTGCCGGCCTTGTCGAACGCGATGTCGGCCGGTTGGTGGAACAGGACATTGTCGTCGTCCGAATCCAGTTCCCCTATATTCCTGACGAACTCGATGGCCAGCTCGGGATTATTCCCCCACTTCCCGTCCTTTTTGTTGTGGATGAGCTTGACGCCGTCCTTGGTCTCGATCTTTTGTGCTGAGAGATGCCCCGATACAGCCAGAAGCAGGCTGAGCAGGATCACGTTTGGTTTGATGGTTCTGGTCATAGTCCTCTCCTTTAAATATCTGAAACTCCATTATGTCCCTGAGCGTTGCATTCCTCTGGAGGACGTTACCCGAGGAGCCACCCTGACAGCGTGGGTGTCAAGTGCGGCACATTGTCAGCCGGGATCGTTACTCAGAGATTTTTCCCTATTTTTATAGCAGGCTTCTTTCTGTCCGGGTTTTGCCGGATAATTCTTACATATTCCCGGCCTTGCCTCATAGGCGCCGCAAGAATAACCGCCATTGTGCTGGTTTAAGAAAAAACAGTCTCCATTTGCCTGAAATTGTAAGAAATATTCTTCGACTCCTTCCCCTTTGGAGTTGGTAAACACATCAGCATGTAATGCTGTTGCCTGTTCCAACGAAAGGATCTCATTTTTTGATAATTCTACAAAAGGGAAATTTCTACAGCATCCACCACATTTTTTGCATATCTCGTTCGAGATCATATTTTCCATAAACTCCTTCATCAGGGGGCGTCCCTCAGGAGAGATTCGAGGGTGCGGGCGAATTCTTCGGGCTCGGAAAAGAACGGGAAGTGGGCGGAACGCTCGAACCAGAGCAGCCGCTTCCTGGGGGCCTTAAGCACGCGAACGTACTCCTCGACCAGTTCGGATGGTGTCGTATAATCGTGGCGGCCGGCGATGAAATACACGGGAATCCGAACCTCCGTCACGTGTTCTATCAAAGGGCCCGTGATGGCGTCGTAGCGCATGTGCCGGGAGGAGAAGGAGGAACCCTTGCCCACTTTGGGGATGTCGAACAGTCCGTATTCCGGGGCCCTCAGCCCGGCCCAGATGAAGGGCCCATAGCCCGTTTTCCCGTAGAGCACACCGCCGTACTTGAAGAGCCATTTCTCATGGACCGCAGCGCCGCTTGTGTTGAGCTCGAGCAGCGCCTCCTGGTCGTCGGTCTCGATGGCCCGTTTCCGGATGAAGCGCTCGGCGATCTCCCGGGCCCGTGCCTCGTCCACCACCTGGCCGATGCCGACATAGGCGTGGAAAAGCTCCGGATGGCGGTGTGCCAGGAGTATCCCCAGATAGCTCCCCCATGAATGACCGGCCAGCCAGATCTTGTCCTGTCCGAAGCGCGCCCGGAGCATCCGAACGAGCTCCAGGGCATCGGACAGGATCCGTTCCACCGAAAGGTTCTCAGGGGGATAGTCTGACCGGAACGACTTGCCGGCGCCCCGCTGGTCCCACTGCACGCACACGAAGCTGTCCTCCAGGTGGCGCTGGAACGCATGGGCCAGATACATCATGGGCATGCCCGGGCCGCCGTGCAGGAAGAGCAGCAGGGGATCCGACGTGTTCTGTCCCCGGATCAGGACCCACTGGTCCTCGCCTCCGAGAGTTACCTTCTCCAGGGAGGCGACGCTGTCGGGCAGCCGTTTGCCTCCGGAGCCCTTGACGGCCGGTGTGCGGGGACGCATGATAAACACCAGGAGTGCAAACAGAAGGGCCAGTGAACCCAGAAGGATCAGCGTGATCTTTAACATTTTGCGGATTATTCTCAATCTTTCCACTCCTCCGTTCGATTCCGTCTCACCTGGTATAGCAGAACCTCCCTGTGGATTTCTAGCCCGAATTGGTGTATAAATAGAGTGTATGGAGCCTCGCGGGCCCGCTTGGCTGTCTTCTTTTTTCCAGGAAGACGGATAGAAATCGATATTCCGCAACCAGGATTCGACTAAAGAGGAGTAGGATCGATTGGGTATGGATAACCGCAGGAAAGAACCTCGCCGCAAAGAGGAGAACAAGGTCGGACTCTCGCTGCGTTCCGGCCATCCTCTGCCCAACGGCCAGGAATCGATCCAGGTCCTGACGCAGGACATTTCCACGGGAGGGCTGCGTGTCCTCACCGATGTCCCCCTCGAAGCCCGGTCTCGCATGGTCGTCCGGCTGGTCCTGTCCCGGACCCGGAAGGTGCTCGAACTGGACGGCGAGGTCCGATGGGTCACCCCGGTCTACGAAGACGAGCTCTACGAGGTGGGTATCGAGTTCATGGACATCCCCCCATCCAAGGCACTGCTGCTGTTGAAGCACATCTACGGCGACACCCGCTCCCTCGACTTCGACTGATCCTACAGCCGGGTGATGATGCCTTCCCGATAGAGGAGATTGGCGTCCCTTATTTCCGAATCCGAGTCCTTGACCCTGGCCATCGCCCTGTCCACCACCTGGAGCATGCGGTCCTTTTCTTCCGGCAGTTCCCCGGCGATGCCGCGGTAGATGACCGTATCTCCGTCCCAGAGGTAGTTGGTCATGTGGTCACTGGCCAGGAAACAGCCGGAAAGCTCCAGATCTTCGACGAACCGCCGGACTTCCGCGAGCCGTTCGAACGGCGGAGTGAGGGCAAACCTCCCGGCGCGCAGTTCCTCATCCAGCGGTGTCCCGGACAGGACGGTCAGCGTGCGCAGGCGTATGTACTGGGGCGCGGCCGCGTTCAGAACCCGGGCGCTGTTCACGGCGTGCTCGCGCCAGCGGTCCTCGCCTCCCGCCCCGCTCAACACGTAGAACGAGACCTCGAAGCCCGCCGTTTTGGCCTTCCCTGCCGCCTCGATCATGTCCTCCGGTGTGGCGCCCTTGCACAGACGATCCAACACCACGGGGTCACCGGATTCCAGCCCGAAGTGCAGCCGGTCGAGTCCGGCTATGCGCACTTTACGCAAAAAATCCGGGCTGCGGCGCACGACGGTCTTGGCCCTGGCATAGGTCGTGACGCGCCGGGCCTCGGGGAATGCCTCCCGGACGAAGGCCACGATCTCGGGCAGGTCCTTGTGAACCAGGCTGTCGCTGTCTCCCAGGAATATGCTTTGTGCCGCGCCAAATATCTCGCGGGCCGCGATCACGTCCGCCTTGACCTCATCCAGAGGTTTCGCCTTGAACTTCTCCGATTTGTACATGGAGCAGAAAGTGCAGCGGTTCCAGGGACAGCCCCGCGTCACTCGGATGAGCGCGCTGCCCGCCTCGTTGGGCGGCCGGTAGGGCGGGGCGTCGTACCCCGAGAGAGGAGTTTTCATTCCAATATCATCTTAGTGTATTTCCAGCCGCATAACAATCCTGCCCCGGCTCACCCCCGTGTTTCAGAATTTTTTTAGACGGATTTTGACAGCTCTATGGGCTTGTGATATAAGCGGCTTGAGACGATACTCGGGGAAGATTTCCCGGCTTTTTTTTATAGCAAGGACAGCTTCGGCATGAAAGCCATAGGCCGCTTCTACACCCGCCATATTGCGCTGTTCAATCTCCTGTTTCTGGTACTTTCGCTTTACCTTTTCCTGTTCAGCCTGGAGCTTATGGGCACCTCGCTCAAGATGTTCGGCAAGGGCGTGGCCGAGGCCCTGATCGCCACTACCACCAATCCCCTGGTGGGGCTGTTTATCGGAATCCTCTCGACATCGATCATCCAATCCTCCTCATCGACGACTTCCATCGTGGTGGGTCTGGTGGCGGGCGGGGCATTGAATGTAACCAACGCCATACCCATCATCATGGGCGCCAACATCGGGACATCCGTCACCAATACGATGGTCTCGATCACGCAGATCAACCGGAAGGTCGAATACGAACGAGCCGTATCTACCGCTTTCATCCATGATTTTTTTAATGTGCTAGCCGTGCTGATCATTTTTCCCCTCCAGTACTTCACGAATTTCCTGGGCCGGGGGGCGACGTATATGGGGGAGAACTTCCAGAATATCGGCGGATTGGATTTCTTGAGCCCCGTCAAGGCCTTGACCAAACCGTTGGTGGAAGTGATGCGCGGCATTATCGGAGACCATCCCTGGATCCTGTTGATCATCGCCCTGTTTTGCCTGTTGTTCGCTCTGACCCGCATGGTCAAGACTTTGAAGGTCCTGGTCGTGACCAAGGCTGAGGCCTGGTTCGACCGCTACCTGTTCAAGACCGCTGCCCGGGCATTTTTGGTGGGACTCATGCTCACGGCCATGGTCCAGAGCAGCTCCATCACCACATCCCTGGCGGTCCCCATGGCAGCCGGCGGGCTGCTCACGTTGGCCCAGATCTTCCCTTACACCCTGGGGGCCAACATCGGGACAACCGTGACGGCCATGCTGGCTGCCCTGGTGACCGGGAATCTCTCCGCGATCATAGTGGCCTTTTCGCATCTTCTGTTCAATGTCTCGGGCATTCTGTTTTGGTGGCCACTCAGGATCGTCCCCATCACGATTGCGGAAAAATTTGCACGGATTTCTGTGAAATACAAATATATCCCCGTTGTCTATATCATTGTGGTGTTCTTCCTCATTCCCCTACTCTTCATTTCACTGCTAAGATAGAAGGAGTTTGGCATGTTTAAAAAATGGATGGCGATCTTCAAGAAAGACACATTGATGGATCATGCCTATCAGCGATCCTATGATATGCTGGATATCACGCTCGAAATGTTCCGTGAGGCCCGTGAATCTTTGCGCAACCGGGATGACAGCGAGATCGACCTCGGCCTCAAGGATAAGGACAAGGAGGTCAACTCCTATGAGCGGGAGGTCCGGCGTATGGTTTTCAAACACCTGGTCCTCCGGGGAACGACCGGTCTTTCCAGTGGATTGGCGCTGGTGAGTATCATCATCGATATCGAACGGATCGGTGACTACACCAAGAACATGGTGGAGCTGGCGCTCGACCACCCCGGAAGGCTGACGGGAGGCCGGTTCGAGGAGGACCTGGTTCGTATGGAAGAGGGAGTAGAGGATAACTTCATCCAGACCAAGAAGTGCTTTATTGAAGGGGATGATGTGCTGGCCCTGGAATTACTGGAGAAATACGCCTGGATAAACGATACCTGCGACGACCGCGTGAGGGATGTCGTGCAGGAGAAGGATCCGTCGATCCGTTCGAGTGATGCGGCGGCCCTGGCCTTGTATATCCGTTTCTTGAAGCGGGTGAATTCGCACCTGCGTAACATAACCACCAGCGTGAGCAATCCCTTCGACAGGATCGGATTCAATCCCAAGGAAAAACACTAGTCGAGCCTACCTGAATCGAAGCCTCAGATGCGCGCCACACCCAGGAACACGGCGTGCAGAACAAGGACAGTAACCACAAACACGGTGCGGGCCTTGGTCGGGTCCAGCCTGAACAAAGCATAGTGCAGGGCACTCTTCGGGCATGAGGGAAGGCAGTCCCCGCACAGTGTACATGAGATCCCGGGCTTTCGTCTGCCGATATCGCCGGCAGTGAGCGCGTTATAGCGGCACGCGCGGTTGCAGGCCCCGCATCCGTCGCAGGCCGGGTCGAACCCCACCCGGAAGGGATTGAGACGCCCGATCCAGTCAGCCAGCAGCCCGACAGGGCAGTAGACCGTGCAGTGCACCATGGTGCCCCGGCGCCGGGAGAACAGGACCATAACCAGGACTCCCGTGAGTCCATATCCCAGGGCCTTGGCCAAGGCCGGGCCGCCTCCCAGGCCGGTCCAGCGGAAGACCAGGGGGCTCAGGATCGCTGCGATTAGGATGCTGCCCCGGGCCGCCTTCCACCAGGGGGGATTGTCCAGTACACGGCTCCGCCGTGCCAGCGCATTGTCCCAGCTCCCGATGTAGCAGAGGTGGCTGCACCAGGCCGCTCCGGTCAGCAGGACCGTGGAGACGAAGAGGATGGGCATGAAGAATCCTCCGCCGCGGAAAATGGGCCCGGCCAGGATCAGCGCCGGTATGGGGAGATGTAGCCTTCCCGTCATCAGGCACTGGTCCACGCCGGCCAATCCCAGCCCGAACTGCAGGAAAAAGACCGCTGAGAAGAGCAGCCAGATCCGGGAGCGCAGCCCGGCCGTGGTCCTGGCCTTGAGGTAAGCATGGGTGATCCAGGCGGCATACAGGGACAGAAACGCCACTTCGATCATCCCCGTGCCGGGGAGGAACCGCTCCAGGAGCAGCATGGGAGGATCGACCTTGAAATGAATGAAGCTCAGCAGCGTCCCCGTGGCCAAAAAGGATGCCAGGGGCGGGCCGTATCCCGTCCCTCCGGCCGTTGCCTCAGGGGACATACCTCTCCTTGATGCGCTTGTTCTCCAGGACAAGTGCCGAGATCAGGGTGAAGAGCGCCGCTCCTCCCAGGATAAGGACCAGATTGAGCCATGGTTCGCCCGCCTCGATGCGCAGGCCGCGCAGGACCAGTGTCCGCTGGATCCAGACCCCCACACCGAGCAGCAGGTAGAGCTGGAAGATCCTGAGAGCCGGGCGTCTCTTGATCCAAAGGATCAGTGGAAACAGCAGGCACAGGAGCGCGATCCATTTCAGGTCCACGCGTGAGAAATGTGCCGCCAGCAGCACGGATGAGAACACGGGGAAGACGTATAGGCCCCGACCTGTTTTCTGTTCGCTCATGGGATGGTCCTTTGCACGTGAAATATGTTGAATCCTAGGTATCGTCGCGGAAGTTGAACCCGTACTTGATGGCGGCCAGGTTCTTTTCCACGTATCGGGGCGGGAGCAGGTCCTCGATGTTGAGCAGCATGATGTTGACGCCGATGTAGCGCAGGATGCGGCCCAGGGCGATCATGTTGATGTAGATCTTGCTGCCGAACTTGGAGATGGCCACGTCCTGGAACCCGTAGTTGGCGCCCTGCTTGCTCCGGATGTTGCACTCCAGGCTCTTGGTCCCACACAGGCTCTCGTCGATCACCAGGTCGCGGGCCGGGAACCAGTCGCGCGTGCGGGTAAATTTGATGAGGACATCCGCCTCGTCGATGATGGGATTGTCGATGGGATCGTCGGAGTAGATCAGGTCGGCGCTGATGGTCCCGCTCCGCACCGCCGAATCGTATTCCAGGTTCAGCGACACCTCGTTCCCCAACTTGGCCAGGATGGAAGCCAGTGTATAGGACATGAGCTTGACACCCTGCCCTGCCTCGCCGATGATCTTGATGGTCTTGACCCTGTCCTCGGGGCCGCACTCCCCGATATATTTGTAGATGTTGCGGATCTTGAACCCGAACATGCTTTTTTTTATCAGCACGCCCTTTTTAAATCCCAGCTTTTGACTAAAATTGAGGAAGCGGTTGTTCTCCGCATAGGCGTACATCTCGATCTTGTAACAGCCCTTTCGGAACAGCTCCTCCTCTGCATGGGCCAGCAGCGCATTGACCGCTCCCTTTCCCCGGTACGGCTTTTCCACATAGATCCAGTACACTGTGAACACGTTGTGGAAGAGCCATCCGAAGAGGAAGCCTACGGTCTTGCGGTCGGCGGTCACCACGAACATCCGGGTCTGTTTCTCGCCGCACATCTCCTTGAGGCCGTCCTTGGTGTAGTTGGCCTTGAGGATGCGTCTGATCTTTTCGGATTCTCCGGCATAGATCTCGTCGATCAGCTTTCCCATAAGCGTGTTGACGCGGGGGCAGTCCGTGAGTCTCCCTGCTCTAACCTTCATTATTGAGAACCCCCAGTTCATTGGGCTGGAGAAGTCCCTCCGGCTTGGGATTGATCCTGTAGTCCGCCCTGATCTTGTCCAGCATCTCGAAGGAGTTCTTGAATCCCAGCCTGCGCCCATGGTTCTCGATGCAGTACGAGATGGCGTCTATGAACGCGAAACCCGGCCACTCCAGGGCCTGCTGCATGCACTTCTGAAGGTGGTTGATCCGGAAGGCGGACCCACGCGCGTAGAAGTGGCGGGGCACAGAGGTGATCAGGCCCTGCAGGTTGATCGGATAGTAGTCGCTGCCCTTCAGGCTGGTCAGGGTCTTGGCCCCCCGTTTGCTGGTGGGAGCCATCTGCCCGCCGGTCATGCCGTAGATCTCGTTGTCGATGCAGATGACGGTCAGGTCGATGTCCCTGCGCGCCGCGTGGATGAGGTGGTTCCCTCCGATGCCTGCGAGGTCGCCGTCCCCGCTGAACACGATCACCCTGAGATCGGGATTGCCCCGCTTGATGCCCTCGGCCACCGGGATGGCCCGGCCGTGCGCGGCGTGCACGCTGTCCACGTTGAAGTATCCGGCGGCCCGTCCGCTGCATCCGATGCCCGACACCACGACCAGGTTCTTGCGCGGCACTCCCATCTTGGCCAAGGTGAAGGTCAGCTGTTTGAACACGATGCCGATGGCGCAGCCGCCGCACCAGGTGGAGGGCATGCGGGCCCATTTCACGTAGTCTTTATAGTGCATCGAGTTTCTCTTTGATCTCATTCAAGCGGATGGTGCCGCCCAGGATGGGGAGGCCCTCGACCTTGCGCATAAGCGTCTTCTGCACTTCGCCCCGGTACTGTCCGTCGTTCATCTCGATCACGATGATCCGGTCATGCTTGGCTGCGGCCTCTGCCAGCTCTTCCTCCAGGACCGGATACAGCGTGATGGGGTTGAAGATCGAATAGTGTGTCCTCAGGGGAGAGATGACCCGGGCCGTGATGCCGAAGGCGATGAGCAGCGTGTCGGATTCGGGATTTTCCAGGTAGTTGTAGAACCGGTATCTGTCAGCAGTCTTCCGCATCTTGGTCTTTGTGCGTTGGTACCACTCCCGGTAGTAGGCCGTGTCCTTGGTTTGGGGGATGCCGCCTTTTTCCAGCAGGCCCGTGAAGTGACGGTGCCCGGTTCCCAGAGGTTTCAAGGACCGGGCTTTGAGGTCGAGCTTGATCCGGGACAGGTCCACCGTCTCCGACAGGTGGGCCAGGTACCCGTCCAGGAGCAGGACCACCGGGCTGCGGGACTCCTCGGCCGCGTTGAAGGCCTCGATGGTGTATCGGTAGCACTCGGCGATAGTGCAGGGATAGAACACGATGGGGGAATAGTCGCCGTGGCTGCCGTGCCGGGCCTGGATGATATCCCCCTGGGCCGGCAGCGTGGGCATCCCGGTGCTGGGGCCTACGCGCTGCACATTGACCACCACCATGGGGACCTCCATCATGTGGGCCAGCCCGATCCCCTCCTGCTTGAGGGACATGCCCGGACCCGAGGTCGAGGTCATGGCCTTTCTGCCGGCCAGGCTGGCCCCGATCGCGAGGTAGATGGAGGCGATCTCATCCTCGGCGTGCACAAAAGCGATCTCGCCCTCCTTCTCGGCCAGGATGTGCATGATCTCCGAAGCCGGGGTGATGGGGTAGGCGGCGAAGAAGGTCATCCCCGCCTCCAGGGCCCCCAGGGCGACGGCCTCGTTCCCCATGGTCAGGCGCTTCATGCTTTTGCCCCCGGCTTCGACTTTTTGGCCGCCGCCTCCGTTTTCTGCGGCCCTGTCTTAGTCTTGTTTCCTTTTTTGGATGTGGAGGTGCTTTTGCGCGCTGCGCCCTTAGTCCCGGCTTTTCCGGCCTTCCCGGGCTCAGCCTGTTTGGGTTCCACCTCCAGGGCAAAGTCCGGGCAGTATTTCTCGCACAGCTGGCACTGGATGCACTTGTGCAGGGACGTCATCTCGTCCCCATCGAATTTCAGGTTCTTGACCGGACAGACGTTGACACAGGTGAAGCAGTGCTTGCAGTAGTCGGCCGCCCAGGTGATATGGGGATCGAACCGCCTGCGCTCGGCTTCCATCACGTTCCTTGCCGCGGGGTCTCTTTATCTGTATCAAAATAAGCGAAGCTATTCAAACGGTCGCTCTCTTTGATCTTCAGGCGGAGGACGTAGATGAGCACTAGGATGGAGAGCCAAAGCCAGCCCAGGAACACGTAGGCGGCGATCCGTTCCTGTATATCCTTGGGGCCCGAATGGATCTCTTCCATCTCGAGTTCCTGGGCTTCCGTCTCTGCCGGAGCCGCGGTTGTTTCCTCCTGGGATAAGGTCGTAAGCCCTCGAGTGGGCCAGGCCTCCGCCGGGCCGGGCGTCGACAGCCACAGGAACACCGCACAGAGTACCAGAACCAGTGTGCAGATCCTCATAGCAGGCTCCACACGCTCATGATCACGGCGTACAGGATAAGGACATAGGCGGAGCAGGTGATGATCCTCCCCCTCCTATCCTCCGGCTTGGTGTCGATGAGCGGCAGAAAAAAGAACAGGACCGCGAAAAACAGGATGAGAAGGACGGCCAGGGTCTCCCCGGTCACGACCAGGACATGCGCCGGAAAGATCTTCAGGGTCTGGAAGAGGAACAGGAAGTACCACTCGGGTTTGATACCTTCCGGGGCCGGGGCCATGAGGTCGGCCTGGTTCCCCACCGGATGCGGCATCAGGATGGCCACAGTGAGGAACACGCCCAGGAGGACAAGCCACACCACCATCTCGCGGTACACAAAATTCGGCCAGAACGGTATGGTCCTGACCTGGTCCTTGTGCTTCTCGGCCTCCAGGGGATAGCTGATGCCGTGTTTCTGGATGAGGAAGATGTGCACCGCCAGCAGCAGGAACGCGAACACGGGCAGGATGCTGATGTGGATCGAGAAGAAGCGCGTCAGCGTGTCCCCGGTCACGTCTTCGCCCCCGCGCAGCAGGCTGGTGACCCACTGGCCCACCACCGGGATGGCGCGCGGGATGTCGGTCCCGACCTTGGTCGCCGAGAGCGACAGCTCGTCCCAGGGGAGCAGGTACCCGGTGAATCCGAACGCCAGAGAGACGACCATCAGGAGCACCCCGCTCATCCAGGTCAGCTCGCGCGGCTTCCGATAGGATTTGGTGATCCAGATGCTCAGGAGATGGATGAACAGCAGGGCGATCATGAAGGAGGCGGACCAGCTGTGGATGGAGCGCATGATCCATCCCATAGGCACCTCGGTGACGATGCGGGCCACGCTGGCGTTGGCCTGCTCGAGGGTGGGCTTGTAGTAGAAGGCCAGCATGAAGCCGGTCACCACCTGGATCACGAAGAACAAAAGGATGGCGCTCCCCGTGTAGTACCAGATGGTGTGTTTGTGCTGAGGAATGGGTTTCTTGGTCAGGAAGCCGAAGATATCCGACAGCCCCAGCCGGTCCTCGAACCAGGCCTGCACTTTCCTGGCGCTCATTGGGGCTTGACCCCCGGCTTGCGGATGAAGAGGTTTTCCTCTTCCACGGTCGCCTCCAGGCGGCGCATGGGCGTGGGCGGCGGCCCGGCGATGTTGTTGCCCTCCTCGTCGTACCAGCCGTCGTGGCAGGCGCAGAAGAATTTTCGCTCCTCCGGCTTCCAGCTCACGTTGCAGTCCAGGTGCGTGCAGACCGCCACAAACGCCGTGTATGAGCCGTCCTGGTTCTTTTTAAGCGCTCCGGGCTTGGCTCCCCAGGGAAACGTCCGGACCGAACCCGGCTCCATGTCCTCGTAGTCGGCAGACGGCAGGATGACCTCGTCGGGCTCGCGGTAGGGCGGGAACACGAACTTGATGGCCGGTACTACAAAGGTAGCCATCAGGGCCGCGGCCCATCCTCCCAGGAGGCCGTTCAGGAAGTTGCGGCGCGTGATGAGTGAATGTTTTATCTTCATGGTATTCTTTTAAAGAGACGTTTCATTTCCGAGGCGAACATCATCCGGCGCAGGGCCAGGATCCCGTCGGCCGGCCGCACTTCTTTGGGGCAGACGTCGTTGCAGGCGTAGACGGTGTCGCATCCCCAGACCCCTTCCTGGGTGTTGAACCGCTCCCAGGACGCATACGGCCTCCGGTCGCGGGGATCCTTGACGAACCGGCAGAGCTTGGCCAGGGCGGCGGGCCCCAAGTAGCGTCCGTCCCTCGAGGCCACGGGGCAGACGCTGTAGCAGCAGGCGCACAGGATGCAGGTGATGAACTGGTAGATCCGGTCCATCTCCTCCTCCGCGATCTTGTGTCCCTCCTTGGGAGTCGATTCGGGATTGATGATGTAGGGCTCGATCCTCTCCAGAGCGTCCCAGAAGGGCTTCATGTCCACAAAGAGGTCCTTCTGGATCTCCAGGTTGGGGAGTGGCTCGATGATGATCTCGGGGGATTCCAGCGACTTGATGGACGTGAGGCAGGCCAGGGTCGCCTTTCCGTTTATGACCAGGGCACAGGAGCCGCACACGGCTTCGCGGCAGCTGTACCGGAAAGCCAGGGTGGGGTCCTGTTGGTCCCGGATGTCCTTGAGCGCCTCCAGCACGGTATCGGCGGGGCCGGGCTCGTGTTGGAATTCCTGGAAATAGGGCTTCTCGTCCTTGAGCGGATCGAAACGCAGTATCTTGAATGTGAATCTCATCTCAGTACTTCCGCTCCATGGGCTTGTATTTGCCGATCTTGACCTCCCGGTACTCGAGCTCCGGTTTTCCGTCACGGGGGGTCACAAGTGTGTGCTTGAGCCATTCCTGATCGTTGCGCTTAGGGAAGTCGGTCCGGAAGTGCGAACCGCGTGTCTCCCGCCGGGTCAGGGCCCCCAGCGTGATGACCTCCGCGATGTCCAGCATGGAATCGAATTCCGAGAAAGTGACGAACTCCTGACAGTAATAGAGGTGGGGCGAACGGAGGTAGGAGCTCTTGAAGTCCTCGCGCAGCGTCCGGATCTCCTCCAGGGCCGCGCTCAGGTCCTGTTCGCTGCGGAAGACGCCGACCTTATCGCTCATGACTTCCTTGAGCCGGTTGAGGAGCTGGAACACGTTCTGTCCCGAGTCTTTCCGGAGGAATCCCTCCACCTTCTGCCGCCGCTTCCCGGTCTCGGCCTGCAGGACCTCCTCTGCTTTGGCCGCTTCCTGTGAGCCGGCCACGTAACGCGAGGCCGACACACCCGCGATCTTTCCGAAGACCGCGGCATCGAGGAGGGAGTTGCCACCCAGCCGGTTGGCCCCGTGCACGCTCACGCAGGCGCATTCCCCGGCGGCAAAGAAGCCTTCCACCGGAGAGGCGCAGCTCTCATCCACATCGATCCCGCCCATGGAATAGTGCTGGGCGGGCTGTATGGGGATCGGGGTCTCGACCGGGCTGAAGCCGCCGAAGTGGATGCAGATGTCGCGAACGCTGGGCAGCCTTTTGTCGATCTTCTCTCTTCCCAGGTGCCTCAGGTCCAGGTGAACGTACTGGTTCTCGAAGCCGCGGCCCTGGTCCACCTCGGTCTGGATGGCCCGTGCCACGATATCCCGGGGGGCCAGTTCCATGGCCGAGGGCGCGTAATCTTCCATGAAGCGCCTGCCCTGGTTGTTGAGCATGTGGCCGCCCTCTCCCCGGGCCCCCTCCGTTATCAGGATGTTCTTCCCGAACATGGAGGTGGGATGAAACTGGACGAATTCCATGTCCTTGAGGGGGACCCCGGCCCTGTAAGCCATGCCGATGCCGCTGCCCAGGTTGATGAAGGCGTTGGTGGAACGCAGGAACACGCGCCCGTAGCCGCCGGTGGCAAAGAGGACCGCCCGCGCCCGTATGGGATTGATCTCACCGGAGGAGAGGTCATAGGCCGTAACTCCCAGGCAGCGTCCGTCGCGCAGCACCAGGTCCGTCACCAGCCATTCGTCGTAGAACCTGACCTTTTTCTTGATGCACTGCTCGAACAGGGTGTGCAGGATGACCTGTCCGGTCTTGTCCGCGGCGTAGCAGGTGCGGGGGAATCCCGCCCCACCGAAGGGCCGCTGGGCGATGACACATCCGGGGAACCGGCTGAAGGGTACGCCCATGTGCTCCATCTCGTACATGAGTTCGACCGCTTCCCGGCACATGAGCTCGCAGGCGCTCTGGTCGGCCAGGTAGTCGCTGCCCTTGACCGTGTCGAAAGCGTGTTTTTCCCAGCTGTCGTCGCCGCCGTCGGGATGGTTCCCCAGCGCTGCGTTGATTCCGCCCTGGGCCGCGACCGAATGCGAGCGCAGGGGGTGGACCTTGGAGATGACGGCCACGTCCAGCTCCGGATCGCTGTACAGAGCAGCGGACAGGCCGGCCAGGCCCCCCCCGACGATGAGAATATCGTGACTGATCATCTAGTAGTCTCTGGTGAAGTACAGGAAGAGGAGCAGGGCGCTCACGATCCCGCCCAGCAGGGTGAACAACCGGAAGAGCAGTTTCTCGTTCCGGAAACCCATGTCCATGATCACCGTTCGGATGCCGTAAAAAGCATGGTAGACGCCGCTTATGATCAGGAACGTGTCGGTCAGGGGGTTGGTGTGCAGCACCAGCGCCCAGTCGGGTTTCTGGCCCTTTGTCATGAGAAAAAAGGCAGTGAGAAACTTGATGGTCAAAAGCACGATGAGAAGGAGGCCGCTCACACGGTGAAAAGCCCAGACAAACATGGATAATCCTTTCTTAGGGAATATATCGTCAGCGAAAATCGATAGGACGCATGGCTCGACAATGTATTATCACTATATTTGTGGAGGGAATTTTGTCAAGCCCGGATTGTGGCAGCGAAGACGTTCTATTTTGGGCGAAGACCCCCCCACCCACCAATGCGCCCAAAATAGAAAGCCTTTCGCTGAGTGCGGGGGTATGGGTTATCCAAGCGATATTTTTGTGAAATCGGCCGTGCTCCCTGAGGCTTCTTCTCGCTTCTCTTCCCGGCCTACTCGGTCCGAGCGGAAAATCCTCCCACCTCCCAATGCGCCTGAAAGGGGAACGCTTTTGCTGCTGAGGGGGTACGGATTATCCGAGCGGAAGATCCCCCACCACCCCATGCGCTCGGACTGAAAACGGCCGGCTTCCGCACAATTCTCAGTGATCCTCCGTCACAATGTCTCTAAAACCAGCATTAAAATAGGTTTTTACACACTTCGATCTCCAGCGGATTTGGATTGACGTGGATTCATAAAACTGGTAATTAGGACTCATCATGGAATATACAATGTTGGGTCGGACCGGGGTCAAGGTTTCGCAGCTGTGTTACGGCACCATGTCTTTCGGCGGGGACGCGGATGAGTCGACATCCGCCGAGTTGTTCAAATACTGCCGCGACCAGGGCATCAACTTCTTCGACTGCGCCGATGTGTACCAGGCCGGCCGGGCCGAGGAGATCCTCGGGGGGCTCATCCGGGAGTGCCGCTCCGAGGTTGTCATAGCCTCCAAGGCCTACTTCCCCACGGGCCGGGATATCAATGCCAGGGGGGCGTCACGCTTCCACATCCAGAATGCCGTGGAGGCCAGCCTGCGGCGCCTCGGGACTGACCGCATCGATGTCTATTTCATCCACCGCTTCGACGACCACACGCCGCTGGAAGAGACCCTTGGTACTCTGGACGACCTGGTGCGCCAGGGCAAAATCCTGTACACGGGAGCCAGCAACTTCGCGGCCTGGCAGGTGGCCAAGGCCCTGGGCCTCTCGGACCTGAAGGGATGGGCACGGTTCGCCTGCATCCAGCCCATGTACAACCTGGTCAAACGCCAGGCCGAGGTGGAGATCCTGCCTCAGGCTCAGGCCGAAGGGCTGGGTGTTTTCCCCTACAGCCCGCTGGGCGGGGGATTGTTGACGGGGAAGTACGGCCGGGAATCCAGGCCGGATTCCGGAAGGCTGGTCGAAAACAAGATGTACATGACCCGTTACGCGGCGGGCTGGATGTACGAGGCGTCCGAGAGGTTTTCCGATCTGGCCAGGCGGGAGGGGGTGGCGCCCGCCACACTGGGAATTGCTTGGGTTGCCGCCCATCCGGCCGTGACCGCCCCCCTCATCGGCTCCCGCAGCCTGGAGCAGCTGAAGGCCTGTCTGGATGCGGCCGCCTTTGAAATAACGCCTGCGCTTTACGCCGAGATCGCCTCCCTGACCCCCGAGCCGCCGCCGGCCACGGACCGCAACGAGGAGAGGACCGCGCACAATTACGGGACGCGCTAGCCGTCGAGGGGCTCGGGCCGGGGCTTTACACCCCGGCCCGTGTCTTTCCTTGGAGGGGATGGATGATTATTTTTTTTTGTCGTTGTCTTTCTTTTTTTCCTTCTTCTGTTTCTCCGCGGAAACCTTGACGTACTTCTCCTCGCCGTTTTCCAGGTTCTTCCTCATCACGTAGAGTTCTTTCAGTTCGGTCTCGAGCTTCTGCTTTTTCTTGGGATCGTCGGTCTTCTTGAGCTCCAATGAGAGCACCTTGATCTTCTCATCGACCATCTCGGGCGTCACCTTGACGTACTTGGTGCCCAGGGTTTCTCCGTTCCCGTTCTCTCCGTTGAGGTAGGTCTTGATCTTCTGGTCTTTGACGTAGAGCTCCTCCAGCATCGCTTTCAGCTTTTTCTGCTTTTTGGGATCATCGGTCTCATTGATGGCGACCTCCACTTCCTTGATCTTCTCCTGGATGACGTGCTGCTCCTTCTTGACCTCCATGGTCTTCTTTGCTTGCTCGGCCTTCTCGGCCTTGATCTTCTCTTCCTTCTTCTGCTTGTCCGTCTTGTCCTGCGGCACAGCGGAGTGATCTACCGGGAGTCCGGTGGGGGAGGCGGAAAGGGCGTCGTCGGGAGCTCCGGCCTGAGCCACGACCTTCGGCTCGGCCAGCACCAGCACCAGGAAGGCTGCCAGCGGGAGGATCAGCAGCAGCTTGAGCTTCGCCGTCCCCTTGGATTTGATTCTTGACATCATGGTTATTCTCCTTTTGATTTGGGAATGGTGAAAATTGTGTGCGAGCTCGACCAGTTTTCCTCCCACGTGCTGCTCCAGGATCAGCAGCTGGTACCCTGCGGCGCTGCAGCCTTGCGCAATGACTGCGTTATCGGCCAGATATTCGTGGGTCTCTTTGAGAGATTTTTTGTACGGCCATACAAAAGGATTGAACCATTGCAGGATCGTGACCAGTTCCATGAGGATGATATCCATGGAATGGCGTTGTTTTATGTGAACCCGTTCATGGGCCAGGATGCGTGTCATGTCATGGGGCGAGATGGTATCCCGGTTCAGAAAAACATACCCGAAAAAGGAAAACGGCGGCAGGTCTTCGTTGATGAACACATACCGGCAGTCCCGGCAGCTCTGTGTGGGGCAGGTCCGGATGGTGCGGGTGATCCGCCAGAGTTGGGAGATGATCTTGGCACTCAGAATGAGAGCCCCCAGGACATAGGCCGCCCCCAGGACCAGGCTCGGAGACAGGGCGAATCCGGTTTCGGGTGTACGCGTCATGTTTTCCAGGACGAGGGGTGAGACCTCGCGCGTCAGCAGGGGGGAGGTCACTTTGGTCAGGGGGATGATTATGGAGAGCATCAGGGCGATCACCAGATAGACCCGGTTGAGAACGAAAAATGTCTCGTTTTTGAGAAACAGCCAGTAAAATCCGTAAAACAGGGCCAGGCACACGGCCGACTCAAGCAGGAATTGGAGAAAACTACCCATCGTCTTTTCTCTTTTGTTTTTGGATTTCCCTTGTGATCATGGTCTTGATCTCTTCCAGTTCGCTGACGCTGAGCTTCCTGTCTTTCGCGAAAAAAGACACCATCTCGGGATAGGAGTCGCTGAAGTATTTTCGTACGAAATTGTGCATGAAAAGTTTGGTGTAGGCGTCTTTGGTCACCAAGGGATAATATTCGTATGTCTTGCCATACGCCTTGTGATCGACAAATCCCTTTCTCTCCAGAATCCGAACGATGGTGGACACCGTGTTATAGGCGGGCTTCGGATCAGGAAGATGCAGGATGATGTCTTTCACAAAGGCGCTCTCCAATTCCCACAAGACATGCATGATCTGCTCTTCGGCTTTGGTCAATTCTTTCATGATGCATTCAATATAAAACTAAACCCTTAGTTTGTCAACTATAAAATTAGTTATTCGGATCAGGCCTTGATTTATTCTCCCGCCTTGGTTATAAATTCAGTGAAATCCTGTTGCGAGGGAATCATGATCCTACATCCGAAGGCAAGAAGCATCCTGGCATTCGTTATCGCATCTGCGTTCCTTTTTCAGGGCTGCGCCACCATATCCTCGAATTGGGGTCAGAAGATCCCGGTCACCAGCAGTCCCATGGGAGCCAAGATTATCGTGGACGGTAAAGAGAGAGGTGAAACCCCCATGGAGGTGGTCCTCAAGCGTAAGCAGGCCCACCTCATCCGCATCGAGATGGAGGGATACGATCCTTATGAGATATCGATCAGCCGCAAGAAATCACCCTGGAGATCCATCATCGGGAACCTGATCATCGGAGGGATCCCAACCGGGATGGTCTCCGAGTACATATGGGGCGAAACGGCGTCCGTGGATAAACCCCTTACGGGGGAATACTTCTGGTATGGATTCATCGCGGGTTTTGTGGCCTTGATGATCGTGGACGCGGCTACTGGCTCCATGGGATACCTCGCTCCCAAGAAGGTCGTCGTGGATCTTTCCAAGGCAGGGGGAGAGCCCCGAACCCGTACCCTGTATCTGGATGCGGATCAGCTCAAGAACATAACGTGGATCAGCATCCGGTGTTCCGATTCGGAAAACCAGGTCACATTGAACCTCAGGTAAGCCGCCCAGGGAGGCATCCCGGTGACCCATCCCCTTCGTGCTCAAACATCTCTACCGTCCCTTCGGGTTCCCTCAGGGGCAGCTCATTTAGGCGGGAGCCTACG
>CBFDBC010000044.1:0-20751 GCA_965602945.1 uncultured bacterium | reverse complement strand
CCACGCGGCCCTGCTTGGGATTGTCCGTGAAGTTGAAGAAGGTCTCGATGCGGTGCTTGCCCAGCGTCGTGTTCAACTTGAGCTCGAAGTTGTAGATCTGGGTGTTGATCTCCGCTGCCACCACGTCGAGGGTGCGGATATCCTGGTACCCGAATCCGGTCCAGAACCACAGCTTGTCCCTGATTATGGGGCCGCCCACATTGAGGCCGGTGTCCGCCACACTCACGACCTTGTCCTCTTCCAGGTCGAAATCGGCCGGGGTATTGTTGGCCTGAAAGGCTTCGTCCGTGTAGTAGATGCGGGCGCCGCCTGAGAAACGGTTAGATCCGCGCTTGGTGACCAGGTTGATCTGAGCCCCGGCCGTGAAGGCCGTCACATCCGTGGCCGCAGTCTGGATCTGGATCTCTTCGAACGAGTCGAAGTCATAGTACTGGGATGACGCCCCTGTCGATACCTGGTCTGTGGCGTCGATGCCGTCCAGGTTCCAGTTTGTGGAACCACGCCCGCTTCCCCGGGACACGAAGTTGGACTGCTGTCCCGAGGCCGAGCCTCCCACGTTCTCCCGGTCCATGACCACACCCGGGGCCAGCTGGAGGATGACCCAGGGATCCCGGGCCGTGGGCAGGCTCTGCAGCTCATCCACGGAGAAAGTGGAGGAGATCGTGGTCTTGCGCATGTCCACGGTGGGGGTCACGGCCGTGACGGTCACCTCTTCCTCCAGGCGCTGGGTCGACATTTGCAGCTCGAGGGTGACGTTCTTCCCCGTCTCTACGACGATATCCGCCTGCGTGGTCTCGACGAAACCCTGCAGCCCGGCCTTTATAGTGTACTTCCCGGGGGATAGAGAGAGGAAGCGGAACGATCCCTGTTCGGTTGTGATGAAGGTCATGTCCGCCGTCATTTCGGATGTACACATCACCGTGACACCGGGCAGCGCCACTCCCGCCTCGTCCACGACGGTGCCGAAGATATTCCCGGTTCGCTGCTGGGCCAGGGCGGAGCCGCAGACCAGCAGCACTAGAGCAAACACAATAAAGATACGCCTCATAGAACCTCCTCTGAATTTAGATTATTGGCATATGCCTTTGTATATAAACCTCTCGCTGCATATATATACGCAAGAGGAGTCCATTTGGTTTGGAATTTATATCGATCCTGCTTAGATAACAAATGCCTCTATATAGAATCTAAAGCTGATGTTCCCTGAAGTCAAAAAAATATTCTACTTCATCCAAAATTTCCTCTAAAAAGTCATGGCTGATTGAATCAACCGGACTGGCTGAAACAAAATCTAGAGTGGAGAGGAGGGGCATGTTTCCGCTTCGTCCAGAAACCGAGCGCCTGGTATTCTGACTCTACAGTTCGAGTTCTGGAACAGGTTCGGAAGGCTTGCAAAATGCTTCGGCATGAGGAAAAATAGGGCCGGACCCGGCGGGCCGGGACAGGGAAAAGCTTCAGAGATCATGACTGGGAAGAAGTCGAAGACGTCATCCCCGCATTCCGCACAGGGGAGGAAGAATCGCAGGTGGCCGGCTGCGCTTCTCCCATTGACCCTGGGTGCGGGAATCTGGCTTGTTCCGCCGCCGGCCGGGGTGAGCGTGCAGGCCTGGCACCTCCTGGCCATCTTCCTGGCCACCATCCTGGGCCTCATGCTGAAGCCGCTTCCCATGGGTGCCGTGGCCGTGATCGGGATCACACTGACCGCCCTCACCGGCACGCTGACGGTCTCGCAGTCGTTGAGCGGCTTCGGGAACAGCGTCATCTGGCTGCTGGTCACCGCTTTCTTCATCTCCCGAGGCTTCATCAAGACCGGGCTGGGCGCCCGCATCGCCTACCTGTTCATGCGCCTGCTGGGGCGGAGTTCTCTGGGACTGGCCTACGGGCTGGTGGCCACCGAAGCGGCACTGGCACCCGCCATTCCGAGCAACACGGCCCGCGCCGCGGGGGTGATCTTTCCGGTTTTGACCTCCATCGCCCGGGTCTACGGGAGCGAGCCCGGGAAGGGGACGTCCAGGAGACTGGGGGCCTTCCTGATCCAGGCCTCGTTCCAGGCTACGGTCGTTTCGAGCGCCATGTTCCTGACCGCCATGGCCGCCAATCCCCTGGCGGCGGAACTGGCTGGAGACATGGGGATCGAGATCACCTGGGGCCGCTGGGCACTGGCGGCCCTGGTCCCCGGCATAGCCAGCCTGATTCTGATCCCCTACCTCATTTTCAGGCTCTATCCTCCCGAGATCACCCGTACCCCGGAGGCGGTTGAGCTGGCCCGGGGAGAGCTCAAGAAAATGGGCCGGATGAAGCCCGCCGAAGGGATCATGCTGGGCACCTTTTTCCTCCTGCTCGTGCTGTGGATCTTCGGGAGGAGTTTCGGGCTCCACAGCACGGCGGCGGCCCTGACCGGTCTGGGGGTCCTGCTGGTGAGCGGGGTCCTGACATGGGATGACATTCTCAGCGAGAAGACCGCCTGGGATACCCTGGTGTGGTTCGCGGCGCTGGTCATGATGGCCGCCCACTTGAACACGCTGGGTTTTATCCCCTGGTTCAGCCGTACGGTCAGCGCTCAGGTCGGAGGCCTCGGATGGGTCTATGCCTTCTTGATATTGTCCCTGGTCTATTTCTACAGCCACTACGTCTTTGCCAGTAACACCGCCCATGTCAGCTCCATGTACGCCCCCTTCCTGGCGGTGTCCGTCGCGGTGGGGACGCCTCCTCTGCTGGCAGCTCTGGTGCTGGCCTTCTTCAGCAACCTGTTCAGCAGCATGACCCATTACGGGACTGGCCCTGCCCCGGTGTTCTACGGATCCGGTTATGTGAGTATGGGGGTCTGGTGGCGGCTGGGATTTGTCATCAGCCTCGTGAATATTTTCATCTGGCTGGGAGTCGGGGGGCTGTGGTGGAAGGTCCTCCGGCTCTGGTAAGGCTTGAGGGGCCCGGTCTCTCCGATCCCTACTCGTAGCGGAGGGCCTCGACCGGGTGGAGCTTGGCGGCCTTCCAGGCCGGGAACACCCCGAAAATGATCCCCCAGGAAGCGGAAAATATCAGGGCCGTCACCGTAGCCTGGACCGAGATCACGCTGGGGAAGGGTTCGTTGGTGAGTGCCGAGATGATGCTGGAGATGCCGAAGCCCAGGCCCAGCCCGAAGAGCACGCCCAGGATCCCGCCGAACAGGCACAGGAACGCCGACTCGATCAGGAACTGTGTCAGGATAGTCTGCTGCCTCGCCCCCACCGCCTTACGGATCCCGATCTCACGCGTGCGCTCGGTGACCGAGACCAGCATGATGTTCATGATCCCGATCCCGCCCACCAGCAGGGACACGAAGGCGATCCCGCCCACCACGAGCTTCATGATCCCGAAGACCCGGTTGACGTCCTGGATCTGGGCGTCCGCCGTCTCGATCTCGAACTCATCTCCGTGCTGCTTGTAGCGCCGGAGGGTTCTGCGGATCTCCTCGGCTGCCGCGGGAGCGTCGCGCGCCGTCCTGGCATACACGAACAGTACGTCCAGGTAGTCGCTGCCGATCATGCGTTTGGCGGCCGTGGTGAAGGGGATGAACACCCGCTGCCCCCAGTCTTGGAAGAACATGCGTTTCTCGGACATGACCCCCACCACCTCGTAGCGCCGGCCGTTGATCTTGATCTCCTTGCCCACGGCCGGATCGTCTCCGAAGAGATCCTGCTTGATCTTGTAGCCGATGACCGCGATCTTGCGCCACATCTTGAGGTCGCCCGTGTTGATGAAGCGGCCCTGTTCCACCGGCCAATCCCAGGCCTCGGAGAAGCCCGGGTTGACCCCCCAGAAGTCTCCCTGGGCGTTGGCCTTCTGGTATTTGAGCTGGGCACCTGCGGCGTTCATGGGGATGACCGTCTCCACGAGCGGGCACTCATCCGAGATCTTCTGGATATCCTCCACCAGCAGGTGCTCTTCCCAGGACCGCCGGAACATGCGGCCGTCTCTGCGCACCCACTGCCGCGGTGGGGACACCACGATGAGCTTGCTCCCGCCTATCTGTTCAAACTCGGACAGGAGCTGGCGCCGCATGCCCTCGCCGATGGAGGTCACCCCCATCACCGAACCCACTCCGATCAGGATGCCCAGTATGGTCAGGAAGGAGCGCATCTTGTTGGCCCGCAGCTGCGAGAAGGCCACGAACAGCGGCTCGATGACGTTCATCGGTCCGCCTCTTTCTTGGCTGGCACTTCGGCCTCCGCTTTGGCTTTAGCTTCGGCTTCCGCTTTGGCTTCTTTGTCGCGGAATTCCTTGTGTTTTTTGCCGGCTTCGCTGGAGACCTCGTCTCCCTCAGTCAGGCCGGATACGACCTCCAGCCGGTTGCTGCTCTGAAGCCCGATCTCGACCCGCACCTCCTCGTATTCTTCGCCGGCCCATCTGTAGGCCAGCACATGGTCGACCTCCGAGGTTTCCACGCCTTCGATGTCCTTGCGCATGACCTCGTGGACGGCCTCCACCGGCAGCACCATCACGTTTTCCCGCAGGTCCATGATGATGTCGATGTCGCAGGACATGCCCTGGCGGAGCCGGATGTCCGGGTCCAGGATCTCGATCTCGGTCTCGAAGGTCACGATGCTCTCGCCCTGCTTGATGATGCCCACCGGGGCGATGCTCTTGACCCGGCCCGTATAGGAGTCATCCGGGTAGCTGTCGGCCACGATCCGGACCTCCTGGTCCTCGCGCAGCCGGCCCATGTCCACCTCGCTGATGGAAGACTTAACGATCATCTCGCTGGGATCCCCGATCTGGAACAAGGTGCTCCCCACCATGTAGGAGGAGATTCCCGTGATCACCATCTCGCCCACCTCGACGTTGCGGGCGATGACGAGCCCAGCGATGGGTGCCACGATCTGGAAATCGTCCAGCTGAGCGATGTCAGTGGAGTCCAGGTCCGCCGTTTCCTGGGAGGAAGCCTCCGACATCTCCATCTCCAGGATCCGCTGCTCGAGCTGGGCCTGTTTATAGGCGTTGCGGGCGATGCGGTAAAGGTTTTCGATCTTTTCCAGCTCCTGTTTGGCGATCAGTTTCTTCTCGAAGAGCGACTGGTTGCGCTCCCACTCCTTCTCCCTCTCCAGGTACTCGATGTGGGCCCGCTCCACCGCGGCCCGTTTACCGGAGAGCTGCAGGATCTGGTTGGGGTCCGGCTCCACGATGGCCATGAGCTGGCTGGCCCTGACCGTCTCGCCCTCCTCCACCAGGATCTGCTTGATCTTGCCCGAGATCTTGGATTTTACCTCCACCGAGCGCACCAGCTCGATGGTGCCCGTCTCGGTCAGGCGGTCCAGGACGCCGCCGATTTCTACCGCGGAGATCGGGCCTTTCATGTCTTCGGGTGTCGACTGTTTATTCATGCGCACGCCGATGACCGCGACCGCGATGACCGCCAAAAACACGACCGTAAATATAATCCTCCGGCGCCTCTTTTTACGTTTCTTTTTCTTTATTGCATCTTCCATGGAAGATCCTCCGAATCCAATTTGAGGAAAGACCCTTGGGTTCCCCTTTATTCTACAACGGTCCCCCCGGGTTTATTCACATAATCGACAGATTTTGGGAAAGGTCCCGCGGCATACGTCTCCTCTCTATGTATTATACGCTAAAACTCCAGGATTGTTCCCGGTATCTTTTTGTGTCGTTCTTCCTAGGGCTTCCTGTACAGGGAAACGTGTTTGATGTCAGCCACGATATCGAATATTTTCTTCAGGGCGGGCAGATACGGGCTCTGCGGCGCTGGTGTGTCGTTGATGGTCTTCACGATGAGCCGGCGACGTGGGGAGTAATCCCGGTGTAGAAGGTGCCGCAGGACACTCATGTACTCGTCCAGCCTGGGGTCGTCCGAGGGGACCCGGAACGTCAGCTGTCCTCCCTTCCGCTGCGAGATCAGGACCACATCTTTTCCCCGGAAGACCACATGGTTGCCCTCGATGCGCTTGGGCAGCGAACCCCGCAGCGCCTCCAGAGGCACCCCGCACAGGGAGGCGGGATCCTGGGCGTTAAGCCAGTAGACCGTCTCATCCGGTGATTCCTGCTGGAACATTCGGAAGGCCGCGTGGGACATGAACTGGGGGCCGGGAACGCCCAGGTAGAACAGGCCGGACAGGACTT
The DNA here is from genome assembly GCA_965602945.1 of uncultured bacterium. Lineage (GTDB taxonomy): Bacteria > Acidobacteriota > Aminicenantia > Aminicenantales > Aminicenantaceae > JAUXEH01. Next base: position 14,637 of record CBFDBC010000044.1, on the reverse strand, counting down.
CCCCCGACAGCTCCATCAGCCGCAGGGTCCGGAACACGTCCGGCCAGCGGAAAAGGGGCGCCTCCCGGAAGAGGATCTCCCGGAAGAGAATCCCGTAGCGGTCGAGCAGGATCCGGGCGCGGTCCTTGTGCCGCTCCTCCCGCTCGATGAGATCCGCGTCATCCGCTCCTGCCGGATGTGAAGGCAGCAGGAACCAGTTCCCGGGATAGGCCTGTGTCTCTTTCCAGCGGGATAGGTGAAGCCGCTGCTCCCTGTGTCCGTGCGCGCGGATAGCCCGCCGCTGTTTTTCTACGGCTTCCGCCACACGGAAGCGGTTCTGAAGCCCGCGGCGCAGGGCACTGAAGGTGTCGTTGCTGACATGGCCCCGCCAGACGCCCTGCCAGAGAAGTTCCTCCAGGAGCGGGACATCGTTGCCGGCTGTGGACAGCAAAGCGGAGAAATCGTAACGCGCGGCTGGGTCTGAAAACAACGATGTCACGGCCGGGTGCCCTTCCTCCTCTGATCCGCCTTCCCCGTCCGCCTCCTGGGCTACGATGGGTGGGAGGATCTCCGCATCTTCTTCGAAAAAGAAGCGGATACGATGTTCGTGATCTCCCTGCCAGCGCAGGCTGCCCCTCCGCAGTGCGGCATCCAGCCGGTCCACGGAGTAATCCGGAACACGCGCCGGGAAGACCTCCGCCTCCCACAGAACCGCGGGGAGCGGATAACCCACCAGGCGCTCCAGGGCGAGGGACAGCCCGTCCGTTTCTTCCGCTGGTGTCAACCCCTGGATCCTGGCCAGGAATGGCTGCAGCTCCCCGATATCCCTGGGTTTGACTTGAGGTGCGGCGGCTGCCCGGGCCAAACGCAGCAGGATCTCGAAGTTTTCGGCATCACACACAGATTCAATCCGGCTGCCCTCGGAGAGCCGTCCTGTGATCAGGACCTCCGAGTCTTTGAGATCCTCCAGGGCGAGCTGCAGGCGGCCCGTTCCCAGACCCAAACGCCCGGCGATCTCCTCCGGGGTGAGGGGCCCGTAGAACTGAAGCCATTCGCCCAGGAGGGAGGTGAAGAGAACTTCCCTTTCGTCCCCTGAAACCGGGTCCTTGCCTTCAGGTCCTTCGCTGTGTCGGATAGGGGATGTTTCCTGAGGAGCGAGCGGGGCCCATGTGATCTCACCGCCGGCATACAGGCTGTTCAGTATGTCCGGGAGCCTCTCCAGTGCAGACACCAGCGGAGAGTCGGATTCCGGGATTTTCATCTCTATCAGCTTGGTCCCGGCCTCCTCCAGGAACTCCTCGATGCGGGATTCTTCGTCCCCCATGTTGTCCCGGCTCATGGCTTCCTTCAGCGCGTCCCACTCCGGCCGCGGCAGGAGGACCCGTTCCTTGACCCAGTCCACCACTTCCCTGGCGGAGGAGGGGGCGTAGCCGGGGTGTGTGCGCTGCCGTTTGGCCTCGAACTCCCGGATGATCTGTTCCGGGACTTGGGGCCTCAAGCCCGGGCTGAACACCACCTCCCGCAGCAGGTCCGACCGCAGCCGGGAGGCCCTGTCCGAGCTGAGCTCGTCTCCCGAGTACATATACCGGTTGATCTGCGCCCAGGTGAGCCCCCGTGCCATGGGACTGGGGTGGGAGGTCGTGCATTCGCCGATCCGGATGGTGCCGGCCTCGACCTCACGGAGCACGGTCCGGAGTGCTTCCAGGTCGAACTCGTCCTGCAGGCATGTGCGCCAGGTCTCCAGCAGGATCGGGAAGTCCGTGCTCTTCATCACCGACTGCAGGAGCTTTTGAGAGCGCAGCCGGTTCATCCACAGGGGCATGCGTTCGTTGAGTCTGCGCTTGGTGATCAGCAGGGCCCGGCCGGCATTCTCGCGGAACCGGGCCCCGAAGAATCCCGAGCTTTCCAGCCGCTTCCTGAGATAGGACTCCAGATTTTCTGGAGTGACAAGACCGAAGAGTTCTTCCACCCCGGCCGCATCCGGGAGCTGGAGGGCGATGCTGTCATCCCCGGGGAAGATCTCGAGCCTCTGCCCGTGCTGCTCCTCCCAGGCGGCGTCCAGGGCCAGCGCGAAGGGCCGGTTCACCCGCCCTCCCCAGAAGGTGTGTATCACGACCTGATTGCCGGGCACGCCTCCCGGACCAGTCTGGATGTGTTCGATCAACACGTGATGCCGGTGGGGGAGCGGGCTCCCGGTCTCCTGTTTCTGTTTCTTCAGGTACTCGAGGATGTGTACGGCCGCCGTCGGGTCGAGGCGGTACTCGGTCTGCAGCTCCCGCTGCCAGACCGGCTCGTCCAGACGCGCGTCCGCTTCCTCCAGGAATCCGCCGATCTTCCGGGAAAGGTGGGAATCCCGGTTGAAGGCCTCAGCCTTCCAGAACGGGGTCTCGAGTGTCTTGGGCTGCGCCTGGGTCACCAGAACGTCGTTGTGTGTTATGCGCCGGATCTTCCAGTGTTGGGTGCCGAAGGTGAAGGCCTGGCCCACCGTCGCCTCCCACACAAACTCCTCATCGAGCTCGCCGATCAGGGCACCCGTCTCTTCGTGCCTGAGATGGTAGTAGCCCCGGTCCGGGATGGTCCCTCCTGAGATGTAGAGCTGCAGCAGGGCTCCCTTACGGGCGGCCGCGGTGTTGTCCAGCCTGTCGATGGAGAGCCGCGGTTTCAGCTCCCGGATGCGGGTGTCGGCATAACGGCCGGCCAGCATGTCGAGGACCAGGTCGAACTGTTCCCTGCTGAGGCTGCGGTAGGGCCAGCTGGTGCGGATCCGGGCGAAGAGAGAGTCGATGTCCCATGTGGCGGTACCTGTCATGGAGATGATGACCTGAGCCAGGACATCCAAAGCTCCTTCCACGGGGCGGACCTCCTCGATGTCCCCTTCCAGCACGGCCCGGGCGAGCACGGCCGATACCACGTAATCCTGGTCGAAGGTGGGGTAGAAGGTCCCCCGGCTGGTTTCCCCCACGCGGTGCCCGGCCCGGCCCACCCGCTGCACGGCCGAAGAGACCGAGGGAGGGGACTGGATCAGGACCACCTCGTCCAGAGCCCCGATGTCGATGCCCAGCTCCAGGGAGTTGGTGGCCACGATGGCCTTGAGGCCGCCGGATTTGAGCTTGTTCTCCACCTCCAGCCGCAGCTCCCTCGCCAGGGAGCCGTGATGAGCATATGCTATGGGCCTCTCCGAGGCGGAGTTGATCTTGAGCGTGACGCTCTCGCTGAGGCGCCGGCTCCTGGCGAAAAAGAGGGTCGAGCGGTTTTTCTTGATGATGTCCCGGAACTCACGCACCAGGGGCTTCCAGAATGTCTCCGAATACTGCGGCTCCGAGCTTTCCTCCGGGAATCGGACGCTCAAGCTGTAGGCCTTGGGCGCATCCGACCGGATCAATGTCACATCACGCGGCACATAGGACGGGCTGTGAGCCTCTCCCTCCATGCTCAGGCCTCCGATGAACTCCGCCACGATGGGCATGGGTTTGACCGTGGCGGAGATGGCGATGCGCTGGAACTCTCCGCTCAAGGGGACCAGGCGGTCCACCGCGGTGATCAGGTGGACACCCCGCTTGGAATTCACCACGGTGTGGATCTCGTCCAGGATAACGGTCGACAGGGTTCCGAGGATGCTCCGTCCTCCCTGAGAACTGAGCAGGAGGTTGAGGCTCTCCGGTGTCGTTATGAGGATCTCCGGGGCGTGGCGCAGCATGCGGCGCCGGTCGGCCTGGGGAGTGTCCCCGCTCCGCGTCTGAACCCGGACCTGTGGGAAGGGGCGACCCTGCTCTTCGAACACCTGCCCGAGGGCCGAGAGGGGGTGGAGCAGGTTGTGTCGGATGTCGGTGTTCAGTGCCTTGAGCGGCGAGACATAGAGGACGTGTGTTTGGTCTTTTTCCCAAACCCCGGTCACCAGCTGGTTTATGGCCCACAGGAAGGCCGTCAGGGTCTTGCCGCTCCCGGTGGGGGCGCTGATCAGCACGTGCTCGCCGGCCGAGATGTGGGGCCAGGCCTTCTGCTGGATGTCCGTGGGAGGGCCGATCTCCCGGGCAAACCAGTGGGAGATCAGGGGATCGAAAAGGTTCAGAGCCGGGTTTTTTGCGTGCACGGTCGTCTTCCGTGCCCGCCATTATACGGGAATACGCGGATTTGGGAAACGGGAACTAGGCTGAAGAGTCAGGCCCGGTTACTCGTAGCGCAGGGACTTGATCGGGTTGGCGAGTGCGGCCCTGACGGCCTGGAAGCCCACGGTCAGCCATGCGATCAGCATGGACAGCACCGCGGCCAGCAGGAACCATCCGATCTGCGGCAGCAGGGGGATGCGGTAGGCGAAACCCTGCAGCCAGCGGTCCATGGCCCAGTAAGCCACGGGCCAGGCCAGCAGGTTGGCCGCCAGCACCCATCGGGTGAACTCCCTGGAAAGGAGCATGACGATCCCCGACGGGGAGGCGCCCAGGACCTTGCGGATGCCGATCTCCTTGGTGCGCTGCTCGGCGGCATAGGCGGCCAGCCCGAAGAGCCCCAGGCATGCGATGAACACGGCCAGGCCGCTCAGGTAGCCGAACAGCCGTCTCTGATTATCTTCCGAGCGGTAGCGCCGCGCGAACACGCTGTCGAGGAAGAAGTGTTCGAAAGGCACCTGGGGGTACAGGCGTTTCCAGGTGCTCTCGATGAATGCCAGGGTCCCGGGAATGTCCTCGGTCTGCAGCTTGACGGAGATGTTCCGGTTGTTGGTCGTGCTCAGGAACAGGTTCATGGGGCGGATCGGGTTGCGGAGGGAGGAGAAATGGAAATCCTGGATGACCCCGATGACCGAATAGGTGATCTTCTGTTGTCCATAGACCTGGATGACGTTCTTGCCCACCGGATCGGTCCAGCCGAACCTCCGGACCGCCTCCTGGTTGAGGAGGATGGACCTTGGGGCTTGGGGGGTCCCGGCTCCCCGGGCATCTGTGGGGAATTCGGGGGAAAAATTGCGGCCCGCCAGGAGCTCGATCTCATAGGTGTCCAGGAATTCATAATCCACCCGGTTGTGCATGATCTCAACCATTTCATCCTGGGTCGCTCCTTCCCAGGTCACGTTGTTGTACATGCCGATCGAGCTGGGGAGCTGCAGGGATCCGGACACGCCGCCGATGCGGGGATTCTCGATGAGAGCGGCCCTGAGCGGCTCGAGGTTGCGTGCCGCCTCTGCGGTCTGGCCCCGGATAACAACGATCCGGTCCTTCTGGAATCCCAGGTCCTTGCTGTGGATGTAGTGAAGCTGACGCCCGAAGATCATGGTGCAGATGATCAGGATGATGGAGATACCGAACTGGGCCACGACCAGTATCTTGCGAAAGAGCGCTCCCCTTGTTCCCGCCGCCCGGCCCCCCTTCAAGACGGTGGACGGCCGCATCCCTGACAGCAGCAGGGCCGGATAGCTCCCCGAGACGATCCCGGTCAGGGCCGTGATGCCCAGGAGGAGCAGGATGGTGGGAAGGCTGCCGAGGTCGGCGAAGGCGACGAACTGGCCTGTGAGACGGTTGAGGAGCGGGATGCCGGGAAGGACGAGCGCCAGGGCCAGCACCAGTGCCAGGCCGGCATAGATCACACTCTCCCCCATGAACTGGCGAATAAGCTGCTGCCGGGCAGCACCCACCACCTTGCGCAGGCCGACCTCCTTGGCGCGGTTGGTGGAGCGCGCGGTGGACAGGTTCATGAAGTTTATGCAGGCGGTGACAAGGACCAGGATTCCGCAGGCCAGGAAGATGTACAGCGTGCGGATGTCCCCGGTGTCGTCGGCCTCGGAATAGAGGTGAGACCTGGCCAGCTGCTCCAGCTTGAGTACCCTGTGGTCATCCTCGCGGACATGGCGGCTGAAAACCCCCATGATCTTTGATTCGATCTCAGGGATGGAATGCTTCTCCGGGAGCATGACGTAGGAAAGGATCTGCTGGCTGATCCAGTTCTGGAGGAAGCTGTTGGCGTTTGGCATCAGTTCCCCGATGGTCACGAAGGAGAGCAGGATGTCCGGCATGAGGTTGGTGGTAGGGGGATGATTTTTGATGATCCCTGTCACGGTGACATCGAACGTTTCCCCGAAATCAACCGTAAGCGTCCTCCCCATGGGGTCTTCTTTCCCGAAGTATTTTTCCGCTATCTCCTCGGTGATCACGGCGGAGAGGGCGTCGTTGAGGGCTCTTTCCGGGTCCCCTGACACCATGGGGAAGGTGAACATCCTGAGCACCCCAGGATCGACAAAGACGAATTCGTCCTCGTAAAAGCTGTGTTCCCCCTGGGAAACCAGGGCACGACCCGGGGAGTAGAACCGGGTGAATTCCTCCACTTCCGGGAGTTCCCGGGCGAGAGTCTCGGAGAGCGGGACGGGTGAGGACCGGGCCCGGAACACGCGGTCCCCCAGGTCCTGCTCCACGTTGATGCGGTAGATGCGCTGTGCGTTCACATGATGCTTTTCATACCGGAACTCATATTGGATGAACAGCAGGATGAGGATGAAGCAGGCCATGCCCACGGACAGGCCGGCAAGGTTGAGAGAAGAGTAACCCTTGTGTTTTTTGAGGTTCCTCAGTGTTGTCTTCAGGTAATTTTGAAACATGATCAGACTCCATAAAAGGGGATGGGCGAGGATCCGGGGCAGCGAGCTCAGCAGCTGCCGCCAGTACCAGGCATCGGCCGCCAGGCGTCCCCGCTCTTTATACACGCTGTTGTAGATCTCGTCGAAGTCGCCTCCCAGGAAGGGGCGATCGTATTCGGGCAGGAACCGCCCCAGGATCCAGCGGGGGACACACGGTGGTTGTCGAAATGTGTGGTTCATCTCTCTGGAAAGATCTCACTCTTCCAGGGCCAGGTCGGGCAGCCCTTCCCAAAGGGTGTCATGAACCCTCTTCAGGTCGGCGAGGGCCCTCCGGCCCCGGGTGGTAAGGAGATAATACTTCACGGCCTTACCGCCTCGTCGGGCGGTCGGCTCGCCGATCCGAGTTTCCAGGAGATCGATCCGGCTCAGGCGGTCGAGCGGGACATATACGTTGCCCACGGACCATCCGTGCCCGGTCGACTGCTTCAGGTGTTCACGGACGTTGACCAGGCTGGCGGCATCTCCGAGCCGGAAGACCGTGAGCAGGATCAGCTCCTCCTTGCGGGTCAGGTATTTGGTCACGCGGTTGCCTCCAATTTCTTTTATGTCATAAAAGTTATCACTTAGGTATACGCACGGGAGGCAAAAAAGGTTCCAAATAAACGGGGAAGGCTCGAGGTCGTAAAGGGGGCGGACCACCGCTATTCCCGGGAAGCGGACTTTGAGATCATGCTGGAGAAGATCTCCGGATTTCTGATCCGGCACTTGACCGGGACTTGAGATTATCCGGTATTTAGTACGGAAGTGGGGAACGTATCCGGGGGGGGTCAGTGCAGGGCCTCGACCGCGTCGATACCCATCCGGGTCTCGGTCCCATCGACGCGGTATTCGCCGGCCTGTGAGGGGCGCCTCGGGTTGGTGAAGACGATGCGCACGGCGGTGGTCTCTCTCACCTCACCCAGGTCGAACCGCTCCGCACCACCCACGCCGCCTCCCGCACCGATGCCCACCCAATCTCCTCGTTCCGGCTTGACGTAGACAACATAGTTCTGCAGCATGTTGGGGACACCCTGTCCCTGGCGCCTGGCAAACACGAGGAGGTCGTCTCCGGGACCGTTGGTGACGGTGATCTCCAGGTCCAGGAAGCCGTAGAGGTTGACGTAGGCGTACTGGCCGTCCGAGCGGCCGACCGCCAGACCCGGATTGGTGACATTCTGGGTCTCAGGCAGCACACGGGACGCATACTGGGCGCTGGTGCCCTGTGCCTCCTGGACGTCCTGCTTGGCATCGGGCTCCCGCTCCATGGTCACGCGGGGGGACGTGCTCCTCGTGGGAGGTGGCGCGCTCGCCTTCTGGGGAGCCGGCTGGATGGACCTCACACTTACAGCCGGAGATCTGGCGCTCTTCCCGAGGTCCGCGTTGGTCACCACTTTTGCGGTCCTTCCCTTATATTTGGCGCGGCGAGCCTTCTCCTTCTGGGCCAGCTCGTAGAGGCTCTGGGCCGACAGCAGGGAAGCACACAGAAGGATCAACAGGATTGTGAGGCATGTCTTTTTCATCGTTGGCACCCCTATTAATATAAAGTAACCGGCATAGAAGTCAATTCTTCAGCGTATTTCGTAAGCCGTCTCATAAACATGACGACTACTATGTTTAGTCCGGCAAACTGAAACGTCAGCCCGGTGATTTTCCCCAGCTAGCAAAATCACCTTGTTCCTCAGCTCGCTCTCCTCTTCGAGGAACCATGCCCGCTCGCCTCCGGACGGCTTCCTCATCAGCTTGCCGGACTGGCCAAATAATCAGCATGGATTTGGAGGGGCTTGCGTGCTTTTCTAGGATTGCGGTGCTTTTCGGATCACCGCACAAAGAAAGCACGAGTGGCTGAGGACACGACTCCGGTGCTGCCCTCCTCGGCTGTGAAGATCAGGGAGTACCGGCCGCCTTCCAGCCCGGGCAGGGACAGTTCCAGGAGCAGGATATCGGTGAGCCCGTCCTGTTTCGAGTCCAGAACCTCGAATGAGAGCGGTGATTCCCGGCCGCTGGCTTCGTCCTTGATGAGAACCGACAGCCAGGTCTCCGGCTGGGGCACGGCCGTGTTGTTGTTGTTTTTGTTCCGGACAACGGCCATGAGGGTGCGTGTCTCTCGGGACAGGTCCCCCATGAGCGGGAGCCAGCGGTTGGACAGGAAGGGGTAGAATTCTGCCAGGGTATCTGCTCCCTCGCCCTCCGGCGATTCCTGAGACAGTCGCAGGAACCGGGCCCGGTTCCCCGGGGCGAGCACCAGAGGCGGGTCCATATGCGGCTCCTGGGCCCCCGGCTCTGCAACCTGGAAGGCGGCGGAGCCGACCGCGGATTCCCCGGAATCCATATCCCGGATGACCATCCGGCTCTGATATCCTCCTGGCGGGAGCTCCGCCACCGTGTACTGGAACAGCACGTCCTCGGGAATGGCCGAGAACATCATCTCGCCCCGGTTGGAATAGACGAGCGTGTGTTTTTTGTCGTAGATCAGCGTCAGCAGTTCAGCCGTGCCGGCGATCCGGTCCTTGATCGTCTCGACAGGGAGGCGCGACATCAGGATCACATGGGTCCGCCCGGATTGTGAGCAGCTCAAGGGCAGAAGGGGGAAGCGGAGGGGTTCCTGGTGGTAGGGATTGGGGCTCAGGGCCAGGTCGAGGAGGTGCAGCTGTTTTTCCAGCTCTGAGAACTGCTGATAGGGTTTGGGATTAAAATAGCCGGCCTGGGCATGGACCTCACAGCCCTCCCTCCGGAGATCGACCTCGACGGAGTGATATTCGCCGTCCCAGGCTGTGTCGATGTAATACCCGAGCACGTAGTAGTTACCGGTGGTTTCCTGGATGTCGTCCGCTATGGCCTCGTATTCATCCACATCTTCGAAATAGCGGCCGCCGGATACGGAGGCCAGGGCCTTGAGGTTGTTGTCTGCGATGAACCGGGACCCGCGGATATTGGCACGCTTCCCCAGGGAATTTACTGCATACACCAGGCAGTTGGAGGAGGCCAGCTCACGCCCCATACGTTCGTACAGGGGCTGCAGCTGGGTCAGGCCCCCGCCCGAGAAGAACACGATGTGTTTGTAGCCGGGGATGTACCTGAGCGCCTTAGCCAGTTCGCTGACCTCCAGGGGCAGGAAGGCGGCAGTCCTGACTTTAAGGGCCAGGGAAGGTTCGATGAACGTCGTATCCCGGCCCAGAGCTTCGACCGCCTCGCCCTCATCGCCTAATCCGGCCCCCGCCTCGGACCGTGCCATCTCCGAGGCCCAGGTCATACCCACGGGCGTTTTCCCGGGCGGGACCTCCTGGGCATTCTCGATGGTCTCATGGAGCCTGCCGCGGTCACGGGTCAGATAGGTCAGCAGGTTCAGGCCCGTGGTGGGAGTAAAGGAGAGTACGGCCGCCTCATCCTCCGGCAGCAGCTGTGTGTCGAGGAAGTGCAGGGCGGTGCGCTTGGACTTGATGACGCCCACATCGTCGTTGCCCACGATGTCCAGGAGGATGAAAAATTTGCGGTTCAGGCGTACCGGTCCCGGAGAGAGCGTTCCGCTCTCGGATTCAGTTGAAGGGAGGGTGCTGTCCGGGGGGAGCAGGAGATGGCGCTCGAAATCGGTGATGTCCCGGCGCTCGTCATTGTCATAGAGGACAAAATCCCCCCGGCTCAGGTCGGTCACCGGACGGCCCTGCCGATCGGTGACATAGACCTGGACCAGCTTCAGGGTGACCGAAACCTCATGCTGGAGCCCTTCCTGGCCTGATCCTGCCGGGGATGTCCGTGCGTCCCGGGTTCCCAGGCACACGAGGGCCAAAATCAGGAAAAATGACGACATCGCTGTCCTGCCCCGTTGTCCAGCTTCGTTTTTTTGCATGTCGAATGTCCTATCCCGGGTATCCAATCCGTAGCCTCATTTCACCCTCAGCAAACGTGTGACGCTTGCGGCCGTTCCGGTTGTCTGGTCTTGGGCTGCGATCTCCAGGGTGTAATCCCCCGGCTCCAGAGCCGGCAGGTCCAGCTCTGCCAACATGGATCCGAGGGCCTCGCCTTTCCCGGCCTCGATTATGGAGATTGGGAGCGGCAGCGAATCCGGGGACTCGGCCCGCCTCAGACTCGCGGTGAATTCGGCCCCCTCCAGAACGCCTCCGGCCGCTGCCGTCCTGAAGATCGCCATGATCCTCTGGGATCCGGGACACAATGACCGTACCAGCGGTGTGAATTCTTCGGTCAGGAGGGGATAGATCCGGTCCAGAAAAAGGGTGTTTTCGTCTCGTTTTCCTGTCTTTTCCTCGATATGGACGATGGGAGAATCGCGACCGGGGAGGAACAGGAACGGTGGATACAGTCTCATCTCGGACTCCTGTGCCTCGGGGATCGAGATCTCGGCGGCCGCCACCGCTCCATGGCCGCTCTCCAGGTTGCGGATGACCACCCGGCAGTGGTATTTACCGGGAGGGAGGGCGGAGACCGAGAATGTGGTGAACTCGGGGGAATCCACGCTGTCGGCATCCATCGTCCTGCGCTGGGTGTCGAGGATGAGGTTGTGTTCCTCATAGATCAGGGTCACCAGCTCGATCTCTCCGTCCAGGACATCCTGCAGGCCCGCTTTCGGGACCCGGGAGAGCAGCACGACGTTGGGCCCGCCCGGCTCGGCGAAAGGCAGGGCCGCGGCTGAGAAGCGCAGGGGTTCCTGGAACTGTGGCTTGTCGCTCATGGCCAGGTCGAAAAGCCGCAGCTGTTTCTCGAACTTCGTGAGCTTGGGGAAGGGTTTGGGATTGAGATAGCCCTGCTGGGCGATGACCTTGCAGCCCTTGCGCTCCACCTCGACCTTGAGCTCGTGGAATTTCCCGTCCGCGACCTCATTGGTGTAGTAGCCCAGGACGTAGTAGTTTCCGGTCATGGTGTGGAGTTCCTGGTTGATGTTCTCGTAGCGCTTGACGTCCCCAAAATACTTGCCCCCGGAAAGCTTGGAGAGATTCCTCAGCATGGAGTCACCACGTTCGTCCGCGGTCTTATAGAAGTGACGCGTGCCGTCGGTGTTGACGGTATGGATCGGGCTCGAGGCCGTGGCGAATTCCTTGGCCATCTCGTTGATATTCTTCTGGATGAACGTGTCTCCCTGATAAAGCTGCCGGGGGAATCCGTCGGAGAAGAGCACCACGTTCTTGTATCCGGGGATCGTGCCCAATGCTTTGGCCAGCTCCTCCATCTCTTCGATGAAGTCGAAATCTTTGAGTTCTTTGGCGTCGCTTTCCGGGTTTCGTTCCGTGCGGATGGATGCGGGCAGCGCCGTGTAGCTGCGGGCTCCCACTCCTGTCCTGATCCCCGCCTCTCCTTCAGCTTGTTCACCACTCAGAGTGAGGTCGCCCCGGCTCCTGGACTGCCTTTGGAACGGGTCGATCGCTCCGCCCCAGATCATCTCATTGAAATTCGATATGATCTCCCTGACCTTGGCATGGTCGCTGCTGATGTATTCGTGGAGGGCGATACCCCGCAGTAGGGAGAAGACCAGGATCCCCACCTCGTCCGTTGCCCGGACCTGGGTGTCGAGGAAATTCAGGGCCGCCTTCTTCGATTCATTGAGTCCATCGACTTTCATGCGCGCCAGGTCGAAAAGGAAGAAGAACTTGCGGGGCAGCTGCGGCGGGCCTCCGAGGCCCGGGTCTGTGGGCATCTCCTCGAGCGCATCCGCTCCTTCGACGGGTACGACCGGAATCAGGTGTTTTTCGAACTCGGTGACGGTCCGCGGCTGGCCGTCGTCGAATACCGTAAAATCCGATATGTTCAGGTCCGTTACCGGTTTGCCGCTCTTGTCCAGTACATAAACCTGGATGAGCTTGAGGGTCACTGCCACCTCATACTGGAGCCCGGTGTCCTGAGTTCTATCCTGGGTGCCGCCAGGGCCTGCCAGGAGCACGATCAAGAGTGGAACGGCCGCCAGCCGGCGATGGAGAGTGATCGGATGTCCCATGTCGTTATTCTCGGGTCACCAGCGCACGGGTGGCGCGGGGAGCATGGGAGCCCGGTATCCTCTGTCCCGATTTTCCGGGTCCGGTATGTCCTTGATGGCCGGGCCTTCCCTAAGCCGGAACTCCACGGCCACGGCGAACACCGCCGGGATGGGGCGTCCCTGCTTGAGGACCGGTTCGTAGCGCCACTCCTTCAATGCGGTGTGCGCGGACCGCTCCAGCGCCGGATGAGTGGATATCAGTGTGGTGACCTTGGCCACGCGCCCCTGCGTGTCGATGCTGAGGTTGAGGATGACGGTCCCCTCCGTCAGCGTCTCTTTGAGGGCGGCCGGGTATTCGGGTGTCACTTCCCGCAGCGGGAGCGGCGGGGGGAGGTATCCTTCGCCGCCGAAGCTGCCGGGTACCACGCGCTCGCTGCCGGGGTCGACCTTTCTTCTGGCCAGGCTGACGGAGAGGAAATACACGTGGCCGTTCTCCGGGAAGCCCAGGACCACGGGCCAGTTGTACTCGAGGTCTATCTCCGTGTCCAGTAAGGCCTGGCCGGCGTCCTTTTCTCCCGGAGAGCCTTGTTCGGCGGTCCGGTCGACCTTGACCCTGAGCCGCAATCCCTGCGGGGAGATCCGCTCCGGATAGAAGGCGATGGGATAGTTCCGTTCGGACAGGGTGATGGTCCCCCCCAGGTTTGTCTTCTTCCCGTCCCAGATAAAGCGGCTGGTGATGATGTGATTGACGCTGCGGAGTTGATAGATGTCGAAGAGCTCGGCCCGTATGGCTGCAATCTGCCCTTGTTCCGTACGGATCCTGGCCGGATCACTGGACACGACCAGGGGATCGACGAAGGACGAAACCACGACATCGGAGCCGGCGACCTGGGCCTGCCGTGATCCCTTGAAAAGACGGGCTTCTATGATGACATCCTGAGCGGTCACGGCCGGGGCCACGGTTCCACAGATCAGGGCGGACATTAGTAACAGGTGCGTGTATGCGCGCATCATTCTCCTCCGTTGTCCTTGGTCTGGACAAACCAGATGTAGGACCTGGATGAGGTCTTGTAGATATGGTGGCGGGCCTTTTTCCCTTGAACCTCGGCGAAGTTCACGGTGACGCTGGACGGGGCCGCGGCGGTCATCCCGGGAGTGGAGGAGACGGGGAGCCTCTGCTGGATCAGGACATGGGCGGCGATGAAGAGCACCAGGCTCAGTGCGGCCACGGCATACCGCCAGTGGATGAAAGCCGGGGGGCCCGCCGGCCGGATCTTTCCGGATCCCGGCTCGGATCGGGGAACGGAGATCTCCGCCTTGACCCGGGGCCATAGGCTGGATTCAAGCCTGATCCAGGGCGGGATCTCCGCCACGGCGCGGGCGGCCGGGCCAGTCAGGGTAAGATCCCGGCTGCAGCGTGGGCACCCGGCCATGTGCTTCCGAAGCAGCCACCCCCGGAAGGGGTGGATGGGAACCAGCACATACAGGACCTCGCAGAGTCTACACATTCTATTTCTCCTTCAGCCATTTCCTGAGCTTGCGCCGGGCGTTGAACAGATATACCCGCGCCGTGCTTTCGGCGCAGTCGAAGACCTGGGCGATCTCGACGGCGGTGTAACCGTCCCGCACTTTCAGGAGCAGAGCGATCCGTTCCCTGTCCGGAAGCATGCCCAGCAGCCGGTTGATGCCCTCCGAGAAATCCAGGTCGGGACCTTGGTTCTCAACCGCGCCATGAGGGAACTCCACGGCTGCACTTTTCCTCATGTAGAGCAGAAAGGACTTCTCCTTACGGATCTTGTCCAGGCACCGGTGATAGGCGATGGAATACAGCCAGTTCTTGAGGCTCCGGCTCCGGTCGTACCGGTCCAGATGGCGCAATGCCTGGACGAATGCGTCCTGGGTGGCGTCCCGCGCTTCCTCTGGATTCCTGAGGACGCTCCAGCAGAGCGCCATCAATGGTTCCTGATATCGGATGACGATCATTTCAAACGCCTCGGTGTCGCCGTTCAGGCAGCGGGAGATGATTTCATTCTCTTCCATGAACGTTTCATTCATCCTGTTTACGGCTGAGCCGAGGTAAACGTTTAACCTCTTTTATTCTAGCAAGAATGCGGGATCAGGTCTAAGGCGTGATCCGTAT